>NZ_JBEYIX010000003.1:0-330016 GCF_040636055.1 Micromonospora sp. NPDC006766 | reverse complement strand
CCGGCGACGCCGGCTCCCGACTCCGCCCGTTAGCTAAGCAGTACAGACGACGACATAGGGGACATAGTGCTCGACGTCAACTTCTTCGACGAGCTGCGCATCGGCCTCGCCACCGCTGACGACATCCGTCAGTGGTCCCACGGCGAGGTCAAGAAGCCCGAGACCATCAACTACCGCACCCTGAAGCCGGAGAAGGACGGGCTCTTCTGCGAGAAGATCTTCGGTCCGCAGCGGGACTGGGAGTGCTACTGCGGTAAGTACAAGCGGGTCCGCTTCAAGGGCATCATCTGCGAGCGCTGCGGTGTCGAGGTGACCCGCTCCAAGGTTCGCCGGGAGCGGATGGGTCACATCGAGCTGGCCGCTCCGGTGACCCACATCTGGTACTTCAAGGGCGTGCCGAGCCGGCTGGGCTACCTGCTGGACCTCGCCCCGAAGGACCTTGAGAAGATCATTTACTTCGCCTCGTACGTCGTGACGAGCGTGGACGCCGAGGCGCGTCACCGTGACCTCTCGACCATCGAGAACGAGATCCTGGCCGAGAAGCGGCAGTCCGAGAACAGCCGCGACTCGGAGATCGAGAAGCGGGCCGCCAAGCTCGAGGCCGACCTGGCCGAGCTGGAGGCCGAGGGCGCGAAGGCGGACGTCCGGCGCAAGGTCAAGGAGGGCGGAGAGCGCGAGATGCGCCAGATCCGCGACCGGGCCCAGCGCGAGATCGACCGCCTCGACGAGGTCCTCGACACCTTCCGCAAGCTCGAGCCGAAGCAGCTGGTCACCGACGAGCTGCTCTACCGCGAGCTGCGCGACCGCTTCGGCGAGTACTTCACCGGCAGCATGGGCGCCGAGGCCATCAAGGCGCTGGTCCAGAACATGGACCTCGACGCCGAGGCCGAGAGCCTGCGCGAGACCATCCGCTCCGGCAAGGGTCAGCGGAAGATCCGGGCGCTCAAGCGGCTGAAGGTCGTCGCGGCGTTCCAGAACACCCGCAACTCGCCGCTCGGCATGGTGCTGGACTGCGTTCCGGTCATCCCGCCGGACCTGCGTCCGATGGTGCAGCTGGACGGTGGCCGCTTCGCGACCTCCGACCTGAACGACCTGTACCGCCGGGTGATCAACCGGAACAACCGCCTCAAGCGGCTGATCGACCTCGGCGCGCCCGAGATCATCGTCAACAACGAGAAGCGGATGCTCCAGGAGGCCGTCGACGCGCTGTTCGACAACGGCCGCCGCGGCCGGCCGGTCACCGGCCCGGGCAACCGCCCGTTGAAGTCGCTCTCCGACATGCTCAAGGGCAAGCAGGGCCGGTTCCGCCAGAACCTGCTGGGCAAGCGCGTCGACTACTCGGGCCGTTCGGTCATCGTGGTCGGCCCGAAGCTCAAGCTGCACCAGTGTGGCCTGCCCAAGCAGATGGCGCTGGAGCTGTTCAAGCCGTTCGTGATGAAGCGGCTGGTTGACCTCAACCACGCGCAGAACATCAAGTCCGCCAAGCGGATGGTCGAGCGGCAGCGGCCGGTCGTGTGGGACGTGCTGGAAGAGGTCATCGGCGAGCACCCCGTTCTGCTGAACCGGGCGCCGACCCTGCACCGGCTGGGCATCCAGGCGTTCGAGCCGCAGCTGGTCGAGGGCAAGGCCATCCAGATCCACCCGCTGGTCTGCACCGCCTTCAACGCCGACTTCGACGGTGACCAGATGGCGGTCCACGTGCCGCTGTCCGCCGAGGCCCAGGCCGAGGCGCGGATCCTGATGCTGTCGTCGAACAACATCCTCAAGCCGGCCGACGGCAAGCCGGTCACCATGCCCACCCAGGACATGGTCATCGGTCTCTACCACCTCACCCACCTCACCCCGGGCAACAAGGGCGAGGGCCGGGCGTTCAGCTCGGACGCCGAGGCTCGGATGGCGTACGACAACGGCGAGCTGCACCTGCAGGCGCCGGTCAAGATCCGGCTGCGGGACGTCGTCGGGGTCGACAACGGCGCTGGCGCCGAGCCGTGGGTCGCGCCCGAGGGCTGGGTCGAGGGCGAGCCGGTGACGGTGGAGACCACCCTGGGTCGGGTCCTGTTCAACGAGACGCTGCCGCCGGGCTACCGCTTCGTGAACTACGAGATCCGCAAGGGCCAGCTCTCCGCGATCGTCAACGACCTCGCCGAGCGCTTCCCGAAGGTGGCCCTCGCGGCCACCCTGGACGGGCTCAAGGAGGCCGGTTTCCACTGGGCCACCTGGTCCGGCGTCACCATCGGCATGGAGGACGTCATCGCTCCGCCGCGCAAGCGGGAGATCCTGGAGCGGTACGAGAAGGAAGCCGACCGGATCGACAAGCAGTACCAGCGTGGTCTGATGACCGCCGAGGAGCGTCGCGGCGAGCTCATCGAGATCTGGACCAAGGCGACCAACGAGGTCGCCCGGGAGATGGACACCGCGCTGCCGCAGGAGAACCCGCTGTGGAAGATGATCAACTCGGGCGCCCGCGGTAACCTGCTCCAGCTCCGGCAGATCGCGGCGATCCGTGGTCTGGTGGCCAACCCGAAGGGTGAGATCATCCCGCGGCCCATCAAGGCCTCGTACCGGGAGGGTCTGTCCGTACTGGAGTACTTCATCTCCACGCACGGCGCCCGGAAGGGTCTCGCGGACACCGCCCTGCGTACCGCCGACTCGGGTTACCTGACCCGTCGTCTGGTGGACGTCTCGCAGGACGTCATCATCCGCGAGGAGGACTGCGGCACCGACCGGGCCATCCCGATGCAGATCGGCCAGCGGGTCGACGGCAAGCTGGTCGTGCACGAGCACGCCGAGACCAGCGTGCACGCCCGTACCCTGGCCGACGACATCAAGGCGCCGGACGGTGCCCTGGTGGCCGAGCGGGGTCAGGACGTCAACTCGATCCTGGTCGACCGGATCGTCGCGGCCGGCGTGGAGAACATCCGGGTGCGCAGCGTGCTCACCTGCGAGTCGAAGCTGGGCGTCTGCGGTGCGTGCTACGGCCGCTCGCTGCCGACCGGCAAGACCGTGGACGTCGGCGAGGCGGTCGGCATCATCGCCGCCCAGTCGATCGGTGAGCCGGGTACGCAGCTGACGATGCGTACCTTCCACACCGGTGGTGTCGCGGGTGAGGACATCACCCAGGGTCTGCCCCGGGTCCAGGAAATCTTCGAGGCCCGGATCCCGAAGGGCAAGGCGCCCATCGCCGACACCCCGGGCCGGATCCGGATCGAGGACGGCGAGCGGTCGCGGAAGATCATCGTGGTGCCGGACGACGGCAGCGACGAGATCGTCTACGACAAGATCTCCAAGCGGGTCCGGCTGCGGGCCCACGACGGCGACCACGTCGAGGTCGGCGAGAAGCTCACCGAGGGCACCATCGACCCGCACGAGCTGCTGCGCATCCTCGGCCCGCGCGCGGTCCAGGTCCACCTGACCCAGGAGGTCCAGGAGGTCTACCGCTCGCAGGGTGTGCTCATCCACGACAAGCACATCGAGATCATCATCCGTCAGATGCTGAAGCGGGTGACGGTCATCGACTCCGGCTCGACCGAGTTCCTGCCGGGCGTGCTGGTCGACCGGGCGCTCTTCGAGTCGGAGAACCGCCGACTCGTCTCCGAGGGCGGCGAGCCCGCCGCGGGTCGCCCGGTGCTGATGGGTATCACCAAGGCCTCGCTGGCCACCGACTCCTGGCTCTCGGCGGCCTCCTTCCAGGAGACCACCCGGGTGCTGACCGACGCGGCGATCCACGCCCGCAGCGACTCGCTGATCGGTCTCAAGGAGAACGTGATCATCGGTAAGCTCATCCCGGCCGGTACGGGCATCAGCAAGTACCGCAACATCCGGGTCGAGCCGACCGAGGAGGCGAAGGCCAAGGTCTACTCGATGACCGGCTACCCGGAGACCGACTACGGCTTCGGGCCGGCCAGCGGCCAGGCGGTGCCGCTGGACGACTTCGACTTCGGGTCGTACCGCTAAGCACCAGCAACGACGAGGCCCCCGGCACCCCGCCGGGGGCCTCGTCGCGTTACCGGCGTGGCCGAAACCGTCGCTGGGGCCGGGCGAGGCCCGGGCATGATGGTGGGCATGACGACCGTGCCCGGGCAGATGCCCGCCGCCGAGCAGGGGCCGCGCCATCCGCTCGACCCCGAGCCGGTTCGCTCGACCAAAGCCCGCGCGGTCTTCGCCCTGGGGCTGATCGGGGCATGCACCGGGCTCTTCGTCGGCGGCGTGGTGCCGTCGACCATCGCGCTGCGGCTCGCCCGGCAGGCCCGGCGGGAGGCGTACGCCTCGGGTGGCTACCTGACCGGCGCGGACTGGCTGCGGCGCGGGGAGCGGCTGGCCTGGACGGGCCTGTTCCTGGTCGCGGTCGCGGTGGTCGCGGCCGTGGTGATCGGGGTGGTCCGGCTCGCTGACGCGCCCTTCGGGCACGACTACCCCCCGAACGTCGACTGATCGGGCGGGGGAGGCCGGCCGCGCCCGGCCCGCCTCTCGCGACCCTGACGGTAGCCTGGCCCGTGTCCGCCGCGCGGCGGACGAGCCACGTCGACAGGAGGCGCTCGTGACGGAGTCGGCCCCGCCGCCGGGAGACGACCCGACCCGGTCCGTCACCGGCCCGGACCCCGCCGGGGCGACGCCGGGCAGCGACCCGGCCAGTCCGTGGGCCGCACCGGGAGCCGGGTCCTCGGGGTCCACGCCGCCGGGGGCCTGGCCGCCCGCTGGGTCGTACCCGCCGCTTCGGTCCTCGGCACCGCCTCCTCCCGGTGTCCCGCCGCACTACGTCGGGTACCCCGTGCCAACCGGGCTCGGGGTGCCTCCTCCCGGATCGCCGCCGCCGACGCCCGGTGGGTGGGCGCCGCCCGGGACGTACCCGGGCAACCAGCCGACGCCCGGTGGGTGGGCGCCGCCCGGGACGTACCCGGGCAACCAGCCGACGCTTGGCGGCGGGTGGGCGACGCCGGGGGGTGTGCCGGTGGGCGGCGGTTGGGCCCCGGCGCCGCCGGCGGCCAGCGCCCGACCGGTGCCGCCGCCCCCGCGTGAGGCCCTGCGCCCGCCGAGGCGGGTCGATCCGGTGCCCGGCACCCCGTTCGGCGTGGTTCACCTCGAGGTGCCCCCGGTGACCTCGGGCCTCGCCGTCGGGTCGCTGGTGAGCGGGATCGCCTCGATCCTGGTCTCGCTGCTGGTCTTTTGCTTCGGCATCGCCGGGCCGAGGTACGGAGGTGCCTGGGCCGCCGGGGCGTTCACGGTGCTCGGCGGGCTCGCCGGCGGTGCCGCGATCGTGGCCGGGTCGCTGGCCCGCCGGCAGATCCGCCGGCCGGCGCCGCCGCCGGCGGTCCGCTTCGCCGGGCGCGGCCTGGCCGTGTCGGGCCTCAGTTGCGGGGGAGTCGGGCTGCTGTTCAGCCTGGTCGGGCTTGCGTTGGCGCTGCTGTTGCAGATCAGGTGATCCGCGTCACCTTCCTTCGCTCCGGGGTGACCAGGAGCGCGCCGGGCCCGGAGGCTGGGCGGAAGCGGGGCCGCCGGGCCCCCGAGTGGTGAAGCCGGTACACTGGTCGCCGTAGGTGCCCATCAGGGGCGGGTAGACATGACGTGATCGGCCGGTGGTTCCCCCGGGCCGCTCCGTTTTGACCTGCGCGGCTGTGGTAGGTACTCTTTCCGCCTGTGCCCGGGCAAGCCCGGGCAATGCGCGCGTGCGCTGGAGCCGGTCAGCCGGTGATCGCGCGTCGGCGTGCCCATAGCCCCAAGATCCGACACTCGGAGCGTCGCGTGCCGGTGACAAAGACCGGTACGACGTGCGAGCGGCGCGCCGGGACACCGTGATTCGGGCGACACGCCCGACCGCGGGTGCTGGGACCTCCGTCAGGCGGTCCTGGCTGGAATGTAGGAGAGCCGCCCATCAGGTCGGCTAGAGCAGACGGCGCGGTCGCTTCGCGGCGGCCGAAGGGAGCAGGAACCCGGTGCCCACGATTCAGCAGCTGGTCCGCAAGGGCCGGCAGGCAAAGACGAGTAAGACCAAGACCCCGGCGCTGAAGGGTTCCCCTCAGCGGCGCGGCGTGTGCACCCGCGTGTACACCACCACCCCGAAGAAGCCGAACTCGGCGCTGCGCAAGGTCGCTCGTGTCAAGCTCAGCAGCCAGATCGAGGTGACCGCGTACATCCCGGGTGTCGGCCACAACCTGCAGGAGCACTCGATCGTGCTCGTCCGCGGCGGCCGGGTGAAGGACCTCCCCGGCGTGCGGTACAAGATCGTCCGCGGTTCGCTGGACACCCAGGGTGTCCGCAACCGCAAGCAGGCGCGCAGCCGCTACGGCGCGAAGAAGGAGAAGAGCTGACATGCCGCGTAAGGGACCCGCTCCGCGGAAGCCGCTGGTCGCTGACCCGGTGTACAACTCGCCGCTGGTCACCCAGCTGGTGAACAAGATCCTGCTGCGTGGCAAGCGTCAGCTCGCCGAGCGCATCGTCTACGCCGCGCTCGAAGGCTGCCGGGAGAAGTCCGGCACCGACCCGGTCGTCACCCTGAAGCGGGCGATGGACAACGTCAAGCCGACCCTCGAGGTGCGCAGCCGCCGCGTCGGTGGCGCCACCTACCAGGTTCCGGTCGAGGTCCGGCCGGCCCGGGCGACCACCCTCGGTCTGCGCTGGCTGGTCACCTACTCCCGCGCCCGGCGCGAGAAGACCATGGTCGAGCGGCTGATGAACGAGCTGTTGGACGCGAGCAACGGCCTCGGCGCCGCCGTCAAGCGGCGCGAGGACACGCACAAGATGGCCGAGTCCAACAAGGCCTTCGCGCACTACCGCTGGTAACACCCTGGTTCCGGCGCCCACGAGGCGCCGGAACCGCCACCAGTTGTGTCGGGACGACGATAAGTAGGGATTGAAGTGGCCGCCGCAGACGCGCTCGCCAACACACGCAACATCGGCATCATGGCGCACATCGATGCTGGTAAGACCACCACCACCGAGCGGATCCTGTTCTACACCGGCATCACGTACAAGATCGGCGAAACCCACGAGGGTGCCGCGGTCATGGACTGGATGGAGCAGGAGCAGGAGCGCGGTATCACCATCACTTCCGCCGCCACCAAGTGCGAGTGGAAGGGCCACACGATCCAGATCATCGACACGCCCGGCCACGTCGACTTCACGGTCGAGGTCGAGCGGTCGCTGCGGGTGCTGGACGGTGCGGTCGCGGTGTACGACGGCGTCGCCGGCGTGGAGCCGCAGACGGAGAACGTCTGGCGTCAGGCGGACAAGTACAACGTCCCGCGGATGTGCTTCGTCAACAAGATGGACCGGACCGGTGCCGACTTCTTCCGCGCCGTGCAGATGATGATCGACCGGCTCAACGCCACTCCGCTGGTGCTCCAGATTCCGATCGGGGCCGAGGCCGACTTCGTTGGTGTCGTCGACCTGATCGGCATGCGGGCCCTCACCTGGCGCGGGGAGACCCAGAAGGGTGAGGACTACGCGGTCGAGGAGATCCCGGCCGACCTGGCCGACACCGCCGCCGAGTGGCGGGAGAAGCTGTTCGAGACCCTGGCCGACGTCGACGACGCGGTGATGGAGAAGTACCTCGAGGGCGAGGAGATCTCCGTCGAGGAGATCCACGCCGCCATCCGCCGCGCCACCATCGCGGGCAAGGCCAACCCGGTGTTCTGTGGGACCGCGTTCAAGAACAAGGGCATCCAGCCGATGCTCGACGCGGTCGTCGCCTACCTGCCGTCGCCGCTGGACGTCCCGGCGATCGAGGGCACCGCGACCGACGGCGAGACTCCGATGCAGCGGAAGCCGTCGACCTCGGAGCCGTTCTCGGGCCTGGCCTTCAAGATCCAGACCGACAAGCACCTGGGCAAGCTGACCTACGTCCGGGTCTACTCCGGCGTGGTCGAGTCCGGCACGCAGGTGGTCAACTCCACCAAGGACCGCAAGGAGCGGGTCGGCAAGATCTACCAGATGCACGCCAACAAGCGGGAGGAGCGCAGCTCCGCCAAGGCTGGCGACATCATTGCGGTGCAGGGTTTGAAGCAGACCACCACCGGTGACACCCTGTGCGACCCGGCGAACCCGGTCATCCTGGAGTCGATGACCTTCCCGGAGCCGGTCATCGAGGTCGCCATCGAGCCGAAGACCAAGGCCGACCAGGAGAAGCTCAGCACCGCCATCCAGCGGCTGGCCGAGGAGGACCCGACCTTCCGCGTCAAGCTGGACGAGGAGACCGGCCAGACGGTCATCTCCGGCATGGGCGAGCTCCACCTGGACATCCTGGTCGACCGGATGCGCCGCGAGTTCAACGTCGAGGCCAACATCGGTAAGCCGCAGGTGGCGTACCGCGAGACCATCCGCCGCAAGGTGGAGAAGGTCGAGTACACCCACAAGAAGCAGACCGGTGGTTCCGGCCAGTACGCCCGCGTGATCGTGAGCATCGAGCCGCTGCCGCTGGACAACGACTCGCCGACGTACGAGTTCGCGAACGCCGTCACCGGTGGCCGTATCCCCCGGGAGTTCATCCCGTCGGTGGACGCGGGCGCCCAGGACGCCATGCAGTACGGCATCCTCGCCGGCTTCCCGCTGGTGGGTGTCAAGCTGACGCTGCTCGACGGCCAGTACCACGAGGTCGACTCGTCGGAAATGGCATTCAAGATCGCCGGCTCGATGGTGATGAAGGAGGCGGCCCGCAAGGCCGATCCCGCGCTGCTCGAGCCGATGATGGCCGTTGAGGTCACCACTCCTGAGGAGAACATGGGTGACGTCATCGGCGACCTCAACTCCCGCCGTGGCATCATCCAGGCGATGGAGGAGCGCGGCGGTGCCCGCGTCGTCCGCGCCCTGGTGCCGCTGTCGGAGATGTTCGGCTACGTCGGCGACCTGCGGTCGAAGACCCAGGGCCGGGCTAGCTACAGCATGCAGTTCGACTCCTACGCCGAGGTTCCGGCCTCGGTGGCCAAGGAGATCATCGCCAAGGCGACTGGTGAGTGACGCTCGCCTGAGCTGATCTGATGAGCCGGGGCCGGCCGCGGGAGGTTTCCCGCCCGCGGCCACCTCGGTCGGGTTGTGTGAATCCGGGCCTGTAGGCTTCATCGCCGCAGAACCCACAAAAGCTCTCCGGCCGCCAGGCCGGAAAGGCTGTCGACAGAGTCCTAAGCGCCGACCCGGCGCACCGGGGCGAACGAACCAAGAAAGTCCACAGGAGGACACCAGTGGCGAAGGCGAAGTTCGAGCGGACTAAGCCGCACGTCAACATCGGCACCATTGGTCACATCGACCACGGTAAGACGACGCTGACGGCGGCCATCACCAAGGTCCTGCACGACCGTTACCCGGACCTGAACCCGTACACGCCGTTCGACCAGATCGACAACGCGCCGGAGGAGAAGGCGCGTGGTATCACGATCTCGATCTCGCACGTCGAGTACCAGACCGAGAACCGGCACTACGCGCACGTCGACTGCCCCGGTCACGCCGACTACATCAAGAACATGATCACCGGTGCCGCCCAGATGGACGGCGCGATCCTGGTGGTGGCGGCGACCGACGGCCCGATGCCGCAGACCCGCGAGCACGTGCTGCTGGCCCGCCAGGTCGGCGTGCCGTACATCGTCGTGGCGCTCAACAAGAGCGACATGGTCGACGACGAGGAGCTCCTGGAGCTCGTCGAGCTCGAGGTGCGTGAGCTGCTCTCCTCGCAGGAGTACCCGGGTGACGACCTGCCGGTCGTGCGGGTCTCGGCGCTGAAGGCCCTCGAGGGCGACCCGGAGTGGACCGAGCGTCTGCTCGATCTGATGAGCGCCGTCGACACCGCGATCCCGCAGCCGGAGCGCGAGACCGAGAAGCCGTTCCTCATGCCCATTGAGGATGTCTTCACGATCACCGGTCGTGGCACCGTGGTCACCGGTCGCGCGGAGCGTGGCATCCTCAAGCCGAACGAGGAGGTGGAGATCGTCGGCATCCGCGAGAAGTCGATGAAGACCACCTGCACCGGCATCGAGATGTTCCGCAAGCTGCTGGACGAGGCCCGGGCCGGTGAGAACGTCGGTCTGCTCCTGCGCGGTATCAAGCGCGAGGACGTCGAGCGCGGCATGGTCGTTATCAAGCCGGGCACCACGACCCCGCACACGGAGTTCGAGGCGACGGTCTACATCCTCTCCAAGGAGGAGGGTGGCCGCCACACCCCGTTCTTCCAGAACTACCGTCCGCAGTTCTACTTCCGGACCACGGACGTCACCGGCGTCGTCACGCTGCCCGAGGGCACCGAGATGGTCATGCCGGGCGACAACACCACGATGTCCGTGAAGCTGATCCAGCCCATCGCGATGGAGGAGAACCTCAAGTTCGCGATTCGGGAGGGTGGCCGTACGGTCGGCGCGGGTCGCGTCACCAAGATCATCAAGTGAGCTGGGTAACCCCGATTAGCGTGGCCGCCGGTCGTGCGGCATACTAGTCAGGTTGCGTAACGACGGTCAGTCGCCTGCGTCCGGTGCATGCTGGACCTCCGGGTGACCGACAGTCTCGCGTGGGGTGGTTGATTGCCCATGGCGGTCAACCACCCTCGCGTGGCGCTCAGGTCGCGGTAACGCGATCGGCGCCATGACCCACCGCGTGGTCGGAGTACCGCTTCGGAGTTCCGGGGCGGAGCCCGGCCCACGGGCGCGACACGCCCGACCGCGGGGGTCGGCGGAAGTGGGCCTGTGCCAGCCGGTGCAGGCGCCCGCAACACAGCGGCATCGAGAGAAGGAACAGAAGCCACCATGGCGGGACAGAAGATCCGCATCCGGCTCAAGGCCTATGACCACGAGGTCGTCGACTCCTCGGCTCGGAAGATCGTCGAGACGGTGACGCGTACCGGGGCGCAGGTCGCTGGCCCGGTGCCGCTGCCCACGGAGATCAACCGTTTCTGCGTTATCCGCTCGCCGCACAAGTACAAGGACTCGCGCGAGCACTTCGAGATGCGTACGCACAAGCGTCTGATCGACATCATCGACCCGACCCCGAAGACGGTCGACTCGCTCATGCGCCTCGACCTGCCGGCTGGCGTCGACATCGAGATCAAGCTGTAGGGACCGGACAAATGGACAGGCAAGTCAAGGGGATCCTGGGCGCAAAGCTCGGCATGACCCAGGTCTGGGACAACAACCGTGTTGTTCCGGTGACCGTGGTTCAGGCCGGCCCGTGCGTCGTGAGCCAGGTTCGTAGCGCCGAGAAGGACGGTTACTCCGCGGTCCAGCTGGCGTACGGGGCCATCAACCCGCGCAAGGTCAAGAAGCCGCTCGCCGGGCACTACGCCAAGGCGGACGTCGCGCCGCGTCGGCACATCGTCGAGCTGCGCACCTCCGACGCCGCGGACTACTCGCCCGGCCAGGAGGTCACGGTCGAGGAGTTCCCGGCCGGCGTCACCATCGACGTCACCGGCAAGACCAAGGGCAAGGGCTTCGCCGGCGCAATGAAGCGGCACGGCTTCCACGGTCTGCGTGCCAGCCACGGTGTCGAGCGCAAGCACCGCTCGCCGGGCTCCATCGGCGGCTGCGCGACCCCGGGTCGCGTCTTCAAGGGCACTCGGATGGCTGGTCGGATGGGTGGCGTGCGCTACACCGTCCAGAACCTGACCGTCCAGGCGATCGACACCGAGAACAACCTCCTGCTCGTCCGTGGCGCCATTCCCGGCCCCAAGGGCGCGCTGGTCCTGGTCCGCACCGCGGCCAAGACCAAGGCGAAGAAGGGCGGTGTGGCCAAGTGACCACCGTTGACGTCCTCAGCGTTGAAGGCGCCAAGAGCGGCTCCGTCGAGCTGCCGGCCGACATCTTCGACGCCCAGGCCAACATCGCACTGATGCACCAGGTCGTGGTGGCTCAGCTCGCGGCGGCTCGGCAGGGCACGCACAAGACCAAGACCCGCGGCGAGGTCTCCGGTGGAGGCAAGAAGCCGTACAAGCAGAAGGGCACCGGTCGTGCCCGCCAGGGCTCGACCCGCGCGCCGCAGTTCGCCGGCGGTGGCGTGGTCCACGGCCCGGTGCCGCGCGACTACAGCCAGCGCACCCCGAAGAAGATGAAGGCCGCCGCCCTGCGTGGCGCCCTCTCCGACCGGGCCCGCGCCGGCCAGGTGCACGTCGTCGAGGGCTTCGTCTCCGGCGAGAAGCCGTCGACGAAGGCCGCGCTGGCCACGCTGGCGAAGCTGACCGACGCCCGTCGCGTCCTGGTCGTGCTGAGCAGCACCGACGAGCTGAACTGGGTGTCGCTGCGCAACGAGCCGCGGGTGCACCTGATCGAGGCCGGCCAGCTCAACACGTACGACGTGCTGGTGGCCGACGACGTGGTCTTCACCAAGGAGGCCCTGGACGAGTTCCTGGGCGTTCCCGCCGAGACCACCGAGGAGGGTGGCAAGTGAGCACGATCGCCGATCCGCGCGACATCATCGTCGCGCCGGTCGTCTCGGAGAAGAGCTACAGCGAGCTGAACCGCAACTGGTACACCTTCCTGGTGCACCCGGACGCGAACAAGACCGCGATCAAGATCGCCATCCAGCAGATCTTCAACGTCCGCGTCCTGACGGTCAACACGCTCAACCGTGAGGGCAAGCGCAAGCGCACCAAGACCGGCTTCGGTCAGCGCAAGGCCACCAAGCGGGCGATCGTGAAGCTGGCTGACGGTGACCGTATCGAGGCCTTCGGCGGCCCGGTCAGCTGAGGGGTGTAGACAATGGCTATCCGTAAGTACAAGCCGACGACGCCGGGCCGGCGTGGCTCGAGCGTCGCCGACTTCGCCGAGATCACCCGGTCGACGCCCGAGAAGTCGCTGCTGGCTCCGCTGCCGAAGAAGGGTGGTCGCAACGCCCACGGCCGGATCACCGCGCGGCACCAGGGTGGCGGCCACAAGCGCCAGTACCGTCTGATCGACTTCAAGCGGGTCGACAAGGACGGCGTGCCGGCGAAGGTCGCTCACATCGAGTACGACCCGAACCGCACCGCGCGGATCGCGCTGCTGCACTACGCCGACGGCGAGAAGCGCTACATCCTCGCGCCGAAGGACCTGAAGCAGGGCGACGCGGTGGAGTCCGGCCCGGGCGCTGACATCAAGCCGGGCAACAACCTGCCGCTGCGCAACATCCCGGTCGGTACCACCATCCACAACGTGGAGCTGCGCCCGGGCGGCGGCGCCAAGCTGGCCCGTTCGGCCGGCGTCGGCATCCAGCTGCTTGGCCGGGAGGGCGCGTACGCGACTCTCCGCATGCCGTCCGGCGAGATTCGGCGGGTCGACGTGCGGTGCCGCGCCAGCATCGGCGAGATCGGCAACGCCGACCAGTCGAACATCAACTGGGGTAAGGCCGGCCGGATGCGGTGGAAGGGCAAGCGCCCGACCGTCCGTGGTGTCGCGATGAACCCGGTCGACCACCCGCACGGTGGTGGTGAGGGTAAGACCTCCGGCGGTCGCCACCCGGTCAACCCGCAGGGTAAGCCCGAGGGCCGCACCCGTCGTAAGGGCCAGCCGAGCGACCGGCTGATCGTCCGCCGCCGCTACGCCACCCGCAAGCGCGGCTAACAGGAGAGCTGACAGATGCCTCGCAGCCTGAAGAAGGGCCCGTTCGTCGACGACCACCTGCTCAAGAAGGTGGAGACGCAGAACGACAAGGGCTCGAAGAACGTCATCAAGACCTGGTCGCGGCGCTCGACGATCATCCCCGACATGCTCGGGCACACGATCGCCGTGCACGACGGACGGAAGCACGTCCCGGTGTTCGTGACCGAGGCCATGGTCGGGCACAAGCTCGGCGAGTTCGCGCTGACCCGCACGTTCAAGGGTCACGAGAAGGACGACCGGAAGAGCCGCCGGCGCTGACGCCGCGGGCATACGGATAGAGGAACAAGGGGTTACAGCGATGCCAGGAAAGGGCGACGCTCCGGTGCTTCCGGGCGCGCGGGCGGTTGCGCGGCACGTGCGCATCTCGCCGATGAAGGCGCGCCGGGTGGTCAACCTCGTCCGCGGCCTGCCCGCGAAGGAGGCGCTCACGGTGCTGCAGTTCGCGCCGCAGGCTGCGAGCGAGCAGGTGTACAAGGTGCTCGCGAGCGCGATCGCCAACGCGGAGAACAACGAGCGGCTGGACCCCGATGCGCTGCTCGTCAGCGAGGCGTTCGTCGACGAGGGCCCGACGATGAAGCGGTTCCAGCCGCGGGCGCAGGGCCGGGCGTACCGGATCCGCAAGCGGACCTGCCACATCACCATGGTGGTCGAGGCGGTGGCGCCGGCCGCGCCGAAGAAGTCGGCGAAGAAGGCCGCTCCGGCCAAGCAGGCCGAGGCCGCCGAGGGGCAGAGTAAGACGGAGGGTGCCGAGTAATGGGTCAGAAGGTTCACCCCACTGGGTTCCGGCTCGGCATCTCGACCGACTGGAAGTCCCGCTGGTTCGCGGACAAGCTCTACAAGGACTACATCGGCGAGGATGTCAAGATCCGCCGGATGATGTCCAAGGGCCTGGAGCGCGCCGGCATCTCCAAGGTCGACATCGAGCGCACCCGGGACCGGGTCCGCGTCGACATCCACACCGCCCGGCCGGGCATCGTCATCGGCCGTAAGGGTGCGGAGGCCGACCGGATCCGGGGCGAGCTGGAGAAGCTCACCGGCAAGCAGGTTCAGCTGAACATCATCGAGGTGAAGAACCCCGAGTCGGACGCGCAGCTGGTCGCCCAGGGCGTCGCCGAGCAGCTGTCCAGCCGGGTCAGCTTCCGTCGGGCCATGCGCAAGGCGATGCAGTCCGCGATGAAGAACCCGGTCTGCAAGGGCATCCGGGTGCAGGTCTCGGGCCGTCTCGGTGGCGCCGAGATGAGCCGGACCGAGTTCTACCGCGAGGGCCGGGTTCCGCTGCACACGCTGCGGGCCAACATCGAGTACGGCTTCTTCGAGGCCCGTACCACCTTCGGCCGGATCGGCGTGAAGGTCTGGATCTACAAGGGCGACGCCGTCCCGGGTCGGGAGGCCCCGGCCGAGGCCGGTCCGTCCCGCCCGCGCCGTGACCGTGGTGACCGGCCCGAGCGGCCGCGCCGTGGCCGGTCGGGTTCGTCCGGCACGACCGCCGGTGGCACCGAGGCCGGCCGGGCGGCGACTACCGTCGCGCAGCAGGCCGAGACGCCGAGCGGCGAGCCGGTGGACGCCGGCGCTGTCGCCGCGACCGCGTCCGCCCCGGCCGCCACTCAGCCGGCAGAAACGCAGCAGGAGGGCTGACAGATGCTGATGCCGCGCAAGCCCCCGAAGGGCTTCCGCAAGCCGCACCACCCGGACCGCCACGGCGCGTCCAAGGGCGGCAACCGGGTGGTGTTCGGCGAGTTCGGGATCCAGGCTCTCGAGCCGGCGTACGTGACCAACCGCCAGATCGAGTCGGCGCGTATCGCGATGACCCGCCACATCAAGCGTGGTGGCAAGGTCTGGATCACGATTTTCCCGGACCAGGCTCTCACCAAGAAGCCGGCGGAAACCCGGATGGGTTCCGGTAAGGGCTCGCCCGAGTGGTGGGTCGCCAATGTCAAGCCGGGGCGGGTTCTCTTCGAGATGTCGTTCCCGAACGAGCAGATCGCGCGAGAGGCGATGCGTCGCGCGATCCACAAGCTCCCGATGAAGTGCCGCATTGTTACGCGCGAAGTGGGTGAATCCTGATGGCAGCGGGCGTCAATGCCTCCGAGCTGCGTGAGCTCTCCGAGGAGGAGCTGGTCACGAAGCTGCGCGAGGCGAAGGCGGAGCTGTTCAACCTCCGCGTGCAGGCCGCAACCGGGCAGCTGGACAACAACCGGCGGCTGCAGGTCATCCGTCGGGAGATCGCCCGGATCTACACGATCATGCGTGAGCGTGAGCTGGGTCTCTCGGCCGCGCCGACTGAGGTGACTGCATCATGAGTGAGAACACCACCGCCGCCACCGCGCGGGCCCGCCGCAAGGTGCGTGAGGGCCTCGTGGTCAGCGACAAGATGGACAAGACCGTCGTGGTCGAGGTCGAGGACCGGGTCAAGCACGCGCTGTACGGCAAGATCATGCGTCGTACCAGCAAGCTGAAGGTGCACGACGAGCAGAACTCGGCCGGTATCGGCGACCGGGTCCTGATCATGGAGACCCGGCCGCTGTCCGCCACCAAGCGGTGGCGGCTCGTGGAAATCCTCGAGAAGGCCAAGTAGCGAAGGCTCGAGCTCGGCCGGTATCGGTCGGGCGCAGGTTCCGCCAGGCTCCGGCCGCCCCGTCAAGGCGGCCGGAGAACCGGCAGACATAGGAGATAGACGTGATTCAGCAAGAGTCGCGACTGCGCGTCGCCGACAACACGGGTGCCCGGGAGATTCTGTGCATCCGCGTTCTCGGTGGCTCCGGTCGGCGCTACGCGAGCATCGGCGACGTCATCGTGGCCACGGTCAAGGACGCGATCCCCGGTGCCGGTGTGAAGAAGGGCGACGTCGTCAAGGCGGTCGTCGTTCGTACCGCCAAGGAGAGGCGGCGCCCGGACGGCTCGTACATCCGCTTCGACGAGAACGCCGCCGTCATCATCAAGGACGGTGGGGACCCGCGCGGTACCCGTATCTTCGGCCCGGTTGGTCGGGAGCTGCGGGACAAGCGGTTCATGAAGATCATTTCTCTCGCGCCGGAGGTGTTGTGACCGTGAAGGTCAAGAAGGGCGACACGGTCGTCGTCATCGCCGGCAAGGACAAGGGTGCCAAGGGCAAGGTCATCGCGGCCTACCCGCGGCAGGACAAGGTCCTCGTCGAGGGCGTGAACCGGGTCAAGAAGCACACCCGCATCAGCACCACCCAGCGTGGCGCCAAGACCGGTGGCATCGTCACCCAGGAGGCTCCGATCCACGTCTCGAACGTGATGGTCATGGACTCCGACGGCAAGCCGACCCGCGTCGGTTACCGGATCGACGACAACGGCCAGAAGGTCCGCATCGCGCGTAGCACCGGTAAGGACCTGTGATGACCACGGCTACCGAAACCAAGACCATGCCGCGCCTCAAGGAGCGGTACCGCAGCGAGATCGCGGCCGAACTGCAGAAGCAGTACAGCTACGGCAACCCGATGCAGGTGCCGCGGCTGGTCAAGATCGTCGTCAACATGGGTGTAGGCGAGGCCGCCCGGGACGCCAAGCTGATCGACGGCGCGGTCCGCGACCTGGCCACGATCACCGGCCAGAAGCCGCAGGTGCGGCGGGCGACCAAGTCCATCGCGCAGTTCAAGCTCCGTGAGGGCATGCCGATCGGCGCGAAGGTCACCCTCCGCGGCGACCGCATGTGGGAGTTCCTGGACCGGCTGCTGTCTATCGCGCTGCCGCGTATCCGCGACTTCCGCGGGCTGGACGGGCGCAAGCTCGACGGGCACGGCAACTACACGTTCGGTCTGACCGAGCAGTCGGTGTTCCACGAGATCGACCAGGACAAGATCGATCGCCAGCGGGGCATGGACATCACGGTGGTCACGACCGCCACGACCGACGACGAGGGCCGGGCGCTGCTGAAGCTCCTGGGCTTCCCGTTCAAGGAGAACTGAGATGGCCAAGAAGGCGCTGATCCTCAAGGCGGCCGCGAAGCCGAAGTTCTCGGTTCGCGCGTACACCCGCTGCCAGCGGTGCGGGCGTCCGAAGGCGGTCTACCGCAAGTTCGGCCTCTGCCGGGTGTGCATCCGGGAGATGGCCCACCGCGGTGAGCTGCCCGGTGTGTCCAAGGCTTCCTGGTAACTAGCCCGGCGCGCGTCGCGCGTCAGCTGGACTGTCTCTTCGCCGGAGGCCCCGGGCCCGGCCCGGGGAACCGCGGCGAGAAAGGTTGACGAATTTCATGACGATGACCGACCCGATCGCAGACATGCTCACGCGTCTGCGTAACGCCAACCAGGCGTACCACGACCGGGTGACGATGCCCTACTCGAAGATCAAGGCGAACATCGCCGAGGTCCTCAAGGCCGAGGGTTACATCGCCACCTGGTCGGTCGAGGAGCCCGAGGAGGGCGCCGTCGGCAAGCGACTGGTCGTCGAGCTGAAGTACGGCCAGAACCGGGAGCGGAGCCTGGCCGGCATCAAGCGCGTGTCCAAGCCCGGTCTCCGGGTTTACGCCAAGTCGGACGGGCTCCCGCGGGTGCTCGGCGGGCTGGGCGTGGCGATCATTTCGACGTCCCAGGGGCTGCTCACCGACCGGCAGGCCCGCAAGCGGAGCGTTGGCGGGGAAGTCCTCGCCTTCGTCTGGTAACGGGAGACAGGTAGAAATGTCGCGTATTGGACGTAAGTCGATCCCGGTGCCAGCCGGCGTCGACATCACGATCGACGGCCAGACCGTCAAGGTCAAGGGGCCCAAGGGCGAGTTGAGCCACGTGCTGGCCGAGCCGATCACGGCGGAGCGGGGCGAGGACGGCGAGCTGCACGTCAACCGGCCCAACGACGAGCGCAAGGCCAAGGAGCTGCACGGCCTGAGCCGTACGCTGGTGGCCAACATGATCGTCGGCGTGACCGAGGGCTACCGCAAGAGCCTCGAGATCGCCGGTACCGGTTACCGGGTTACCGCCAAGGGCAAGGACCTGGAGTTCGCGCTCGGGTTCTCGCACCCGGTCCTCGTGCCGGCGCCGGACGGCATCACCTTCACGGTGGAGAAGCCGACGCTGTTCCACGTGGCCGGCATCGACAAGCAGCAGGTCGGCGAGGTTGCCGCCAACATCCGGAAGATCCGGCCGCCGGAGCCCTACAAGGGCAAGGGCGTGAAGTACCAGGGCGAGGTCATCCGCCGCAAGGCTGGAAAGGCAGGTAAGAAGTGAGCGCCACGCTGCTCAAGCGCCGCCGCGGCGTCGCCGCCAAGCGTGCCGTCGGGCGTGCGCGTCGGCACTTCCGGGTCCGCAAGAACGTCAGCGGCACCTCCGAGCGTCCCCGCCTGGTGGTCACCCGTTCGCTGCGGCACATCGTCGCCCAGATCGTGGACGACACCAAGGGGCACACCCTGGCGTCGGCCTCGACCATGGACGCGTCGCTGCGTGGCACCGAGGGCGACAAGAGCGCCCTGGCCGGCAAGGTCGGCGCCCTGCTCGCCGAGCGGGCCAAGGCCGCCGGCGTCTCGAAGGTCGTCTTCGACCGCGGTGGCAACCGGTACGCGGGGCGGGTCGCCGCGCTTGCCGACGCCGCCCGCGAAGCCGGGCTCGAGTTCTAGAAACCCCGTCACGAGAGAGAAGGAAGGCTGCTGATGCCAGGTCAACAGCGCCGTGGCGGCGGGTCCGGTGGCAACGAGGGTGGTCGCCGCGACAACCGCCGTGAGGGCGGCCGCGGAAACGCGCCCGTCGAGAAGACCCCGCACCTTGAGCGGGTCGTCGCGATCAACCGCGTCGCCAAGGTCGTGAAGGGTGGTCGTCGCTTCAGCTTCACCGCCCTGGTGATCGTGGGCGACGGCGACGGCACCGTCGGCGTGGGCTACGGAAAGGCCAAGGAGGTGCCCGCGGCGATCGCCAAGGGTGTCGAGGAGGCCAAGAAGCACTTCTTCAAGGTGCCGCGGATCGGTTCCTCGATCCCGCACCCGGTGCAGGGCGAGGAGGCGGCCGGCGTGGTGCTGCTCAAGCCGGCCTCGGCCGGTACGGGTGTCATCGCCGGTGGTCCGGTGCGTGCCGTCCTGGAGTGCGCGGGTATTCACGACGTGCTCTCCAAGAGCCTCGGCTCGTCCAACCCGATCAACATCGTGCACGCCACGGTGGCGGCTCTGAAGGCGCTCGAGTCGCCGGAGGCGGTCGCGGCCCGTCGTGGTCTGCCGGTCGAGGACGTCGCGCCGGCCGCCATGCTGGCGTCGCGGGCGGGGGTGGCTTCCTGATGGCACGCCTGAAGGTCACCCAGCTCCGGTCCGACATCGGGGCCAAGAAGAACCAGCGTGACTCGCTGCGTTCGCTCGGTCTCAAGCGGATCAACGACGTGGTGGTCAAGGAGGACCGGCCGGAGATTCGCGGCATGATCTTCGCGGTTAACCACCTCGTGAAGGTCGAGGAGGTCGAGTAATGACGATCAAGGTCCACCACCTGCGTCCGGCGCCGGGAGCCAAGACCGAGAAGACCCGTGTGGGTCGCGGTGAGGGCTCCAAGGGCAAGACCGCCGGTCGCGGTACCAAGGGTTCCAAGGCCCGGAAGAACATCTCGCCGGCGTTCGAGGGTGGGCAGATGCCCATCCACATGCGCCTGCCGAAGATGAAGGGCTTCAAGAACAAGTTCAAGGTCGTCTTCCAGGTGGTCAACCTGGACCGGCTCGCTGAACTCTTCCCGAACGGCGGCCAGGTCGGCCCGATCGAACTGGTCGAGGCCGGCGCGGTCCGCAAGGGCCAGCCGATCAAGGTGCTCGGCACCGGCGACCTCGGCGGGGTGTCTCTCCAGGTTTCGGCGCACGCGTTCAGCGCCTCTGCCAAGGAGAAGATCACCGCCGCCGGTGGCACCGTCACCGAGCTGTAGGGCATGATCCGTGGCGCCCGCCCAGTTGTCCGCGACTGGGCGGGCGCCACGGTCTCCCCGGCGAAATGTGCGCCGGGTAACATCGGATTCGTTTTTATGTAGCCGGGCGCATCTGCCCCGACAGGGATCGGGCTGTTAGAGTCCCTTCCCAGCCATGGATATCGGGCGCTCGCCCGGCACCCAAACCGCCCCGCCCGGATCGTCCCGGCGGCCCGCGTCGCGCAGGAGGAAGAAGTTGCTGTCCGCCTTTCTCAGTGCGTTCCGTACGCCTGACCTGCGCAAGAAGCTGCTGTTCACAGTAGGCATCATCGCGGTCTACCGGCTCGGGGCCACGCTGCCCAGCCCGGGCGTCTCGTACGGCAACGTCCAGAAGTGCCTCGACGCCATCCAGGGCGGCGGCACCGGTGTGCTGAACCTGCTGGACCTCTTCTCCGGCGGGGCGTTGCTGCAGCTCTCGGTCTTCGCGCTGGGCATCATGCCCTACATCACCGCGTCGATCATCCTGCAGCTGCTGACGGTGGTCATCCCGCGGCTGGAGCAGCTCCGCAAGGAGGGCCAGGCCGGCCAGGCGAAGATCACCCAGTACACCCGGTACCTGACCCTGGGTCTGGGCGTCCTGCAGTCCTCCGCGTTCGTGGCGCTGGCCCGCTCGGGGCAGCTGTTCCAGAACCGCTGCGACCAGTGGCCGATCATCCCCGCGGACACCGGCATCCCGAACTGGCTGACCCTGGGCATCCTGGTCATGACCATGACCGCCGGCACCGGTGTGGTGATGTGGCTCGGTGAGCTGATCACCGACCGCGGCGTCGGCAACGGCATGTCGGTCCTGATCTTCACCTCGATCGCCGCTCGGCTCCCCAGCGAAGGCTGGAAGATCAAGACCACCAAGGGCTGGGGGATGTTCTTCCTCGTCATCGCCCTGGTGCTGCTGGTCATCTGCGCGGTCACCTTCATCGAGCAGGCTCAGCGGCGGATCCCGGTGCAGTACGCCAAGCGCATGATCGGTCGGCGGATGTACGGCGGCACGTCCACCTACATCCCGCTGAAGGTGAACCAGGCCGGCGTTATCCCGGTCATCTTCGCCTCCTCGCTGCTCTACCTGCCGCAGCTCGCGCTCCAGTTCTTCGACCAGACCAACCCGGGCAAGACCCAGGCCTGGATCCAGAACCACATCGTGAAGGCCAGCGCGCCGGAGCACATCGCGGTCTACTTCCTGCTGATCGTCTTCTTCACGTACTTCTACGTGTCGATCACGTTCAACCCGACCGAGGTCGCGGACAACATGAAGAAGTACGGCGGCTTCGTGCCGGGCATCCGCCCCGGCAAGCCGACCGCCGAGTACCTCGACTTCATCCTCAGCCGGATCACCCTGCCGGGCGCGCTCTACCTGGGCATCATCGCGATCCTGCCGAACTTCTTCTTCATCTGGCTCGACAACCAGCAGTTCCAGAACTTCCCGTTCGGCGGCACCGCTGTCCTGATTATGGTCGGCGTCGGTCTGGAAACCGTGAAGCAGATCGAGAGCCAACTCATGCAGCGGAACTACGAAGGGTTCCTGCGGTAGGATGCGACTCGTTCTGGTTGGCCCGCCGGGTGCGGGCAAGGGCACACAGGCGGAGTTCATCGCCGCGCACCTCTCCGTGCCGAAGATCTCGACCGGCGACATCTTTCGCGCCAACGTCTCCCAGGGCACTGCCCTGGGGGTCGAGGCGAAGCGCTACATGGACGCCGGCAAGCTCGTCCCGGACGAGGTCACCATCAACATGGTGCGCGACCGGCTCGCGGAGCCCGACGCCAGCGAGGGCTTCCTCCTCGACGGCTTTCCGCGTACCACGCCGCAGGCCGCCGCGCTGGACAAGCTTCTCGCCGACCTTGGCACCGCGCTCGACCTGGTGCTGGAGTTGGTGGTCGACGACGACGAGGTGATCCGCCGGCTCTCCGGCCGGCGGACCTGCCGCGGCTGCGGCAAGATCTGGCACGTCGAGTTCGACGCCACCACGCGGGACGGGATCTGTGACCGCTGCGGCGGGGAGTTGTTCCAGCGGGACGACGACAAGCCGGAGACCATCGCGGCCCGACTTCGGGAATACGCGGAGAAGACCGCGCCGCTGGTCGACTACTACGGCGCCCAGGGCAAGCTGGTCGGCATCGACGCGACCGGGCCGGTGGAGGACGTCACCGTCCGCGCCATCGACGCCCTGCGGTCGTACGGCGGCTGACTGATGTCCCGCCGGGTGCTCGGCGGATAGAGTGCGAACAGCGGGGTACGTCCGACGTGCCCCGCTGCTCAGCGCAACGAAAGGTAATGCCTCCCATGCGTCGTCCCCAGCTGGACATCCAGCTGAAGACCCCGGACCAGATCGAGATGATGCGGGCCGCCGGTCTGGTGGTCGCCCGTGCGCTGCGGCTGATGCGGGAGGCGGTCGCCCCCGGCGTGAGCACCGCCGATCTGGACGCGATCGCCGAGTCCACCATCCGCGAGGCGGGCGCGACGCCGTCGTTCAAGGGCTACCACGGCTTTCCGGCGTCGATCTGCTCCTCCGTGAACGAGCAGGTGGTGCACGCCATCCCGTCGCCGAAGCAGGTGCTCCGCGACGGCGACCTGATCTCGATCGACTGCGGTGCGGTGCTGAACGGGTGGCACGGCGACGCGGCCATCACCGTCGGGGTTGGCGAGACCGACCCGGCTCTGCTCAAGATGGCCGCGGCCGCCGAGGACGCTATGTGGGCCGGGATCGCTGCCGCCGCCCGCGGCGCGGCGAGCGGGAAGGGTCGCCTCACCGACATCTCTCATGCGGTGGAGCACGCGGTCCGCAAGGCCGGGCGGTACGGCATCGTCGACGGGTATGGCGGGCACGGCATCGGCACCGAGATGCACCAGGACCCGCACGTGCTCAACCACGGGCGACCTGGCAAGGGCCCCCGGTTGGTGCCGGGGCTGGCGCTGGCCATCGAGCCGATGATCACGATGGGTTCGCCACGCACCGTCGAGCTGGCCGATGGCTGGACGGTGGTGACCCGGGACGGGTCGATGGCGGTGCACGTCGAGCACTCGATGGCCCTGCTGGAGGACGGCGTGTGGGTGCTGACCGCCGAGGACGGCGGCCGGGCCCGGCTCGGTGACCTGGTCACCTCCCGCCAGCCGGCGAACTCTGCGGCGCTCTGACCCCCGGTCACCATCGCCCTAGGTGGGCCTTCAGGCCCGCTACGAACCTGAGGTCGTAAATCGGACTCGGGTGCTCGGGGCGGCGATGCCGGGTTGGGCAGGTCGCACCGGGCGCGATCCGTTTGCGTCATCAGGTTGGTAGGGCGACGACTGGGAGGTTCCTCCCGGTCAGCTGCCCGTATCGGGTATGTCGGCGGCCAAGCCGATCGGTCCGGCGGGGGCCTTGCCGGCAGGTGGTGTCCCGATGTCATGCTTGCCCTCATGGACGGGCGAGGTGGGATGCGGGCGGCCGACGCCGACCGCGAGGCCACGGCGGAGCGGCTTCGGGTGGCCCTGGAGGAAGGCCGGCTCAGCCTGCACGAGTACGACGAGCGACTGGGGCGGGCCTACGGCGCGAAGACGTACGGCGAGCTGGACGCGGTGTTGGCGGATCTGCCCGGGCCCGCGTCGGCCGAGCGGTCGGCCGTAGTGCCCGTGCAGCGCGGCCCCGAGCCCGCCCCGGTGTCCGACGAGGCGCCGGTGGCGGTGCCGGCCGCCAGTTCGGCCCGGTGGCTGATCCGGGCGTGGCTGCCCTGGCTGCAAGTGGCCGGGATCCTGACCGCGGTCTGGCTGGTCTCCTGCCTGGGCGCGGGGGAGATGTTCTTCTACTGGCCGGTCTGGGCGCTCGGCCCGTGGGGTGTCGTGCTGCTGATGCGTACTGTGGGCGGCCTGACCACCGGTGAGCCCCGCCGCGAGGCGGAGCGCCGGAAGCAGCGGGAGGCGGAGCGCCGGGAGCGGCGGGAGGCTCGCCGGGAAGCCCGTCGAGAAGCCCGGCTGCGGGCGGACGACGCAAGGGATCGGTAGCCGCAGCCCTCGGCGGTTGTCATCGGTATGGCTGGCATCACAACAGGTCGGTGGGCTTGACCGATTTCCACCCGCCGGGTGGTCGGATGCCCGGTCGGTTTGGCGACGGCGCGCAGGCGGGCGTACACTTTTGGATCGGCGCACAGCGTCCACTCCGGCATGCCCGCCAAGCGCTTCGGTGGGAGTCGGGGCCGCGGCTGGCGCGGGTTTCCTGATCTTGGTCAGTTCACCCGTGTAAGACGTTGTGGGCCGTCCGGAGTAACCGACGTCAGGACAGCGGAGGACATGCCGAAAAAAGACGGAGCCATCGAGATCGAGGGTCGGGTCATCGAGCCCCTGCCGAACGCCATGTTCCGGGTGGAGCTCGCGAACGGCCACAAGGTGCTGGCTCACATCAGCGGCAAGATGCGGCAGCACTACATCCGCATCCTGCCTGAAGACCGGGTCGTCGTCGAACTCTCGCCGTACGACCTGACCCGCGGGCGCATCGTCTACCGCTACAAGTAAGCCTGACGACGGCCGGGACGTCCCGTGTCCGTCTTCGACGTCCGGGGTCGCGCATCGTCGCGCCTCTGGGCCAGATGGGAAGTAAGGCAACCGTGAAGGTCAAGCCGAGCGTCAAGAGGATCTGCAACAAGTGCCAGGTGATCCGCCGGCACGGCCGGGTCATTGTCATTTGCCAGGACCCGCGCCACAAGCAGCGCCAGGGCTGACGCCCACACATCATCAGCTCGTCCCAGCCGCGAGCGGTACGCAGTGCGTACCCCCTCGTGGTTGACCCCCGGTCGGAGGCCGGGGCCCGCTCGGGCAGCGACCGAACCCGGTCGCCGGCGCGCATCGCGTCGGAAGGACAGGGTCGGTCGGTAGCGGGGTGGGACGGGTCCACACCTCCGCCACACATCACGAGGAGTACGCCCGCACATGGCACGTCTAGTCGGCGTGGATCTCCCCCGCGAGAAGCGGATGGAGATCGCGCTCACGTACATCTTCGGGGTCGGTCGCACCCGCGCCCTGGAGACCCTGGCCGCCACCGGCATCTCGCCGGACAAGCGCGCTCGCGACCTCACGGACGAGGAGCTCGTGCAGCTCCGCGACCACATTGAGGCCAACTACAAGGTTGAAGGTGACCTGCGCCGCGAGGTCGCCGCTGACATCCGCCGCAAGGTCGAGATCGGCTGCTACGCCGGTATCCGCCACCGCCGTGGTCTCCCGGTGCGTGGCCAGCGGACGCGGACCAACGCCCGCACCCGCAAGGGCCCGAAGCGGACCGTCGCCGGCAAGAAGAAGCCCGGCAAGAAGTAATTAGGAGCGCACAGACTTATGCCACCGAAGGCTCGTGCCGGAGCCGCTGTCAAGAAGGTCCGGCGCAAGGAACGCAAGAACGTCGCCCACGGGCAGGCGCACATCAAGAGCACCTTCAACAACACCATCGTGTCCATCACGGACCCGACCGGTGCGGTCATCTCCTGGGCCTCCGCCGGCCAGGTGGGCTTCAAGGGCTCCCGCAAGTCGACCCCGTTCGCCGCGCAGCTGGCCGCCGAGGCCGCCGCGCGTCGGGCCATGGAGCACGGCATGCGCAAGGTCGACGTGTTCGTCAAGGGCCCCGGCTCCGGCCGGGAGACCGCCATCCGCTCGCTGCAGGCCGTGGGTCTCGAGGTCGGCCAGATCTCCGACGTCACCCCGCAGCCGCACAACGGATGCCGTCCGCCGAAGCGTCGCCGGGTCTGAGAGGTTAGAGAGAGATGGCTCGTTACACCGGTGCTGACTGCCGCCGTTGCCGGCGGGAGAAGATGAAGCTGTTCCTCAAGGGCAGCAAGTGCGATGGCCCGAAGTGCCCGTTCGAGTCCCGGCCGTTCCCGCCCGGGCAGCACGGCCGAGGCCGCACGAAGGAGACGGAGTACCTGCTCCAGCTCCGTGAGAAGCAGAAGGCCCGCCGGGTTTACGGCGTGCTGGAGAAGCAGTTCCACGGCTACTACGTGGAAGCGGTGGCCAAGCCGGGCAAGACCGGTGAAGTCCTCCTGCAGATCCTCGAGTCGCGGCTGGACAACGTGGTCTACCGGGCTGGCTACGCCAAGTCCCGGGACATGGCCCGTCAGCTGGTCAAGCACGGTCACTTCACGGTGAACGGCAAGAAGGTCGACATCCCGTCGTACCGGGTCAAGGAGCACGACATCATCGAGGTGCGTGCGAAGAGCAAGGAGCTCACCCCGTTCCTCGTGGCGCAGGGTGAGGCCGGCTCGCGGACCGTCCCGGCGTGGCTGGAGGCCATTCCGAGCCAGATGAAGATCCTCGTGCACTCGCTCCCGGCCCGCCAGGTGATCGACACCCAGGTCCAGGAGCAGCTGATCGTCGAGCTCTACTCGAAGTAAGGGCTCGTTGCGGTGGCCCGCCCCGCCAGGGGCGGGCCACCGGAACAGTTTGTGTCGTGGGCGTCATATGGCGGGCGCCCCGGAAGAGAAGAGAAAAGATGCTCATCAGCCAGCGACCGACCCTCTCCGAGGAGTCGATCAACGAGACTCGGTCCCGGTTCACCATCGAGCCGCTGGAGCCGGGCTTCGGCTACACCCTGGGCAACTCGCTGCGGCGTACGCTGCTGTCGTCCATCCCGGGTGCGGCCGTCACCTCGATCAAGATCGACGGTGTGCTGCACGAGTTCACCACGATCCCCGGGGTCAAGGAGGACGTGGTCGAGCTCGTCATGAACATCAAGGAGCTCTGCGTCAGCTCCGAGCACGACGAGCCGGTCAGCATGTACCTGCGCAAGCAGGGCCCGGGCGACGTGACCGCCGGTGACATCCAGCCCCCGGCCGGTGTCTCGGTGCACAACCCGGACCTGAAGCTCGCCACCCTGAACGGCAAGGGCCGGCTCGACATGGAGCTGACCGTCGAGCGGGGTCGCGGCTACGTCACGGCGGCGCAGAACAAGCAGGCGGGCGCCGAGATCGGTCGGATCCCGGTCGACTCGATCTACTCGCCGGTGCTCAAGGTGACGTACCGCGTGGAGGCGACCCGCGTCGAGCAGCGGACCGACTTCGACCGGCTGATCATCGACGTCGAGACCAAGCCGTCGATGGGCCCGCGTACCGCGCTGGCCTCCGCCGGCTCGACGCTGGTGGAGCTGTTCGGGCTCGCCCGTGAGCTGGACGAGACCGCCGAGGGCATCGACATCGGGCCGTCCCCGCAGGACGCCCAGCTGGCGGCGGACCTGGCTCTGCCGATCGAGGAGCTGGACCTCACCGTCCGCTCCTACAACTGCCTCAAGCGCGAGGGCATCAACTCCGTTGGTGAGCTGATCGGGCGTACCGAGGCGGACCTCCTCGACATCCGGAACTTCGGTCAGAAGTCGATCGACGAGGTCAAGATGAAGCTCGCCGGGATGGGCCTGGGGCTGAAGGACTCGGCTCCGAACTTCGACCCGGCGCACGTCGTGGACGCCTTCGGCGAGGCCGACTACGACACCGACGACTACCGCGAGACCGAGCAGCTCTAAGTCCGGCTGCCGCCACATCTGAGGAGCACCAACAATGCCCACGCCCACCAAGGGCCCCCGCCTCGGCGGCAGCCCCGCGCACGAGCGGCTGATGCTGGCCAACCTGGCCATGTCGCTGTTCCAGCACGGCAAGATCCAGACCACCGAGACGAAGGCCCGGCGGCTGCGTCCGCTGGCCGAGCAGCTGATCACCAAGGCCAAGCGCGGCGACCTCGCCTCGCGTCGGCGGGTGCTGGCCGTCGTCAAGGACAAGGACGTGGTCTACACCCTGTTCGACCAGATCGCGCCCCGGTACGCCAACCGCAACGGTGGGTACACCCGGATCGTGAAGACCGGCCCGCGCAAGGGTGACGCCGCTCCGATGGCGATCATCGAGCTGGTGGAGGAGCTTCAGGTCGCCGAGCCGAAGGCGAACAAGAAGACCGCCGCCCGCAAGGCCGCGCAGCAGGACAAGGTCGAGGCCCTGGCCCCGGCCGAGGTGGCCCCGGCCGACCAGGACTCCGAGCCGCCGGTGCACGTCTCCGGTGACACCGCCGCCGCCCGCGAGGACAGCGACGAGGCCAGCGAGAACAAGGCCTGAGCAGAAGCATCATCGTCGGGCCCGGCACCCTGTCTTGGGGTGCCGGGCCCGACGGCGTCAACGGGAGGTACGAGATGGACGAGCGGATTCGGCTGCGGCTGGACGTCTCGTACGACGGCACCGGCTTCTCCGGCTGGGCCGCCCAGCCCACTCGGCGTACCGTCGCCGGGGTGCTCGTCGAGACGCTGGACCTGGTCCTCGGCGCGGGCACCGCGACCGGGCTGACCGTGGCCGGCCGGACCGACGCCGGCGTGCACGCCACCGGCCAGGTCTGCCACCTCGACCTGCCGGCCGAGGTCTGGCGGCAGCACGAGGGACGGCTGTTGCGCAGGCTGGCCCGGCTGCTCCCGCCCGACGTGCGGGTGCGCGCGATGGCCGAGGTCCCCGCCGACTTCGACGCCCGCTTCTCGGCCACCTTCCGCCGCTACGAGTACCGGGTCACGGACGCCCCCTGGGGTGCCGAGCCGCTGCGCCGGACGGACACCCTGGCCTGGCCGAAGCCGCTCGACCTGGCGGCGCTGAACGCCGCGGCGGTCGGCTTGGTGGGGGAGCACGACTTCGCCGCGTACTGCCGGCGCAAGGAGAACGCCACCACGCTGCGCGAGGTGACCCGGCTGGACTGGCGGCGGGACCCGGACGGCATCCTCGTCGCCACCGTGCAGGCCGACGCGTTCTGCCAGAACATGGTGCGCAGCCTGGTCGGCGCGATGCTGGTCGCCGGGGACGGCCGGCGGCCCGTCGACTGGCCGGCCGGCCTGCTGACCCGCCGGGAACGGTCCAGCGAGGTCACCGTCGCGCCGGCACACGGGCTGGCCCTGGTCGAGGTCGGCTACCCGGCGGACCCGGCCGAGTACGCGCGCCGTGCCGTGCTCACCCGCCGGCTTCGCGTGCCGCTCGCCGAGGGCTGACCGCACCGGCACAGCGTCAGTTGCCGGACGGGCTCCGGCCCCCGGTGCCGCTCTGGGTGGCGATGCCCTCGGCTGGGCCCGCGGTGGGCTGGCTGGCCACCCCGCTGTTCGCCCGGCGTTCGAGCACGTTGCGGTTCAGGTGGAGCTCGATCATGTCGTACAGGATCTCGCGGCTCTTGGCGTCGGTGGAGCTGATCTGTTCGCCGTCGACCCGGGTGACCATGCAGTAGGCGATGTAGTGGCCGCGTACCTGCCAGCCGACCCGGGCGGCGGCCCGGGCCACGGACTCGGTGTCGCGGCCGGCGGACATGCCCTGGAACCGGCCCTGCCGCTCGTCCAGCATCTGCCGGATCCGGTCCCGGGCCCGCTGCGCGTCGGCCACGTCGGTGAGGTTGAGCAGCCCGGCGGTGAGCAGATGATCGCGGTCCGGGGAGCGAAGGGTGGCCCGTACCACCTGATTGCACCCGAGCCGGACCAGCAGGTCCCCGATCTCGTCGGTCGCCGCGACCGTGCAGTTAGTGCTGGCCTGCGTCTTGAGTATCTGATAGGCCGTTCCGCCGGTGCCGACCACCAGCTTGTTGCCGGGAAAGACCTCCTTGACGGTGAGCGCCAGTTGGTCGGTGTCCCGGGAGTTGAGGTCCCGCGCGTTGGCGGTGGCGGACTGGTCGGCCACGGGCTGGTCGCTCGGCTGCGCGGCCGGCGGTGTCCTGGTCTGGTTCTGCAGCAGGGTGGCTGCGGCCAACCCGCAGAGGGCGAGCAGCACGAGCACGGCTGCGCCGCCGATCAGCACCTGCCAGGCCCGGCCGCCGCCGCGCCGGCGAATCACCTGGCGGGACCGGGGCAGGTCCAGCGGGTCGGCGGTCGCGAGAGCCGGGTTCGGGGGCGCCGAGACGGGCGGTGGCACGGCGCGTACCGCGGGTGACGCGGCGTGCGTCGGAGGCGGCGCGGGGCGTGTCGGGGGTGGTGCGGGGCGTGCCGGGGGTGGTGCGGCGTTGGCCGGGGGCGGCGTGACGTAGGTCGGGGGAGGTGCGGGGTGCGCCGGGGGTGGTGCGGCGTAGGTCGTGGGTGGTGCGGGGTGTGTCGGGGGTGGCGGAGGGTAAGCCTGAGGTGGTGCATCGTAGGCCGAGGGCGGCGCATCGTAGGCCGGGGGCGGCGGATCGTAGGCCGGGGGTGGCGCAGCGTAGGCCGGGGGCGGCGCGGGGGGCGTCGAAGGTGGGGCGGCCGCCGGCGGCGGAGGCGTGTTCGTTCGGGGCGCGGCCGGGGCGGCCAACGATCGGGGTGGCGCCGGGGTGACGGTGCCGGCCGGCCGGGTGGGCCGGGCCGGTGGCGGCAGGGACGGGGTCGGGAAGCGGGAAGGCGAGGGGCCGGCGGACGGAGGCACCGGTGCGCCGGGCGCGGACGGCTCCGAACCGGGCCTCGGGATATCCAGGAAGGCGTCCTCATCGGACTCGTACCCATACACCATGTGGGTTACAGTAGGGCCGATTATCCCTTTAGAGGGTAATTTTGGAAAATTCCGGCGGAACGGCGTGCCGGAGCCGGTCGTACCGTCGCCGGCCTGAATCCGGACCGGTGCGACAATGCCCGACGTGACCGGCGACCACTACTTCACCGCTGAACCCGCGACCGCCGCCCAGCCGCGCGAGGTCGAGTTCGACGTCGCCGGGCGGGACTACACCCTCGCCTCGGCCGCCGGTGTCTTCTCGGCCGATCGCCTCGATCCCGGCACCGCCGTGCTGCTGCGTAAGGCCGAGCTGCCGGCCGGCGACGCCACCGGCCCGCTGCTCGACGTCGGCTGCGGCTTCGGGCCGATCACCTGCGTACTCGCCACCTGCGCGCCGTCCGCCACCGTGTGGGCGGTCGACGTCAACGAGCGGGCCCGCGATCTCACCGCCGCGAACGCCGCTCGGGTGGGGGCCGCCGACCGGGTCCGGGTGGTCGCGCCGGACGACGTGCCGGCCGATGTTCAATTCGCTCAGATCTGGTCCAACCCGCCGATCCGGATCGGCAAGGCGGAGCTGCGCGAGTTGCTGCTGCGCTGGCTGCCCCGGCTCGCCCCGGACGGGGTGGCCTGGCTGGTCGTCGCCCGGCACCTCGGCGGCGATTCACTGCACCGCTGGTTGGTCGAACAGGGCTGGCAGGTGGAGCGGCACGCCAGCCAGAAGGGGTACCGCGTGCTGCGGGTCACCCGGTAATCGAGTGTCGTCCGACCCGCTCCCTCGGGCAGGATGCCCGCGTGGGTTACGTGGACGTGGCAGCGGTCGGGCACATTCTCCCGGACGGCCGGGAACTCTTTGCCGAGGTGTCGTTCCGGGTCGGTGAGGGCGCCAAGGTGGCCCTGGTCGGGCCGAACGGCGCCGGCAAGACCACCCTGCTCCGGATGGTCGCCGGTGACCTGCCGGTGAAAAGAGGGGCGATCGCCCGCACCGGCGGCCTCGGCATCATGCGGCAGTTCATCGGCATGATCGGGGACGACTCGACGCTGGCCGACCTGGCGCTCTCGCTCGCCCCGCCGGTGCTGCGCGACGCCGGCCGCCGCCTCGCCGAGACCGAGGCGGCCATGCGGGCGGCCGAGGTCCGCGGCAAGTACAGCACCGCCGCCGGCAAGGCCCAGCTCGCGTACGCAGACGCCCTGGCCGCCTGGGGCGAGCTCGGCGGGTACGACGCCGAGGTGCTCTTCGACACCGTCGCCACCATCGTGCTCGACCTGCCGTGGGACGCCGCCCGAAGCCGCCCGGTGCGGACCCTCTCCGGCGGCCAGCAGAAGCGCTTCGCCCTGGAGTTGCTGCTTCGGGGCAACGACGAGGTGCTCCTCCTCGACGAGCCGGACAACTTCCTCGACGTGCCGGGCAAACGCTGGCTGGAGGCGCGGCTGCGCGAATCCGGCAAATCGGTGCTCTACGTCTCGCACGACCGGGAGCTGCTGGCCCAGACCGCCGACCGGGTCGTCGCCGTCGAAGGTGGCAGCGCGTGGGTCCACCCGGGTGGCTTCGCCAGCTGGCACGAGGCGCGGATGGCCCGGCACGCCCGCCTCGACGAACTTCGCAAGCGCTGGGACGAGGAGCATCAGAAGCTGCGCGAGATGATGCTGATGTACAAGCAGAAGGCTGCGTACAACGCGGACATGGCCTCGCGGTACCAGTCGGCGCAGACCCGGCTGCGCAAGTTCGAGGAGGCCGGTCCGCCGCCCGTACCCCCGAAGGACCAGGACATCCGGATGCGGCTGACCGGCGGGCGGACCGGCAAGCGCGCGGTGATCGCCGAACAGCTTGAGCTCGACGGCCTGACCTACCCGTTCGACCTGGAACTCTGGTACGGCGACCGGGTCGCCGTGCTTGGCGCGAACGGGACCGGCAAATCGCACTTCCTGCGCCTGCTCGCCCGCGGCGGCACTGACCCGGACCCGGCCAACACCCCGGTCGACGGGGCGGCGGCGCTCGCGCCGGTCGCGCACGACGGCGTGGTACGCCTCGGCGCCCGGGTCCGGCCCGGCCACTTCTCGCAGACCCACGACCGTCCGGAGCTGATGGAGAAGACGCTGGTCGACATCCTGTGGCGGGGCGATGAGCACCGGGCCGGGATGGACCGGCACGCGGCGATGGCCGCGCTCAGCCGGTACGAGCTGGCCGGGCAGGGCGACCAGCGGTTCGGCACCCTCTCTGGCGGGCAGCAGGCGCGCTTCCTGGTGCTGCTGCTGGAGCTCTCCGGCGCGACCCTGCTGCTGCTCGACGAGCCCACCGACAACCTCGACCTGGCCTCCGCCGAGGCGCTCGAGGTGGGCTTGACCGCGTTCGAGGGAACGGTGATCGCGGTGACCCACGACCGGTGGTTCACCCGGTCCTTCGACCGCTTCGTGCTGTTCCGGGGGGACGGTGAGGTGGTCGAGACCCCCGAACCGGTCTGGGACGTAAGGTGATCTCGTGAGTGACATGACGTACCGCCGGCTGGGCGACTCCGGGCTCGTGGTGTCCGTGGTCGGCATCGGCTGCAACAACTTCGGCCGTAAGCTCGACCTCGACGGCACCAGGGCGGTGGTCGACGCCGCGCTCGACGCCGGGATCAACTTCTTCGACACCGCGGACATCTACGGCGAGCCACAGGGCGGCTCCGAGGAGCTGCTCGGGCAGGCGCTCAAGGGCCGCCGCGACGACGTGGTGGTCGCGACCAAGTTCGGCATGGACATGCACGGTTTGAACGGACCGGACCACGGTGCCCGGGGTGCGCGGCGCTACATCGCCCGGGCCGTCGAGGCGTCGCTGCGCCGGCTCGGCACCGACCACATCGACCTGTATCAGATGCACGAACCCGATCCGGGCACCCCGATCGACGAGACCCTCGCCGCGCTGGACGACCTGGTCCGCGCCGGGAAGGTCCGCTACCTGGGCAACTCGAACTTCGCCGGCTGGCAGATCGCCGACGCCGATTGGACCGCCTCCTCCCAGGGCCGGGCCCGCTTCATCTCCGCTCAAAACCACTACTCGCTGCTGGAGCGCGGCGTGGAGGCCGAGGTCGTCCCCGCCTGCGAGCGGTTCGGCCTGGGCATGCTGCCGTTCTTCCCGCTGGCCAACGGCCTGCTCACCGGCAAGTACAAGCGCGGTGAGGCGCCGCCGGCCGGCAGCCGGCTCTCCGGCGGTGGCCGGTACGCCGAGCGGCTCGCCGCCGCGAACTGGGACACCATCGAGGCGATCGAGGGGTACGCGGCCGAGCGGGGGCTCACCCTGCTCCAGGTGGCCATCGGTGGTCTCGCCGCCCGGCCGGCGGTGACCTCGGTGATCGCGGGTGCCACCACCCCCGATCAGGTACGCGCCAACGCCGAGGCGGGCACCTGGCAGCCCACCGACGAGGAACTCGACGCCCTCGACGCCATCCTCTGACCCACACCCAGCCTCGCTGCCCCGGCACCCGCCCCGATAGTGCCGGGGCAGCGTGCTGTCCCGCCGGTCACCCGCTGTTCGTACCCTCCATGCCCGACGGTGGGTGGGAGAAGCGTCACCCGCCCTTGGCGGATCCGGGTCGACGTCGTACGGTGAGCCACAAGTGACCCACGGGAGCCCGGTGCACCGGGCTGAGAGGGAGGCACGCAGCCTCCGACCGTCGAACCTGATCCGGGTAATGCCGGCGCAGGGAGGAGTGTTGCCGTGCCGTCCCTGGGACGACTGCATCTGATCACCGATACCCGCCCGGGGCGGGACCCCCTCGGTGTGCTGCGCGCCGCGCTGCCGGTGGCCCGTTCCGAGCTGGTCGTCCAGGTCCGAGTGGCCGACGACGCCACCGACCGCGAGACGTACGAGCTGGCCCGCCGAGTGATCACGCTGTGCCGCCCGTACGAAGCGACCTGTCTGGTCAACGACCGGCTGCACGTGGCGCTCGCGGTGGATGCCGCCGGTGGCCACGTCGGTGCCGACGACCTGCCGGTGCGGGCCGCCCGCCGGGTGCTCGGCCCCGCCGCCGTGCTCGGCGCCACCGCCCGGGAGCCGGGCGCCGCGGTCGCGGCGGTCGCCGCCGGGGCCAGCTACCTGGGCGTGGGCCCCTGCCATGCCACCGACACCAAGACCGGGCTGCCGGACCCGATCGGCCCGAACGGGGTACGCGCGGTCGCCGAGGCGGTGGACGTGCCGGTGATCGCGATCGGCGGGGTGACCGTCGCATCGGTGCCGGCGCTGCGCGCAGCCGGGGCGTACGGGGTGGCGGTGGTCGGTGCGCTCTCGAACGCGGCCGACCCCGCTCGGACCACGAGCGAGCTGCTCGGGGCGCTGACGTGTTAACAGGGGGCCCCTCCTCTACCGTAGGCGTTAACAGGGGGCCCTTCCTTCCGGATGTCGGGGTGGTGGGGGCGGGGCCGGTCGGGTTGGCCATCGCGTGGCGGTGCGCGCAGCGCGGGCTGCGGGTGGTCGTCCACGATCCGGCGCCGGGTTCCGGGGCAGCGCACGTGGCGGCGGGAATGCTGTCGCCGGTGGCCGAGGCGTACTTCGGTGAGCACGAGCTGACCGGTCTGCTCGCCGACTCCGCCGCCCGCTGGCCGGCCTTCGCCGCCGAGCTGGCCGAGGCCGCCGGCACCGACATCGGATACCGCACCGACGGCACGCTGGTGGTCGGGCTGACCGCCGATGATCTGGCCGAGGCACGCCGGCTCTGGTCGTACCAGCAGGGGTTGGGGCTGCCGATCACGCCGCTGCGACCGTCGGCGCTGCGGGACCGGGAGCCGGCGCTGGCCCCCCGGGTGCGCGGCGGCGCGGTCGCTCCCGGCGACCACCAGGTCGACCCCCGTCGGCTGGTGGCCGCGCTGCGGACAGCGGCCGAGCGCGCCGGTGCGGCGCTGCGAGCCGGCGAGATCGCCCGACTTTCCGACGTGGACGCCCGGGTCACCGTGGTCGCCGCGGGCTGCGGCGCGGCGGCGCTCACCGGGCTGCCGGTCCGGCCGGTGAAGGGGCAGGTGCTCCGGCTCCGCGCGCCCGGTCGCGGTGCCCCGGGCTTCCGGCATGTGGTCCGGGGGTACGCCGACGGCGAGTCGATTTATCTGGTGCCCCGGGACAGCGGCGAGGTGGTGGTCGGGGCGACCGTCGAGGAACGCGCCGACACCGACGTGATCGCCGGCGCGGTGCTGCGGTTGCTCCGCGCCGCCGTCGACCTGGTCCCCGAGCTGGCCGAGTACGACCTGGTCGAGGCGTCCGCCGGGCTGCGCCCCGGTACGCCGGACAACGCGCCGATCATCGGGCCGCTGCCCGGCCGACCGGGGGTGCTCGTCGCCACCGGCCACCACCGGCACGGAATCGTGCTCACCCCGGTCACCGCAGACCTGGTCACCGAACTGATCGTCACCGGCCGGCCGGACCAGTTGCTCGCCCCGTTCAGCCCGGACCGGTTCATACCCGAGAAGGAGCGCAGGTGGAACTGATCGTCAACGGTGTCGGGCGGACCGTGCCCGGCGGAGCGACCGTGGCCGATGTGGTCCGGGAGGTCACAGACCAGCGGCGCGGCCTGGCGGTCGCGGTCAACGGCGAGGTCGTGCCGCGCGGCGGCTGGTCGGCGACCACGCTGCGTGACGGCGACCGCGTCGAGGTGCTCAGCGCCGCCCAGGGCGGGTGAGCGCGATGCCGTTCGAACTCGGCGGGGTCGCCTTCGACTCCCGGCTCATGCTCGGCACCGGCGGCGCCGCCAACCTGCACGTGTTGGAGCAGGCGATCCGCGCCTCCGGCACCGAGCTGGTCACGCTGGCGCTGCGCCGGGTGGACACCGCGCCGGGCACCGCTGGCGGTCTGCTCGACCTGCTCGACCGGTGTGGCGTACGGCTGCTGCCGAACACGGCCGGCTGCTACACCGCGTCGGAGGCGGTGAAGGTGGCTCACCTGGCTCGGGAGGCGTTCGACACCGACTGGGTGAAGCTGGAGGTGATCGGCGACGAGCGCACGCTGCTGCCCGACGGGGTGGAGCTGCTGCGCGCCGCCGAGGAACTGGTGGCGGACGGGTTCACCGTGCTGCCGTACACCTCGGACGATCCGATCCTGGCCCGGCGGCTGGCCGACGTGGGCTGCGCGGCGGTGATGCCGGCCGGCGCGCCGATCGGCTCCGGGCTGGGCGTGAGCAACCCGCACCACATCCGGCTGATCCGGCAGAGCGTGGACGTGCCGGTGATCCTGGACGCCGGCATCGGCACCGCCTCGGACGCCGCGCTCGCCATGGAGCTGGGCTGCGACGCGGTGCTGCTGGCCAGCGCGGTCACCCGGGCCGCCGACCCGGTGGCGATGGCCACGGCAATGCGATACGCGGTGCAAGCCGGCCACCTCGCGCACGGGGCAGGCCGCATCCCCCACCGCCACCACGCCCTCCCCTCCACCCCCCACACCGGAAGACCTGACCTGTGATCGCCGGCCCTGTCGTTGATCTTGGAAGGGGGTGGCCCCTGGAGGGGCCGGATTCTTCCAAGATCTCGTCGAGTGACGCACCGTGCGGAGTTGTGCTGCTCACCGATCGGTGGGGGGCTCGGGGGGTGTTGGTGGAGGTGGTCGCGGCGGCGGTGGTGGGTGGGGGAGTGCGGTGGGTGGTGCTGCGGGAGAAGGACCTGCCGCGCCCGGAGCGGGCCGCGCTCGCCGTCGAGCTGCGGGCGGTCCTGGCCGAGGTGGGTGGCACCCTGATCGTCGCGGGACCGGACCCGCTCGACGGTGACGCCGTGCACCTGCCCGCCGCTGGCCCGTACCCGCCGCCGGCCGTCGGACTCGTCGGCCGCTCCTGCCACGACGCCACCGAGCTGGCCCGCCTCACCACAGAGGACTACGCCACCCTCTCGCCGGTCTTCCCCACCAGAACCAAACCCGGCTACGGCCCACCCCTCCTCCGGGCGGGGCTCGCCGATCTGATCCAGGTCAGCCCGGTGCCGATCCTCGCCCTCGGCGGAATCGAGACACCAGCCCAGGTGCAGGCGTGCGTCCAGGCAGGCGCCGTCGGAGTAGCGGTGCTCGGCGCGATCATGCGCGCCACAAACCCAGGCGAGGCAGCCACCACGCTGACCAGAGCTTTCGACGAGGCGATCACCCCCGTGCCGCGAAGCCCGCAGCCCTCAAGACCGACCAGGAGAGAAGAGTGACCCCGACGACAGTCCTCACCATTGCCGGCAGCGACTCCGGCGGGGGAGCGGGCATTCAGGCCGACCTCAAGGTCTTCGCCGCCCTCGGGGCGTACGGCACCAGCGTGCTCACCGCGGTCACCGCGCAGAACACCCGCGGGGTCGACGCCGTGCTGCCACTGCCCCCGCAGGCGGTCCGGGACCAGCTCGACAGCGTGCTCGGCGACTTCGACGTACGCGCGGTCAAGACCGGTATGCTCGGCACCCCGGCGGTCGCCGGCGCGGTGGCCGAGGCGGCGGAGGCGGGCCGGCTGCCCCGCCTCGTCGTCGACCCGGTGCTGGTCGCCACCAGCGGGCACCGGCTCGGCGTGGTGGAGGCGGTCCAGCGGCTGCTTCCGTACGCCGAGGTGGCGACGCCGAACTGCGCGGAGGCCGCCGCGCTCACCGGATGCCCGGTGACCACGGTCGAGGAGATGGTCGCGGCGGCCGAGGCCCTCGCGGCCGGCGGCCCGGCGCACGTGGTGGTGACCGGCGGTGACGTGGACGCGGCCGGCGAGTCCGTGGACGTGCTGGTCGGCGGCGGGCGGACCACGCTGCTGCGGGGGTACCGGGTCGACACCCGGCACACCCACGGCACTGGCTGTTCGTTCTCGGCGGCGATTGCCGTCCGGCTGGCGGCGGGCGACCCGATGCCGGTCGCGGTCACCGCCGCCAAGGAGTACGTCACCCGCGCGCTGTCCGGCGCGCGGGACTGGAAGCTGGGCGCGGGACCCGGCCCGCTGGACCACTTCGGCTGGTCCGCATGAGGCGACAGGAGGCGGCCATGCAGGCACGACGTAAGGTGTACGTCGAGGGGCCCGGCCGGACATCCGGGTGCCGTTCGCCGAGGTGACGCTGACCGGGGACAACCCGCCGGTGCGGCTCTACGACACCTCGGGCCCCGGCTCCGATCCGGTGGTGGGGCTGCCACCGCTGCGCGGCCCGTGGATCGCCGAACGGGGTGACGTCGCGCGGGTGCGCGGCGCGGGCACCCCGCTGGCCGGCGCTGCCGGAGAGCGCCCGACCCAGCTCGCGTACGCGCGGGCCGGGCTGGTCACGCCGGAGATGGAGTTCGTGGCGATCCGGGAGGGCAGGTCACCGGAGTTCGTCCGGGACGAGATCGCCGCCGGGCGGGCGGTGCTGCCACTCAACGTCAACCACCCCGAGTGCGAGCCGGCGATCATCGGCCGGGCATTCCTGGTGTCACCCAGGAGCTGAAGGACTACGCGGCGCGCGGCATGCGGGACAAGTCCGGCGAGTTCCGGGACGCCGGCGCCCGGGTGTACCTGCCGCTGGCCTGAGCGTGTCCGGGCCGGGCCGGCCAGGTGGTCGGCCCGGCCCCGATCAGTCGCGGTGGTGGCGGCCGGTACGCGGCGAGCGAGCACCCTGCCCGCCTTCGTCCGAGGCGAGTCCGGCGACCCAGTCGACGTACTCCTCGTCCTTTGCCGCGAGCGGCTCCAACTCGTGATCGGTCCGGCTGGCGTCACTCGGTCCGGTCTCCTTGGCCCGGTTGCGCCGGAACAGGCCACGGAGCTTCGACTTCCCGCCGCCCGGCTCCACCTCGGCGGGATCCGTCACGATGGCCGCGCCGGCGTCGTCGTGCCGGCCGTCCGTCGGCGGGCCGACCGGGGCAGCGCGCCGGGCGTTGGCGAAGGCGTCCCAATGGACGTCCCGGCTTAGGTCTGGGAGCGTTTGGTGTCGGGGATGCGGCAGCTGCTCGCCCCGGGTCTCGTCCGCCGGTGCGCCGGTCCGCTCGGAGGTGCTGCTGTCGGTGGTGGTACCGCTGTCGGTGGTGGTACCGCTGTCGGTGGTGGTACCGCTGTCCGGTCCGGTGCTGCCGAGCGGGGTGACGGGCTGGCTCGGCGCGGGGATGACCGGCCGGCTCGGCGCGGGCACGACCGGCCAGGCCGGTCGGAGGCGGGCTCGCTGGTCCGGCACCTCCTCGAACATCGAAAAGCGTGGGCGTGGCGACGCCGGAGCCTCGACGACGGTGGGGAGGTCGGGCGCGGGATCCGGCGGCTCCTCCGCAACCGGCGGCTCCTCCGCAACCGGCGACGGCGTCGGACCCGACGGCGTCGGACCCGACGGCGTCGGACTCGACGGCGTCGGACTCGACGGCGTCGCCGTGGCGGCGTCCGGTTGCGGCGATGGCACCGGCCCGGGAACCCGGTCCGAAGCAGGAGCGGGTGTGCCTTCGTCGGGCTCGACGGGCGGCTGCGGTGCCGGGCGGCCGGCGGCGAGCACGTCGATGGCGGAGGTACGCCGCCTCGGGGGCAGCAGCCCTGGCACCGGCAGGTTCCGCCTCGGGTCCTCCGCGTCCGGTCCGACGACCGGCTCGTCCGGTCCGACGACCGGCTCGTCCGGGCCGACGACCGGCTCGTCCGGGCCGGTGTCGTGGTCGGTGCTCGGGGCAGCGCCCGGCTCTGGTGCGGCAGGGGTGGGAGTCGCGGCCACCGGTCCCGGGTCGTCGGGGGTGGTGGCGGGGTCGGGGGCCGTCCGAACGGTACCGGGCCGGCGGGGCGCTGGCGCGACCGCTGTGGGCGAGGGCCAGTCCCAGTGGGCGGGGGTGGCGGCCACGGCTCCCGTGGAGCCTTCCTGCCCGGTCCCGAGGTGGTTCGGTACGTCGACCGTACCTACGGCCGTCGGCGGGACACCGGCGTCCGGCCCGACGGCCGTGCCCAGGTTGTCGGGGGTCGCGGGCGACGGCGGCAGGGACTGCAGGATGTCGGTGGGTTGGAGTGGGGTGCTCTCCGGCTCCATGGTCGGCCGGCGTAGCACCGTGGTGGCGGCCGAGCCGAGCACGCCGGCGGCGACCGCGATCAGCGCCCCGTAGTAGGGAGTGAGCTGGTATCGATCGGCCACAGTGCCCGGGCCGGCGGCCAGGTACGCGAAGGCGAGCAGCGCCGGGCCGGCTGCTCCGGCCGCCCCGCCGACCAGCGGCAGGTGGCCGCGCCGGCGGGCCAGCGCGCCGACCGCAGCGCCGGCGAGCAGAGCGACCAGGGGCAGGAGCAGCATGGCCAGGCGCTGTGCGGTTTCGGCATCCAGCCAGGGCGGTTCGAGGACCCCGAGGCGTACGGTGACCAGCGGCCCGGCCGAGGACACCGTCGGCGCTACGGAGACCAGCGCGAACAGCCAGACGGCTGCCGAGGTGAGCGCGATGTTCCATCCGATCGGCGGCTTGAGCAGGACGACGATCGCCGCACCCGCTCCGAGCACCGCGCCGAGGATCGCGCAGATGCCGACCGCCCACACCGGGTCGACGGTGCCGCCGAGTTCGGTCGCTCGGGCCGGTTGCATGCACAGTGGTGCGACCACGGTCGCGCCCAGCGCGGCGGCGCCGGCGACGGCAAGCTGTGCGTTGGTGCCACTTGGGGCGCCGTCCCGGCGGGCGAGGCGTTCGGTGCCGACCGCGCCGGCCACTGCGGCGACCGCCGCGAACCAGCCGACCCAGGCGAGCTGGGCGGGCCACCGGTTGACCGCGTCGTCGGTGAACGCGCCGTCGAGGCGCACGACGCCGATCCCGTACGCGATGCCGAGCTGACCGGCCCCGGCCAGCACGCTCGTCCCGAGCGCCGTGAGCAGGAGCCTGCCCCACGTCCGAAAGGCCATGCCCGGCACGTTACGGCCCGGCGACCGCGATCGCCACCAATGCCGCCGCGCGGCGCGGCGCGTCGGCTCGACTACGCCGGGTGGCTATTTCAGCTCGACCAGGCGGGCCAGGTAGGTCGTCTCGCCGACGTTGGTCAGCATGTGCACCGCGCCCGGGTCACGGTAGACCACCCCGCCGGTCGGCTCGTCGGCGTCGATCGTGAGCCCGTCGATGGTCTGCACGACGTTCTTGGCCCCCTGGATCGCGATCACCAGGTAGGGGTGGTCGTGCCGGTGCAGCGGCTGCCGCTCGCCCGGTTCCAGGCGAATGTGCCAGACGCGTACCTTGTCGTTCTCGTAGACGATCTCCTGCCCCACGGGGCCGAGCTCGACGTCGGCGGAGAGGTCGGTCATCAGTTCCCGCCCAGTTGGGGGAGCACGTCGGCGGCGATGAGCTCCAGGTGGTCGAGGTCGTCGAAGTCGATCAGGCGCAGGTGCGCCCGGGTGGCGCCGATCGCGGCGAACTCGCCGAGCCGGTCGACGAGCTGCGCCGGGGAGCCGATCACCGGATCCTCCGGCGGCAGGGCGCTCTTGACGCGCAGCGGCGCGGCCCGCCGTTCTGCCTCCGCGTCGGTACGCCCGATCGCCACCACGATTCCGGTGGAGAACACCAGCGGCTGTCGCCCCGACTCGGTGCGCCCGACCCGGTCGCATGCCGCCTGGACCCGCTGGTACGCGGTGGCGGTCTCGGCGACGTTCTTGAACGGCACGTTGAACTCGTCGGCGTACCGGGCGGCCAGCTCAGGGGTGCGCTTGGGTCCCCGTCCGCCGATGATCACCGGCGGCCCGGGGCGCTGCACCGGCTTGGGTAGCGCGGGCGCGTCGAGGAGCTGGTAGTGCTCGCCCTTGAAGCTGTACGTCTCGCCGGACGGGGTGCCCCACAGCCCGGTGATGATCTCCAGCTGCTCGGCCAGCCGGTCGAACCGTTCGCCGATCGCGGGGAAGGGGATGCCGTACGCGGTGTGCTCCCGCTCGTACCAGCCGGCGCCGATGCCCAGCTCGACCCGGCCGCCGCTCATCTGGTCGACCTGGGCCACCTGCACGGCCAGCGGCCCGGGCAGCCGGAAGGTGGCCGAGGTGACCAGGGTGCCGAGCCGGATCCGGGAGGTCTCGCGGGCCAGCGCGGCGAGCGTCAGCCAGGCGTCGGTGGGGCCGGGCAGCCCCGGGTCGTCGCCCATTGAGCGGTAGTGGTCGGCCCGGAGGAAACCCTCGAATCCGGTCTCCTCGACTCGTCGGACGAACCGGAGCTGGTCGTCGTAGCTGGCCCCGCGGTGCGGCTCGGTGAACACGGACACGCGCATGGTCAGCGGCCTCCTGCGCCGGCTCGCACCGGGGCCTGCGTGGGGTCGACGGCTGCGCCCGCCACGTCCGGCGGGGTCCGCTCCATCAGCAGTTCGTGCAGGTCGGCACTGATTCGGGCTACGTCGGCCAGGTGCGCGTGCCGACCCAGGGTGCGCGGCCGGGGCACGTCGACCTCGACCACCTTGCGGATCCGGCCGGGCCGTGGGCTGAGCACGACCACCCGGTCGGCGAGCAGCACCGCCTCGTCGATCGAGTGGGTGACGAAGACGATTGTCGCCTTCGTCTCCATGTGCACTCGCTGGAGCTCGCCGGAGAGCTCCTCCCGGGTGAGCGCGTCGAGCGCCGAGAAGGGCTCGTCCATCAGCATCACGCGCGGCTCGCCGATCAGCGACCGGCAGAGTGAGACGCGCTGCTGCATGCCGCCGGACAGCTCGTGCGGCAGGCGCTTCTCGAAGCCACCCAGCCCGGCCATTTCCAGCAGGGCGCGGGCCCGGTCGCGGTGCTTCGCCCGGCTCCAGCCGAAAATCTCGACCGGGAGCAGGACGTTGTCCAGCACCGAGCGCCAGGGCAGCAGCGCCGGCCGCTGGAACAGCATGGCGATGTCCGGGCGCGGCTTCGTGATCGGCGTGCCGCCGACAGTGATCTCACCGCCGGTCACCGGGAGCAGCCCGGCGATCATGCGGAGCAGGGTCGACTTGCCGCAGCCGGATCGGCCGAGGATGGCGACGAACTCGCCCTCCGCCACGTCGAGGTCGATGCCGCGCACCGCCTCGACCCGCCCAGAGCGGCCGTCGAAGGTGCGGGACACCCCGGACAGTCGGATCATCTGCCGCCGGCTCCTTCCACGTCTCGATCGAGAGTCGGCCTAGCGTATCGGCACGCTCCTCATAGCACTGTCAGGGGTGGACGGCAGTCCACTTTCCGTCAGGCAACTTCGTTTCCGTTCCGCAACCCGTACGCCCGACGGTCTCCACTTGCCTTCTCGTACGCTGTTGCGCGCGAAGAGTCCCCTCACGACGGTCCTGTCGGCTCATTCCCTTCGTCGGCACCGTCGGATCAACGACCCGTCCGGGCGAACATTGCCTGGTCGGAAAGGACATGGTGCATTGATGAGAAGGTTGACCCGTACGGTCGCCGCCGCCGCGCTGGCCACCGCCCTCGCCCTGGTTTCCGCCTGCAGCAGCGGTTCGGACAAGTCCGACGACAACAAGGGCACGGGCGGTGCGCTGGAGAAGGTGACCTATCTCACCTCGTTTGGCAACTTCGGCCGTGACGCCTATGCCTGGGTGGCGAAGGACAAGGGCTACTTCAAGGAGGCCGGCTTCGACGTCGACATCAAGCCCGGGCAGGGCACCGGCTCGATCATCCAGACCGTCACCGGCGGCCAGGCCGACTTCGGTCCGATCGACCTGACCGGTGGCATCCTTCAGCTCGGCAACGGCCAGGCCAAGGACTTCGTCGTGGTGGCCGCGATCCAACAGCGGACCATGGCCGCCATCGTCTCCGTGGACGGCAAGGGCATCGCCACCCCGAAGGACCTGGAGGGCAAGAAGCTCGCCGACACCCCCGGCTCCGTCGTGCGCAACCTCTTCCCGACGTACGCCCGGCTGGCCGGCATCGAAGGCAGCAAGGTGACCTGGGTCAACGGTGAGGCGCAGGCCCTGATGGGCATGCTCGGCTCCGGCTCGGTCGACGGCATTGGTCAGTTCGTCGTCGGTCAGCCCACGGTCGCGGCGGTGACCGGAAAGGCGCCGGTCGTGCTGCCCTACAGCAACGTCATGCAGGACCTCTACGGCAACGCGCTGATCACCTCCGCGAAGATCGCCAAGGAGAAGCCGGAGATGGTCAAGAAGTTCACCGCGGCGCTACTCAAGGGCCTCGAGTACGCCTTGGCCAACCCGCAGGAGGCGGCGGACATCTTGAAGAAGAACGTGGACGCGGCCAACCCGGCCGCGGCCAAGGCCGAGCTCGAGCTGATGGCCGCGTACGTCCGCTCCAGCAACTCCGGCACCGCGATCGGCACCCTGGACAGCGGCCGGGTCGCCAAGAGCATCGCCCTGCTGCAGGGCGCGGGCGCGCTCAAGCAGGACCTCACCCCCGAGCAGTTCATCGACTTCGACCTCGTGCCGAAGGCCTGACCGGTCGGCTCGGACATCGGGGGTGCGCCCCGCCGCGACGGCGGGGCGCACCCCCCTTCGCGTGCCGGTCGTCCGGCCGGCCGAGAGAGGAGGACACGTTGACGCAGTTGACCGAGGCTTCTGCCGGGGCGCCGGCGACAGCCGCGCCGAGCCGTCCCCGGGTGCGTCCGGCGGCGCTGGGGCTGCCGGCGCTCGGAGTGGTGATCGCGGTGGCGGCCTGGTGGCTGGTCACCTCGGGCCTGCACCTGGTCCCCTGGGCGGCGCTGCCACCGCCGCAGGAGGTCTGGTCCGCGCTGACCGATACGACTCACGTGCTGCTACCGGCGCTGCTGAGCACCACCTGGATGACGCTGGCCGGCTTCCTGCTGTCGGCGGTGGCCGGTGTGCTGATCGGGATGGCCCTGGCCGCCTCCCGGCGGGTGGAGCGAATGTTCGCGCCGCTGCTGGTGGCGGTCAACGCGGTGCCGAAGATCGCGTTCGGCCCGCTGCTGGTGATCATGACGGGTTGGGGGCAGAAGCCGATCCTGACCATGGTGTTCCTGCTGTGCTTCTTCCCGATCGTGCTCTCCACCGCGACCGGGCTGACCACCACCCCGGCCGACTTGGCCGAGCTGGCCCGGGCGCTGAACGCGTCGTGGTGGCAGTCGTTCCGCAAGGTGCGGTTCCCGGCCGCCCTGCCGCAGATCTTCGTCGGGCTGAAGGTGGCGATGCCGCTCGCCGCGATCGGCGCGGTGATCGGGGAGTTCTACTCGGACCGGCCGGGGCTGGGCTACCAGATCCTCCAGTACAACGGCATGGGCGCCTACCCGACGTCGTGGGCGGCGATCATGCTGATCGCGCTGATGAGCATCCTGCTCTACTCGGCCCTCACCCTCGTCGAACGCCTCGCCCTCCCCTGGGTGAAGGCCACCACCTCCGCCCGGTAACCACCAGGGCGAGGTGAAGCGGTGGACGGCGAGCGACCACCGAAGGTGTGGCCCGACCGCAACCGGCGGAGGGATCAAGCCTGACCGCCCGGAGCCGGTTGCGGTCGGGCCACACCCACCAGAGCGACTACCCAGCCAGCCGCCACCGCCCACCCCGAGCCACCAGCGTCGTCAGCGCCTGCGGCATCAGCCCGGAGTGGTTGTCCGGGGTCATCCGGATCGGGCCGGAGAGCCCGTCGAGCTGTGCGGTCTCCAGGACGTCGCGCAGCGCGTCCCGGTTCACCGTGCCGGTCTTACCGCCGGCGTGCAGTTCGGCGTCCGCGATGAGTTGGACCGCGTCGGCGGCAAACGACGAGGAGCCGTGATAGCCGCCGAAGCGGGCGGTGTAGTCCTGGAACCACTGCCGACGTGCGGCCTTGGCCGGGGTGGTGGCGATGACGTCGTCGATCACCATGGTCTGGGTGAAGATCAGCGTGGCCCGTTCCGTCGAGCGGGCCGAGGCGCCGAGGAAGAGCTCGCCGGCCGCCGCCGCGCCGAAGAACAGCGAGCCCTCGAAGTGAGCCTGCCGGGCGCTGGCGGCCGCCAGCGCGGCCTGCTCGGACGAGGCCCAGACGATCAGTGCCTGCGGGTTCTTCGCGAGCAGGCCGGCGACCTGGCTGCTGACGTCGGTGTCGGTCGGGCGTACCGCCTCGGCGCGGAGCAGCTTGATGTCGGCCTTGTCGAACTCACCTTGCAGTGCGGTGAGCCCTTCCCTGTCGTAGCTGTCGGAGCTGTGCAGTACGGCCACCTTGCGGATGTTGCGCCGGCCCAGCTCTGCGGTGAGGGTGGCGGCGCTGTCGGTCGCGTTCGGTGCCAGCTTGAACATGTAGCGGCGGTCGGCGATCGGTTCGGTGACGGCGACGGAGGGTGCGAGCGCGATGGTCGGCACGCCCTTCTCGCCGATCGTGCGGGCGGCGCGAACCGCACATTCGTTGCAACCGCCCATGATGATGGCGCTGACGCTCGAGTCCGCGCTGAAATCGTTGATGTTGCGCGAGGACTCGGCGGCGTCCGAGCGGTTGTCCTTGATCCTGAGCTCAATCTTCCGGCCGCCGAGCGCGCCGGAGGAGTTCAACTGGTCGCGCTTCAGTTCCAGCGCCCGCTGGTACACCTTGCCGGCGGGTGCGGAGGCGCCGGAGAGTTCGAGGTCCGCAGCGATCACGATCGGGCTGGTGTTCTGCTGCTCCCCGCCGAACCGGCAGCCGGTGAGCGTGGTGGCCAGCACGGCCGATGCGAGCGCCGCGATGCTCGCGGAACGGATGGGGCTCAACTCAGTCCTCCAGGTGCGGGGCGGGCGTTACACCCGATCATCACCGCTCGTCCGTCCTCATTGGAGTGACGGGATTGTTTGCCGTACGGTGTGCGCGAAGCCTGCAAAACCTTGCCAATGCCGGGCCCTGTGGTCAAGCGCGGATACGGAAGCCGTTTTCGGGACGCCCATCCCACATATTGGGGATGTGCGAGGCCGGCCGGTGCTCACTGCGCAGATACGACCGGCCACCTGGGGTGACATGCCCAGTTCAGGGGTCTGGGGAAAAGAAGGTATTAGTTGACCGGAGCACGGGTTGAAGCCCCGCCGACCGTTTCCTGCCCCGCCGCGGCTTCCCAAACGGGATCATCTTTGATGAAATTCCGGCCGTGCCGCGCGTGGCGCTGGCCGCTGCACCAGGCACGGGTCGGCGGGGCGGGCGTGGAAGATACGACGGAGGCGATGTCGTGAGCACCGGACCTACGACCCTGCCCGAGACCCCCGACGCCGATCAGCGAAAGCGGCGACGGCGGCTGCCTCGGCTTCGTGACGCGCGCATCCGTTCGAAGCTTGCCCTCATCCTGGTCGTTCCGGTCGCCGCGGTCATCGCATTGGCAACTATCCGACTCGTTTCGGTCGGCCAAGGCGCATTCGAGGCCACCCAGATCCGGTCGCTGACCGCGTTGTCGATGGACGTCTCGGCGCTCGCCGACGACCTGCACAAGGAGCGGATGGCCGCGGCCGCCTACCTGGCCGGGCCGAACAACGCAGACAACTACAACCTGCGGGTACGGCGCACCGACGAACGGATTGCGACGTACCGGCACGAGCGGGGGCGGCTCGGCGACGTGCCGGCCTCGGTCCGTTCCCGGCTCCAGGTGATCGACGACCACCTCGCCACGCTGAGCAGCACCCGGCAGGAGGTGCTGGACCGGCAGCAGATGCCGGTGGCCGAGGCGATCCTGCGCTACGGCATCGTCCTCAAGGACCTCGTCGCGTACGGCGACACCCTGGCCCAGCAGCCCGGCGCGGAGCAGATCGCCGACGCCCGCCGCGCGGTGGCCGCGTTCGCCCACGCCAAGGCCGAGGTCGCCGAGGAGCAGGCGGTCGTCTTCACCGCGCTCGCCTCCGACCGGCTCGACGAGGAGCAGTTCGCCTCCTTCCTGGCCACGTTGACCGCGCAGCAGGAGGCGCTGCTCGCCTTCTCGCGGGCCGCCGAGCCGGCGCAGCGGTCCCTGGTGGACAGCAACGTCTCCGGTGACGCGGTGCAGCTCGCCGACCGGGTGGCGAACGACCTGTCCCGCTCGGTCGGGCAGGCGCCCCTCGTCAAGAGGGAGGACGCCGCCACCGCCATCGGCGCGGTCAACGACCTGATGCGGTGGGCCGAGGTCCAGCTCCAGGACCGGCTGCTCAGCGCGGCCGACCAGATCCGCGCCGACGTCATCCGGCAGGCCGTCATCGAGAGCCTGCTCGTCCTGCTCACGCTGGCCATCGCCGTGACGCTGGCCGTGGTGCTCGCCCGCTCGCTCAACGAGTCGCTGCGCCGGCTGCGCGAGGGCGCCCTGGCGGTGGCGAACCATGACCTGCCGGACGCGGTGAGCCAGCTGCAGAACGTCCAGGCGATCGGTGACGGCGGTGTGGACGAGATCGTCCAGCAGGTCCGGGACCCGATCAAGCTGACCAACCGTGACGAGATCGGCCAGGTCGCGGTGGCCTTCAACGTGGTCCACCGGGAGGCGGTCCGGGTGGCGGCCGAGCAGGCCGCGCTGCGGACCAGCGTCTCGGCGATGTTCCTCAACCTGGCCCGGCGCTCACAGAACCTGGTCGACCGCATGATCGGCGAGCTGGACGCGATCGAGCGCAGCGAGGAGGATCCGAAGCGGCTCGCGCAGCTCTTCGAGCTCGACCACCTGGCCACCCGAATGCGCCGCAACGACGAGAACCTGCTGGTACTTGCGGGTGCCGACTCGGCCGTGCCGCGCCGGGACGACGCCCTCCTGATCGACGTGCTGCGGGCCGCTCAGTCCGAGGTCGAGCTCTACAACCGGATCGAGTTCGGCACCGTCGACACCGACATCTCGGTCGCCGCGCACGCGGTCAACGACGTGGTCCGTCTCGTCGCGGAGCTGCTCGACAACGCCACCCGGTTCTCGCCGCCGAACACCATCGTCGTCGCGGACGGCCGGCGGATCCGGGACTACGTGCTGATCCAGGTCGAGGACCGCGGCCTCGGCCTGACCGACGAGCAGCTCGACTCGCTGAACCGGCGCCTGGCCGCCCCGCCGACGGTCGACGTGGCCGCGTTCCGGCTGATGGGCCTCGCCGTGGTGAGCCGGCTCGCCTCCCGCTACGGCATCCGGGTGGAGCTGCGACGCAACGTCGAGGGCGGCATCGTCGCCCAGGTGACCCTGCCCAACTCCGCCGTGGTGCTGCCGGCGAACCGGGGCCAGGCCTCGCTGCCCCGGCCGCGCCAGCCGCTCGCCGTCGAACAGTCTCCGGCGAGCCGGAGCACCTCCCCGGCCGACCCGCTGACCGACGCGGGGCGGGGCGGCACGGCGACCCTCACCGACCAGTGGCGTACCGCCACGCCGCCGCCCGCCCGTTGGCAGGCCGCAGCCGAGGCGCGCGACACCGGCCCGGCCGTGCAGCTGGGCGGTGCGAGTGGTGCCCTGCCGAGCAGGCCGTCGGCCGAGCCGGTCCCGCCCGCGCCGTCGACCCCGGTGTCCGGCGCAGGCTGGTCGGCCGGTGGCCCCACCGTCACGTACCCCACGCTCGACGCGCTGCCGAGGCGGGCTTCGAGTGGCGAGACGAGTGCGCCGGCCGCCCCGGTTCCGCCGGCCTACCCGGACGCGCCGGCGTACACGCCGGTTGCGGCGGTGCCTCCGGCGCCGGCTGCGGCGGTGGTGGCCCAGCCCGAGCAGCCGGCCGAGGCACCGATCTTCCGGGAGATGGAGGCGGTCTGGTTCCGCTCGCACGGCAACGACGAAACCACCATCTTCACCCGACCGCGGTTCGACGAGGAGCCAGCACCCGCCGCGCCACAGCCGGTCGCCGCAGCTTCTCCGCCGCGGCCGCCGCTGCCGAGCCGCACCCCGGGCGCCCAGGCATCGGGGCTGACCACGCCCCCGCCGTACACCCCGCCGGCGGTGCCGTCGCCGGCCACCCCGCCGGCCGCCGTGCCGTCACCGGCCACCCCGCCGGCCCCCGTACCCCCGCCCGCCGCCGCACCCCCGTCGCCGCCGACGGGCAACGCGGACGCCTGGCGAACGGCGGCCGACGAGGGCTGGTCACGGGCCAGCCAGGCCGCGGAGCCCGCCAACGGCGGCACCACCCGGTCCGGGCTGCCGAAGCGGGTGCCGCAGGCCCAGCTCGTGCCCGGCGGCGTCGAGCCCAAGGGCAACCGGGCCCACACCCGGCGGACGCCGGACGAAGTACGCGGACTGCTGTCGGCCTACCACCGCGGTGTGCAGCGGGGAAGGACGGCCGGCGCGGAACTGAACAGCACCTCGACCAAGGAGACGAACCAATGAACAGGCCGGCGGCCATGCAGGACATGGGTTGGTTGCTCAGCAACTTCGCCGACAGCGTGGCGGGCATCGCCCACGTGGTGGCGGTGTCCGCGGACGGGTTGCTGCTCGCCTGCTCCCGCGACCTGCCGACGGACCGGGCCGACCAGCTCGCCGCGATCACCTCCGGCGTGGTGAGCCTGACCGAGGGCGCCGCCCGGATGTTCAGCGCCGGTGGGGTGCTGCAGACGGTCATCGAGATGGACAGCGGATACCTCTTCCTCATGTCCATCAGCGACGGCTCGTCGATGGCGGTGCTGGCCGCCCGCAGCTGCGACGTCGGACAGGTGGGCTACGAGATGGCGCTGCTGGTGGAACGGGTCGGCCAGGCCCTGGTTCCGCTGCCCAGGGATGCCGTCCGGTCCTGACCGGGTGGCGGACGTGATCCGGAGCCGGCCCGGCTCCGTACGGAAGGGGAGGTGATCGCGAGATGGAACCACAGCGGGATCCGCGTGGGGCGCTGGTGCGACCGTACGCGGTCACCCGTGGCCGCACCGAGCCGTTGCAGAACATCGCGCTCGAGGCGGTGCTGTCGTGCAATTTCACCCAGTCGGCCGAGGCGCGGTTCGCCGGGCACGACAAGTACCGCATCGCCACGGTCTGCGAAGGCCGGGCACAGTCGCTGGCGGAGATCGCCGCGTACACCCGGATGCCTCTGGGGGTCACCCGGGTGCTGGTCGCCGACATGGTGGCCGAGGGCCTGCTGACGCTACACACTGCCGCTCCCGCAACCGGATTCCAGGAGCGGATGAACCTGCTTGGAAGGGTGCTAAGTGGACTTCGCGAACTATGACCCCGACGGGGCGAACCGCGGCCGGGAGATCATCTCCGCGAAGATCGTGATCGCGGGTGGCTTCGGGGTGGGCAAAACCACCCTGGTCGGTGCGATTTCCGAGATCACTCCGCTGACCACCGAGGCGCTGATGACCGCGGCCGGCGTGGGCATCGACGACCCGTCGAAGGTGCCCGGCAAGGAGACCACCACGGTCGCCATGGACTTCGGCCGAATCACCATGGCCCAGGACCTGATCCTCTACCTGTTCGGTACGCCGGGCCAGACCCGCTTCTGGTTCATGTGGGACGAGATCATCCGGGGCGCGGTGGGGGCCGCCGTGCTGGTGGACACCCGGCGGATCACCGATGCGTTCGCCCCGCTGGACTATTTCGAGAACCGCAAGCTGCCCTACGTGGTGGCGCTGAACCGGTTCGACGACGCCCCGTTGTACGAGGTGGAAGAGGTCCGCGAGGCGCTGGCGATCTCGCCGGACGTGCCGCTGGTGCTGTGTGACGCCCGGAACCGCGAGTCGGTCAAGCAGGTGCTGGTGACTGTCGTCGAGCACGCCATGCTTCGCCTTCAGGCCGAGCACGACCGCGGCTACCCGACCCCGGTGGGCTGACCCCGGCTCAGCCCACCGATCCTCAGCGCGCCCGCGGCTCGACCGTCGCCGTGAAGCCGGTCAGTTCGGTCGGCACACACTGGCGGCCGCGGTTCGCGCGCACCTCGGTACGGTGTTCACCCGTCGGCCGCCGCCGTGTCGGCGAAGCCGGAGTGGCGGAAGGCGCGCGAGCTGAGGTGCAGCTCACGGACAGCGCCTTCCGTATCCGGCGCGCCCGTTCGGCGATGGCCTGCGGGTCCTCGGTGGGACACCCCCTCCGATCGGGTGGAACGATGCGGATCACTGCGCAGCCTAGAGTTGGCAGGGCCGCCCTGTCCGCCCCGGGCCGTGGGGAAAACGGGCAGAACTCCACCAGATGGACCAGGCCGCGCGAGGTGGTACCCCGTTTTGACCTGCTGCCGGGCGGCCGGGTATCGTTGCCTGCTGTTGTACGACATTCAGAGGCGTGCCGCATCAGGTACGCTTGGTCGTTCGTGCGCGCTGGTTCGACTGGGAAGTCCTGGTCACCTCGGCGCGCGACCCCAGACCGACGACGAGACAAGGTAGACCTGTGCGTACGTACAGCCCGAAGCCGGGTGAGATCGAGCGTCAGTGGCACGTCATCGACGCCTCTGATGTCGTGCTGGGCCGCCTCGCGACCCACGCCGCCACGCTGCTGCGTGGCAAGCACAAGCCGACTTTCGCGCCGCACGTCGACACGGGCGACTTTGTCGTCATCGTGAACGCGGGCAAGGTCGCGCTGACCGGCAACAAGCGCCAGCAGAAGATTGCCTACCGCCACTCCGGTTACCCGGGTGGTCTGAAGCAGGTCGGCTACGACGAGCTGCTCACCAAGCGTCCCGACCGGGCCATCGAGCTGGCTGTGAAGGGGATGCTCCCGCACAACAAGCTCGGCCGCCAGATGATCAAGAAGCTGAAGGTCTACGCCGGCGCCGAGCACCCGCACGCCGCGCAGCAGCCGGTGCCGTTCGAGATCAAGCAGATCGCGCAGTGAGCGCGGGCGAAGGAAACAGCATGACCGACATCACCGTCACCGAGGTTGCCCCCGAGGCCACCGAGGCGCCGGCGCCCGTCGCCCGCGCGCCTCGTGGCGACCGCCTGATCCAGACCGTGGGTCGGCGCAAGGAGGCCATTGTCCGGGTCCGCATCGTCCCCGGCAACGGCAAGATCACCTGCAACGGCCGTGACCTTGAGGCCTACTTCCCGAGCAAGGTGCACCAGCAGCTCATCAAGGACCCGCTGGTGACCGCCGAGAAGGCCGAGGCGTTCGACGTGATCGCCAACCTCCGTGGTGGCGGCACCACCGGCCAGGCGGGTGCGCTGCGCCTCGCCATCGCCCGGGCGCTGATCGTGAGCGAGCCGGACGACCGGCCGGCCCTGAAGAAGGCCGGCTTCCTGACCCGTGACGCTCGGGTCAAGGAGAGCAAGAAGTACGGCCTCAAGAAGGCCCGTAAGGCTCCCCAGTACTCGAAGCGCTGATCATCAGCGGCGCCTTGTACTTCTGACGGACAGCCGGGTCCTCCTCCCCATCGGGAGGTGGGCCCGGCCGTTCTGCTCTTACCATCGCAGTCCCATCGGAGGTTGGGGTATGGGCCGGTTGTTCGGCACGGATGGCGTACGCGGGCGGGCGAACGCGGATCTCACTCCGGAGTTGGCGCTCGCGGTGGCGGTCGCCGCCGCGCACACGCTCGCCGAGTCGGACCGGAGCCATCCGCCGCTCGCCGTGGTCGGCCGGGACACCCGGGCCAGCGGCGAGATGCTGGAGGCCGCGGTGGTGGCCGGGCTCACCAGCGCCGGCGCCAACGTGGTACGGGTCGGCGTGCTGCCCACCCCCGCGGTGGCGTTCCTCACCGCCGAGGCCAAGGCCGACCTGGGCGTGATGCTTTCCGCCTCGCACAACCCGATGCCGGACAACGGGATCAAGATCTTCGCCGCCGGCGGGCACAAGCTGCCCGACGAGATTGAGATGCGGATCGAGGCGGCCGTCGAGGCGAACGCCACCACCGCCTGGGAGCGCCCGGTCGGCGCCGGCGTGGGCCGGGTGCACGACCTGCTCGACGGCGCCGACCACTACGTCCAGCACCTGGTCGGGACCGTGTCGCACCGACTGGACGGGATCAAGGTGGTGGTCGACTGCGCCAACGGCGCGTCCGCCGAGGTCGCCCCGGCGGCGTACCGGGAGGCCGGTGCCGAGGTGATCGCGATCTGCGCCGAGCCGGACGGGCTCAACATCAACGACGACTGTGGCTCCAACCACCTCGATGCGCTGCGAGCCGCCGTGGTGGAGCACGGAGCGCACCTGGGCATCGCCCACGACGGGGATGCCGACCGCTGCGTCGCGGTGACCGCCGACGGCGACGAGGTCGACGGCGACCAGGTGATGGCGATCCTCGCCTTGGGCATGCGCGAGGCTGGCGAGCTGACCCAGGACACCCTGGTCGCCACCGTGATGAGCAACCTCGGCCTGCGCCTGGCCATGTCCGCACAGGGCATCCGACTGGTCGAGACCAAGGTCGGCGACCGGTACGTGCTGGAGGAGCTGCGCGCCTCCGGTCTCGCCCTCGGCGGCGAGCAGAGCGGGCACATCGTCATGCCGGCGTACGCCACCACCGGCGACGGCGTGCTCACCGCCCTGCACCTGATGTCCCGGATGGCGGCCACCGGCAAGCCGCTCGCCGAGCTGGCCTCGGTGGTCACCGTGCTGCCGCAGGTGCTGATCAACGTGCCGGTGAGCGACCGGACCGTGGGCTCCGCCGCGCCGGCCGTCCGGGCCGAGGTGGAACGCGCCGAGGCCGAGCTGGGTGAGACGGGCCGCGTGCTGCTGCGCCCCTCCGGCACCGAGCCGCTGGTGCGGGTCATGGTCGAGGCGGCCACCGAGGCCACCGCCCGGTCCGTCGCGGAGCGGATCGCCGCGCAGGTCCGCACCGCCAGCCCGGTCGCCTGACACCAACCAGGCTCATCCGGGCGCGTCGGAATCCTCCCGTTGCCTCCGGCGCCGTCTCCGCTCCCGTTCCGTTCGCCGTCTCGATGAACGGTTGTGGGTGGTTGGCCCGCTACAAACCCGGGGGCCCTGCCCGTGTCCGCCGCCCCCGGGTGATGCGTTTACGTCATCAAGTTCGTAGCGGCTGACAGAAGGGCCTCAGCCCGGTGGACGAAGCCGCGTCGGGCGGTCCCGCCGCCGGCCCGCCGCACATGCTGCCCGCCAACCGCCGGGTGAGGCCGGGCCGGGCTCAGCGCTGCGGCAGGCGGCGGAGGAAGCGGTCGGCCAGGTCGACGACCCGGTCGGCACCCAGCTCCAGCGCCGGGCCGGCCACCGTCACCTCGGCCAGCGCGATTCCGGGCACCTCGGCGTCCCGCCAGCCGCCGATGAACCAGGCCTTCTCCTCCTCGGCGAGGGCCAGGTTGGCGGCGTTGAGCGCCTCTGCTGGATGCGGCAGCCAGAGCCGGAACTGATGGGTGTGCGGCGGTTCCGGGTGCACCCGCGCGCCGGGAAGGGTGGCCAGCGCTGCGGCCACCACCTTCGCGTGCGTCACGTAGTCGGGTAGCCGGGGCAGCTCGTGTGCCAGGCCGGCGAGCGCGGCGAGGGCGGCCGGCCACTGCTGGAACAGGTTCCCGCCGTAGCGGTGTCGCCAGGCGCGGGCGTATCGCATCAGCTCCGTGGAGCCGGCCAGCGCCGCCCCGGAGTGGCCACCGAGGGACTTGTAGAACGAGACGTACGTGCTGTCGGCCAGGGCGACGATCTCGGCCGCCGGGTGCCCCAGGTGGACGGCCGACTCCCAGAGCCGGGCGCCGTCCAGGTGCACCCGGGCGCCCCGCTGCCGGGCCGCGCCGACCACCGCGACCAGCTCGTCCCAGGCCGGCAGGACGAAACCGGCGTCGCGCAGCGGCAGTTCCAGCAGCAGCGTGCCGATCGGCTCGTCGAGCGCGGCGATCTCCTCGGCCGTCGGGTTGCGCGGCGCGCTCGTGGTCAGCACCGCCCGCAGACCGCTGAGTACGGCGTACGCGTCCCGCTCGTGGAGCAGCGGGTGGTTGAGCGGGTGCAGGCCGACCGCCTCCCGGCCGGTCAGCTCGGCGCCGTGGCGGAGGGCGACCTGCTGGGCCATGGTGCCGGTGGGGAAGAAGGCGACAGCCTCAGTGCCGAGCAGCGCGCCGACCCGGCGTTCCAACTCGTCGAGCGGGCCGCCCTCGCCGTAGCAGTCAGGCAGCAGATCCTCGGTCGCGATGGCCCGGATCGTCGCCAACTGCTCCTGCACCGAGGGGGGCCGCACGCCGGAGAGCATGGTGTCGCAGCCGCGTTGCGCGGTGACCCGGCGGAGCCGGTCGGCGTACGCGTCGGTCACCGTTCCGCCTTCAGCCGGCGCAGCCGGGCGACCGCCTCGGTCAGCACCTCCGGCCGCTTGCAGAAGGCGAACCGGACCAGCCGCCGTCCGGCCTCCGCATCGTCGTAGAAGACCTGGGTCGGCACCGCCACCACGCCGCAGCGCTCCGGCAGCGATCGGCAGAACTCCACCCCGTCCCGGCCGCCGAGCGGGGTGACGTCGGCGGTGACGAAGTAGGTGCCCTCCGGGGCGAGCACGTCGAACCCGGCGTCGGTTAGCCCGCCGACCAGTTGGTCCCGCCGTCGCTGCATGTCGTCGCGGAAGCCGGTGAAGTAGGCGTCCGGCAGGGCGAGTGCCACCGCGACGGCCGGTTGCAGCGGCCCGGCGTTGACGAAGGTGAGGAACTGCTTCACCCGCAGCACCGCGGAGACCAGCGGTGCAGGCCCGCTCACCCAGCCGACCTTCCATCCGGTGCAGGAGAGGGTCTTGCCGGCCGAGGAGATTCGCAGTGTGCGCTCCCGCATGCCGGGGAGCGTCGCCAGCGGCACGTGGGGGGCGGCCGCGTCGGTGAAGACCAGGTGCTCGTACACCTCGTCGGTGACCGCGTACGCGTCGTTCTCCCGGCACAGCTCGGCGACCAGGGCCAGTTCCTCGGGGGTGAAGACCTTGCCGGTCGGGTTGTGCGGGGAGTTCAGCAGCACCAGCCGGGTACGCGGCCCGAACGCGGCGCGTAGCTCGACCGGGTCGACGGCGTACCGGCCGTCGGCGGCGGGACGCAGCGTGACCGGCCGGCGGACCGCGCCGGCCAGCGCGATGGAGGCGGCGTACGAGTCGTAGTACGGCTCGAAGCAGACCACCTCGTCGCCCGGCTCGCAGAGGGCGAGGATGCTGGCGGCGATTGCCTCGGTGGCGCCGGCGGTCACCACGATCTCGCCGTCCGGGTCGTAGTCGAGGTTCCAGAAGCGGCGCTGGTGGGCCGCGACGGCGGCGCGCAGCGCCGGGATCCCTGGCCCCGGCGGGTACTGGTTGTGCCCGGAGCGCAGCGCGTCGGCGGCCGCCGCGAGCATCTCCGGCGGGCCGTCGGTGTCCGGGAAGCCCTGCCCGAGGTTGACCGCGCCGGTGCGTGCGGCGAGCGCGGACATCTCGGCGAAGATGGTGGTGCCGAACGGTCGCATCCGGGCCACCAGCGGATCGGTCGTCATCACGCCGATCAGCCTACGGCCGTCATGCCCGGGGCCGCGCCGGCGGGATCGGTGGGCCCCGACCAGGGCCACCAATGTGTGGGCGGAGGCAAATTCCCAAGATCGCGCCTCCGTCCAGCTGGGCGTTTTTTCTGATCCGCGCCGTTTGCCTATCAATTCACTCAAAGCAGGTGATCATTTACCCGGCTTTCGAGCACACATCATGAGCGAAACTGGGTTAGGCTGCGGACCATGTGTGGAATCGTGGGTTACGCCGGCGCGCGCCCGGCGCTCGGCATCGTGCTCGACGGACTACGGCGGCTGGAATACCGGGGCTACGACTCGGCCGGCGTTGCCGTCGTCTGCGACGACGAGCTGCTGATCGAGAAGAAGGCCGGCAAGCTGGCAAACCTGGAGAAGGTTCTCGCCGAGCGGGCCGCCAGCGACCCGGAGTCCTGCGCCGCCAGCCCGATCGGCATAGGCGACGGCACCACCGGCATCGGCCACACCCGGTGGGCCACCCACGGCGGGCCCACCGACCGCAACGCCCACCCGCACCTGTCTCCCGATGGTCGGGTCGCAGTTATCCACAACGGCATCATCGAGAACTTCGCCAAGCTCCGCACCGAGCTGGAGGACGACGGCGTCGAGTTCGCCAGCGACACCGACACGGAGTGCGCCGCGCACCTGCTCGCCCGGGCACTGGACGGCCTGCGCGCGGCCGGCGAGGTCGACAGCCCGCAGCTGCTCGCCACCGCGATGCGGCTGGTCTGCCAGCGGCTGGAGGGTGCCTTCACCCTGCTCGCCGTCGACGCCGGCATCCCCGGCGCGGTGGTCGGCGCCCGGCGCAACTCGCCCCTGGTCGTCGGCCGGGGCGACGGGGAGAACTACCTGGCCAGCGACGTCGCCGCGTTCATCGAGCACACCCGCGACGCGGTCGAGCTGGGCCAGGACCAGATCGTCCTGATCACCCCGGGCAGCATTGAGATCACCGACTTCGCCGGCCAGCCCGCCACCGGCAGGGACTTCCACATCGACTGGGACTCGTCGGCGGCCGAGAAGGGCGGCTACGACTGGTTCATGCTCAAGGAGATCGAGGAGCAGCCGCAGGCGATCGCCGACACGCTGCTCGGCCGGCTCACCGACACCGGTGAGATCGCCCTCGACGAGGTGCGCCTCAGCGAGCAGGACCTGCGCGACGTCGACAAGATCTTCATCGTCGCCTGCGGCACCGCGTACCACTCCGGCCTGGTCGCCAAGTACGCCATCGAGCACTGGACCCGGATCCCCTGTGAGGTGGAGCTGGCCAGCGAGTTCCGCTACCGCGACCCGGTGCTGGACCGCTCCACGCTGATCGTGGTGATCTCGCAGTCCGGCGAGACCATGGACACCCTGATGGCCCTGCGTCACGCCAAGGAGCAGAAGGCCCGGGTGCTGGCCATCTGCAACACCAACGGCTCCACCATCCCGCGTGAGTCCGACGCCGTCCTCTACACGCACGGCGGTCCGGAGATCGCGGTCGCCTCCACCAAGGCCTTTCTCACCCAGCTCGTCGCCTGCTATCTGATCGGTCTGCACCTGGCCCAGGTGCGCGGGATCAAGTTCGCCGACGAGGTGGGCGCGGTCGTCGCCCAGCTGCAGGAGATGCCGGGCAAGCTGCGCGAGTTGCTCAACCGGATCGAGCCGGTCCGGGAACTCGCCCGCGAGCTGAAGTCCGAGCCGACCGTGCTCTTCATCGGCCGGCACGTCGGCTACCCGGTGGCGCTGGAGGGCGCGCTGAAGCTCAAGGAGCTGGCGTACATGCACGCCGAGGGCTTCGCCGCCGGCGAGCTGAAGCACGGGCCGATCGCGCTGATCGACAAGGGCACCCCGGTGATTTGCATCGTGCCCTCGCCCGTCGGCCGGGGCATGCTGCACGACAAGGTCGTCTCCAACATCCAGGAGGTCCGGGCCCGAGGTGCCCGCACGATCGTGATCGCCGAGGAAGGCGACGAGGCCGTCGTCCGCTACGCCGACCATCTGATCTACGTGCCGCGCACGCCCACGCTGCTGGCGCCGCTGGTGACCACGGTGCCCCTTCAGGTGCTGGCCGCCGAGATCGCAGCCGCCCGCGGGCACGATGTCGATCAGCCGCGCAACCTGGCCAAGTCGGTCACCGTCGAGTAGTCGACCGCGTCGCGGCCCCTCCGCCCGGCGGTGGAGCGGGCCGCGACGCGCGCTCATCGGCCCAGCACGATCTGGGCCATGCCGTCCAGCGCCGGGTTGTCCGGCGCCCAGTAGCCGGTGTGGCCGTACCGGCCGCTGGGAAAGCGCCGGCCGCCGAAGCCCGGGTCGCTCGGGTCGCGCCCGAACCACAGCTCGTGGCCGTCGAGCGCGGCCGCCGCCGGACCGAGCGGCGTGGCGGCCAGCACCGCCCGGCGAGCCAGCTCCTCCGGGGGCCGGGCCAGCCGGATCACGTCGTCCGGCGCGGTGCTGGCCCAGACCTGCCCGGGCAGCATGCGCAGCTCGCCGGCATGCTCGACGCCCACCCCGGGAGAGCCGACGAAGACCAGCGCGTCGGCGCTCAGCCCGTGGTCGCGGGCCGCGATCCCGACCACTACCGAGCCGTAGCTGTGGCCGAGCACCGTCTGCCGGGCCGGCGGGCCCTCGTGCGAGGCACGCAGCCCCTCCTGGAACCGGTGCAGCGCCGGCCCGGCGTCCTCGGCCTGCCGGGTGCGGGCCGCCTCGGGCAGGAAATCCGGCGCGTCGTAGTCCAGCCAGAGCACCGCCGCCGTCTCCTCGTCGGGTCCGAGCGCCGCGCAGCGCTCCAGCACCCGGGCGGCCCGGCCCAGCTCGCCGGGGGCCCCGGCGAGGTCCGAGGTCATCCCCGGGACGTACGTCAGCACCGCGCCGGCCCGGTCCGGGTTGCCCAGCGCCACCACCGCGCGCCCGTCCCCGGCCGGATCCAGCCCGAGCAGGTACGCCCGGGGCGCCTCCGGCGCGGCCAGCCGCAGGCCCAGCGTGTCGAGGCCGTGCAGTGCCGCCTCGACCTGGGCGAGCCGGGCCACCCGGGCCAGCTCGGCCGGCCCCGGCGGCAGCGGCGTCAGCAGCCGTTGGCGCCGGGCGGCGAGTTCCTCGCGTCGCCCGGCCAGCAGCAGCCGGTTGGCCTGGTCCCGGGCCGTCACCGGCACGCCGTCGAGGCAGCCGACCCGGGCCGGCTCGTGCCCGATCAGCCAGCGGCGCTCGGCCGGGGTGAGCCGGGCCCACCACCGGCAGGCCTCGGCGGGGCCGGCTCCCGGCGACGGCCGCCAGGCGGGCGGGACGCTCACCCAGCCGGTGGCCGCCGCCGTGGTCAACTCGCCCAGCCGGGCGGCGGCTTCCCGGTCCGCTGCGCCGGCCAGCGTCAGCGCGCCGTGCAGCTCGGCGGCCACCGTGGTCAGCGCCGGCCCGAGTCGTTCCGCGGGGCGGGGGCGGGCCGGATCGGGCCGGACCGCCCCCGCCCGGTCCACCAGCAGGCCGCCCGCGTCGACGTGCGCCACCGCGGCGGTGAGGCGGGCCTTCGCCGTGCCGAGCCGGGCGGCGAACTCGGCGAGCACCTGGTCGACCTCGATCAGCGCGGGCAGCACCTCGGTCAGCGCGCCGCGCAGCCCGCCGAGCCGCCCACGCGCCGCGGTGGCGGCCCCACCCGACCAGGCGGGGCGCAGGGTGGCGATCCGGGCGTCCAGCCCGTCGGCCCGCTGCCGGACCGGGCCGGTGAGCCCGCGCCAGGCCGCCCCGGCCGCGATCCAGGCCGCCGGATCCGCCGCCCAGAGCTGCCGGTAGCCGGCCGGCGCGGCCGCGAATGCCCCGCTGCCCTTCACCGGGGGATCCCGGCCAGCCGTCGGGCGGCCCGTTCGTCCACCGCCTCGTAGCCGTCGGCGGCGGCCCGAACCGCCTCGGCGGCGGCCGTCATCCGGGCGGCGAGCGTTCCGCACCAGCGGTGCGTCGCGGTTTCCAGCTCGGCCAACGCCGCTCCGACCCGCCAGCCGTCGGCCGGCGGCACCAGCCCGGGTGTGCCGGCCAGCGTCTGCGCCAGCAGGTCTGCGTCGTCGCGCAGCTCCCGGGCGACGCCGCGCAGCAGCTCCGGCTCGACGTTGAACGGCTCCTCGGTCATCGGCGCCTCCCCGTGGCGCAGGCCGCCGACAAGGGGACGCCGGCGGGGGACGGACACCCGCGCGGAACGGCGGGCGGGATCGGGCAACGGGGACGCTAGGCGACCGGCGACCGCCGGGAACGGGCCTGTGGACAACCGGCGGTGGGCGTACCGGAGGTTTGTCCACAGGGGTTGTCCACCGCGCGCCCGGTGACTAATCTGCGGCCGCGACCGCCGGTAGGGTGAGTTGGCATGAGACCGGTGTGGCGGGTCGCGGACGTACGCACGGCGGAGGCCGGCCTGATGGCCACCCTTCCGCCGGGGACGCTGATGCAACGGGCCGCCACCGGCCTGGCCCGCCGCTGCGCGCTGCTGCTCGCCGACCGGGGCGGTGTTTACGGCGCCCGGGTGCTGTTGCTGGTCGGCTCCGGCGACAACGGCGGCGACACCCTGTACGCGGGCGCGCGGCTGGCCCGGCGGGGCGCGGCGGTGTCTGCCCTGCTGCTCACCCCCGGCCGCGCCCACGCCGACGGGCTGGCCGCGCTGTGGGCCGCTGGCGGGCGCCTCGTCGAGCGGCCCCCGACCCTGGTGGATCTGGTGCTTGACGGCATCGTCGGGATCGGCGGCACCGGTGGGCTGCGGGAGACCGCCGACCAGCTCGCCGCAAGCCTGGCGGGACGCTGCGGGCGGGACGGCACCCGGGCCACCGTCGTGGCGGTGGACGTGCCGAGCGGCGTCGCGGTGGACACCGGGCACGTGCCACTCACCGCCGCCGGTCGACCCTGCGCGGTACGCGCCGATGTGACGGTCGCCTTCGGCGCGCTGAAGCCGGCCCTGGTGGTCGGCGCGGCCGCCGCGCTCACCGGGCACGTCGAGCTGGTCGACATCGGGCTGGAACCGTGGCTGCGCGGCACCCCGGCGCTGTGGGTCACCGAATGGTCGGACGTCGTCGACTGGTGGCCACGGCCGGGCCCGTACGCGGAAAAGTACAGCCGGGGCGTGGTCGGGGTGGCGACCGGCTCGGCCGCGTACCCCGGCGCGGCGGTGCTCTCGGTGGGCGGCGCGCTGGTCGGGCCGACCGGCATGGTCCGGTACGCGGGCGGCGCCCGCGCCGAGGTGCTGCACCAGCACCCGTCGGTGGTCGCCACCGGCCGGGTGGCCGACGCCGGCCGGGTGCAGGCCTGGGTCTGCGGTTCGGGGCTGGGCACTGGCGAGGAGGCCGCCGCCGAGCTGCGCGCGGTGCTCGCCGCGCCGGTGCCGGTGGTGCTCGACGCCGACGCGCTCACCCTGCTGGTCGACGGCTCGATGGCCGATCGGCTGCGCGCCCGGGACGCGCCGATCGTGGTGACCCCGCACGACCGGGAGTACGCCCGGCTGTGCGGAGAGACCCCGGGCGCGGACCGGGTGGCGGCCACCCTGCGGCTGGCCGCCTGGATGAACGCGGTGGTGCTGCTCAAGGGCGACCGCACGATCATCGGCACCCCGGACGGCCGGGCGTACGTCAACCCGACCGGCACCGCGGTGTTGGCCAGCGGGGGCACCGGCGACGTGCTGGCCGGGCTGCTCGGCTCGCTGCTGGCCGCCGGGCTGTCGGCCGAGCGGGCGGCCGCCGCGGCGGCGTACCTGCACGGGCTGGCCGGCCGCGAGGCGGCCCGCAGCGGTCCGGTGACCGCGCCCGACGTGGCGGCCGCGCTCCGCCCGGTGCTTGCCCGCCTGCTCTGACCAGGCGACTCACGGCCGCCGTGATCAGGCGGCGGAAGTACGCTGGGGGCATGTGGCAGTCGGAGGTGCGCGTCGACCTGGACGCGATTCGGGAGAACGTGGCCCAGCTCAAGGCGGGCACCAGCGCCGAGCTGATGGCGGTGGTGAAGGCCGACGGGTACGGTCACGGCATGGTCCCGGCTGCCCGTGCCGCGCTCGACGCCGGCGCGGACTGGATCGGGGTCTGCACCCTCGACGAGGCGCTCACCCTGCGCCGGCAGGGGATCACCGCGCCCGTGCTGGCCTGGCTGCTCGCCCCGGGGCTGCCGCTGCACGACGGCGTCGCGGTCGGCATCGACCTGGGTTGCGCGAGCCTCACCCAGCTGGACGAGTTGGTCGAGGCGGGGCTCCGGGCGGAGCGGCCGGCTCGGGTGCACCTGAAGATCGACACTGGCCTGTCGCGCGGCGGCGCGACTGTCGCCGACTGGCCCACCCTGCTGGAGGCCGCGGCGAAGGCACAGGCCGACGGCCTGGTCGAGGTGGTCGGCGTGTGGAGCCACTTCGCGTACGCGGACTCGCCCGGCCACCCCACCATCGACCGGCAGCTCGCCGTCTTCGAGGAGGGGGTGGCCATGGTCGAGAAGGCGGGGCTGCGCCCTCGGTACCGGCACCTGGCCAACTCGGCCGCCACGCTGACCCGCCCGGATTCCCACTTTGACCTGGTCCGTCCCGGTCTCGCCATCTACGGTCTCTCCCCGGTGGCCGGCGAGCGGTTCGGCCTGCGCCCGGCGATGACCGCCCGGGCCCGGGTGATGCTGACCAAACGGGTCCCGGCCGGCACCGGCGTCTCGTACGGCCACACCTACCTCACCGAGCGGGAGGCCAACCTGGCCGTCGTGCCGCTCGGGTACGCCGACGGGGTGCCCCGGCACGCCTCCGGCGCCGGCCCGGTACAGCTCGGCGGCAAACGGCGGACCATCTCCGGCCGGGTCTGCATGGACCAGTTCGTGCTGGACTGCGGCGACGACGAGGTGGCGGCCGGGGACGTGGCGACGCTGTTCGGCAGCGGCGCGGACGGCGAGCCCACCGCCGACGACTGGGCCGAGGCGGCCGGCACGATCAACTACGAGATCGTGACCCGGTTCGGCGGAGTCCGGGTACCCCGCGTCTACGACGGCGAGCGCCCATGAGGCTTCCCCGGCCGCGCACCGCCGCCGGCCGGGTCGCCGGGGTGGTCGGCACCGCCGTCGGCGTCGCCGCCGCCGGGCTCGCCGCGGGCGTGGTGGGCGAGCGGATCCTGATCCGCCGGCTCAAGAACGACCCCGCCGACCCGTACGCCCACGAGCCCTTCGGCGAGCAGCGGTACGACGAGGCGTTCCGGCTGGAGATGCCGGACGGCACCGACATCCACGTGGAGGTGGTCGAGCCGACCCGGCCGGTCGCCGGGCACCCGACCGTGGTGCTGGTGCACGGCTTCTGCCTGGACATGGGGACGTTCCACTTCCAGCGCGAACTGCTCGCCGCGCGCGGTGACTACCGGATCGTCGCGTACGACCAGCCCGGGCACGGCCGTTCCGGGCGGCTGGAGACCGGCGAGTACGACCTGGCCGCGCTGGGCCGAACCCTGCGCCGGGTGCTCGACGAGGTGGCCCCGGAGGGGCCGCTGGTGCTGGTCGGCCACTCCATGGGCGGCATGACGATCATGGCGCTGGCCGAGCTGTGTCCGGAACTGTTCGGCGACCGGGTGGTCGGCACCGTGCTGATGGCCACCTCGGGCGGCGTGCTCGCCGAGACCAGGCTGGTGGCGCCCGCGCTGCTCGGCCGGGTCGCCGCGCCGGTGCTCTACATGATGAGCAACGCCGCCCGGTACGGCGGCACGATGATCGACAAGGCCCGGAAGTCGACCTCCAACGTCGCCTGGCTGCTCACCCGCCGGTACGGTTTCGGCACCGCGAAGCCCAGCCCGGCCCTGGTGTCGTACGTCGAGACGATGAACTCGCGGACCTCCGCCGACACGGTCACCCGTTACCTGCGTACGCTGGCCACCCACTCCCGCTACCCGGCGCTGGCCGCGCTGGCCGGCACGCCGGTGCTGGTGATCGTGGGGGACAAGGACATGATCACACCGGTGACCCACTCCGAGGAGATCGTTCGGCGGTTGCCGCACGCCGAGTTCGTGAAGATCAACGACAGCGGGCACGTGGTGATGTTGGAGCACGCCGACGAGGTCAACGCGGCGTTGGCAGGGTTCCTGGAGGGGCTGTGACCGTGGTCGTGGAGCTGAAGTCGGTCGACGACACCCACGAATTCGGCCGGCGGCTGGCCCGGGTGCTGCACGCCGGTGACCTGCTGCTGCTCAGTGGTCCGCTGGGCGCCGGCAAGACCGCGCTGACCCAGGGCATCGGCGCCGGGCTCGGCGTACGCGGCGCCATCACCTCGCCGACCTTCGTGATCGCCCGGGTGCACCGCCCGGATCCGGCCCGGGGTGGGCGGGTGACCCTGGTGCACGCCGACGCGTACCGGCTGGGGGAGTCCGCCGATCCACGCGCCGAGATCGACGACCTGGACCTGGACGCCTCGGTGGACGAGGCGGTGACCGTGGTCGAGTGGGGCGAGGGGATGGTGGAGCAGCTGGTCGACGCGCACCTGCGGGTGCGCATCGACCGCCGGGACGACGACACCCGCGTGGTGACCCTGGAACCGGTCGGCGGTGACTGGACGGGGCGCCTCGCCACCCTCGACTGACGGATGTCGTACCCGACGCCTACAGTGCCCGCGACCAATCTCCACCGGCGGAAGGTTGCCGATGCCCGAAGACGCCCCCACCCTCGACCTGCTGGCGCTCCTGCCCGACACGTGGCGGGCCGTGGTCACCCCGCACCTCGACGCGGCCCGCGTCGCGGCGCTGGCCGAGTTCGTCGCCGGGGAGTACGCGGCCCACACCGTTTTCCCGCCGGTCGAGGAGCTCTTCTCCGCGTATCGGCTGTGCGGGCCGGCGGAGTGCCGGGTGCTGATCCTGGGGCAGGACCCGTACCACCGGGCGGGGCAGGCGCACGGGCTGAGCTTCAGCGTCCGCGACGGGGTGGCGGTGCCGCCGTCGCTGCGCAACGTCTTCAAGGAGCTCGGCGAGGACCTAGGCGTGCCGAAGCCGCCCAGCGGCAATCTGGCGGGCTGGGCGGCGCAGGGCGTGCTGCTGCTCAACTCGGTGCTCACCGTCCGGCAGGCCACCCCGGGCTCGCACGCGAACAAGGGCTGGGAGGAGTTCACCGACGCCACCATCCGAGCCTTGGACGCCCTTGACCAGCGGGTGGTCTTCCTGCTCTGGGGCGGCTACGCGCGCAAGAAGGCGGCCCTGGTCACCAATCCGCAGCACGTGGTGCTGGAGGCCGGCCACCCCAGCCCGATGAACCCGCGCGGCTTCCTGGGCAGCCGCCCGTTCAGCGCGGCCAACAAGGCGCTCGCCGACGCCGGGCTGCCCACCATCGACTGGGAACGGTCAGCCGGCTGACCGCTCGGGCCTGGCTGGCCGCCCCGGCCCGGGCCCATCGCTATTGACACAGGGCTATCGTTTTGTGGCGGACGGTAGTAGGCTCTTCCCCGGTTGCGACAGACGGGGAGGAAAGCCGTGTCGGCCACCATCACCTCGGAGGGCTGGTCGACCGCGCCGGCCGCGCTCGCGGCCAACGCCGGCCGGTTCCTGGCGCTGGCCCGCTCCGTCCCACCCGACACCATGGTGACCGCTCACTGGACGGTCACCGACACCCTGGCCCACCTGGTCTCGCTGGCCTGGTACTACGTCCGGCTGGTCGACCCGGCCAGCGAGCCGCTGCCGGTCCCCGGCCTCGACGAACGGCTCCCGCTGGTCACCGTCGACACGGTGGCCGACGCCAACGACCTGGTGCTCAGCCACCTGACCGAGCGTGACCCCGGGCCGCTGCTGGACCGGCTGCGCCAGGACGTCGACCGGCTGCTGGCGGGCTGCGCGGACCGCCGGCCCGACGAGGTGGTGCCCTGGCTCGGTGACGCCCGGGTGCCGCTCGCCGGCCTGCTCGCCCACCTGGTCAACGAGCTGCTGGTGCACGGCCACGACATCGCCCGCGCGGGCCGCCGGCCGTGGACCCTGCCACCCCGGGACGCCGTGCTGTTCCTGGAGCTGTTCCTGGCCGGGGTGATCCGGCACGGCTACGGCCGGTTGCTCGACGGGGTCGACCCGCCCCGCCGGCCCCGGATCGTCGTGCTGTTCACTTCGGCCTACTCCGCGCCCCTCACGATCGCCCTGGATCACGGGCGGGTGCGGTTCGCCGCGCCGGACGAGCGGCCGGACGTGACGATCCGCTTCGACCCGGCGACGCTCAACCTGATGATGTTCGGCCGGGTCAGCCGAGCCCGCGCGGTGCTCACCGGCCGGGTGCGGATCGGAGGGCCCCGCCCCTGGCTGCTGCCGCCGTTTTTGCGCGTGTTCCGCACCCCGAGCTGAGCCCGCCGGCCCCGCCCGGTGCCGCCCGAGGGGGGAGGCGCTGGTAACCGCGGTGGCGGCTACGCTGGCATACCGTGCTCGTACTCGTGGTGGACTCCTCGACGCCCGCGGTGACCGCAGCCCTGGTCGAGGTCTCGGCGGACGGTGTCCTCGCCCGCGCGCAGCGGTGCACGGTCGACGCCCGGGCGCACGGAGAGCTGCTCGCCCCGCAGGTCGACGCGGTGCTGGCCGACGTCGACGCCCGCCCCGGCGACCTCGCCGCGATCGTCGCCGGGCTCGGCCCGGGGCCGTTCACCGGGCTGCGGGTCGGCCTGGTCACCGCCGCCACCATGGGGCAGGTGCTGGGCATTCCGACGTACGGTGTCTGCTCCCTGGACGGGATCGGCCACCCGGTGGCCGCCGGCGAGCCGGTCCTGGCCGCCAGCGACGCGCGGCGCCGGGAGGTCTACTGGGCGGTCTACGACGGCGCCGGCCAGCGGATCGCCGGGCCGAACGTCGACGCCCCCGCGGTCGTCGCCGAGCGGGCCCGGGGCCTGGCCGTCACCATCGCCGTCGGCGACGGCGCGCACCGGTACGCGGACGTCCTCGGCCTGCCGCTGCGGAACGAGCCGCGCTACCCGGATGCGGTGGCGCTGGCCCGGCTCGCTGCCGAGCGGATCCGCGCGGGCGCGCCCGGCGAGCCGCTCACCCCGCTCTACCTGCGTCGCCCGGACGCCGTCGCGGCCACCGGCCACAAGCCGGTCCTGCCATGACCGGCGTACGACTGGGCCGCTTTCGCTGGTGGCACATCGACCAGGTGCTGCCGATCGAGGCCGACCTCTTCGGTGTCGAGCAGTGGTCGCCGGCGATGTTCTGGAACGAGTTGGCCAACCGACACTTCTACCTGGTCGCCACCGACGAGGCCGGCAGCGTGCTCGGCTACGCCGGGCTGATGGTGGCCCCGCCCGACGAGGCCTGGGTGCAGAACGTCGCGGTCCGCCGGGACGCGCAGCGCCGAGGCGTCGGCCGGGCGCTGTTGGAGGCGCTGCTCGCCGAGGCGGCCCGGCGCGGCGTCCGCAGCACCCTGCTGGAGGTCGCCGCGGACAACGCCCCGGCGCAGCGCCTCTACGCCACGTACGGCTTCGAGCCGATCGGCGTGCGGCGCGGCTACTACCAACCGAGCAACACCGACGCGCTGGTCATGCAGCGCAACGAGGACTGACGAGCATGGCTGACGAACCACTGATCCTCGGCATCGAGACCTCCTGCGACGAGACCGGGGTCGGGATCGTCCGCGGGCACACCCTGCTCGCCGACGCGCTGGCCTCCAGCGTCGAGGAGCACGCCCGGTTCGGCGGCGTGGTGCCCGAGGTGGCCAGCCGGGCCCACCTGGAGGCCATCGTGCCGACCATGGACCGGGCACTGAAGCAGGCCGGGGTGACGATCGCGGACATCGACGCGATCGCGGTCACCTCCGGCCCGGGGCTGGCGGGCGCGCTGCTCGTCGGGGTCGCCGCCGCCAAGGGGTACGCGGTCGCCGCCGAGAAGCCGGTGTACGGGGTGAACCACCTCGCCGCGCACGTCGCCGTGGACACCCTGGAGCACGGCCCACTGCCCGAGCCGGCGATCGCCCTGCTGGTCTCCGGCGGGCACTCGTCGCTGCTGCGCGTCGACGACCTGGCCCGAGGCGTCACCCCGCTCGGCTCGACCATCGATGACGCCGCCGGCGAGGCGTTCGACAAGGTGGCCCGACTGCTCGGGTTGCCATTCCCGGGCGGGCCGTGGATCGACCGCGAGGCGCGGGCCGGCGACCCGGCGGCCATCACCTTTCCGCGTGGGCTGACCGCCGCCAAGGATCTGGCCGCCCACCGCTACGACTTCTCGTTCTCCGGTCTGAAGACGGCGGTGGCCCGCTGGGTGGAGGCCCGGCAGCGGGCCGGCGAGCCGGTGCCGGTCGCCGACGTGGCCGCGTCCTTCCAGGAGGCGGTCTGCGACGTGCTGGTCGGCAAGGCCCTGGACGCCTGCCGGAGCAGCGGGATCGACACGCTGGTGATCGGCGGTGGGGTGGCGGCCAACTCGCGGCTGCGGGCGATGGCCGAGCACCGGGCGGCCAAGCACCACATCCGGGTCCGTACGCCCCGGCCGAATCTGTGCACCGACAACGGGGCGATGGTGGCCGCGTTGGGCTCGCACCTGGTCGCCGCGGGCGTCGCGCCGAGCCGCCTCGACCTGCCCGCCGACTCGGCGATGCCGCTGACCGTGGTCAGCGTCTGAGAGGGGAGCGCCGTGATCGTCCGGATGTGGGAGGCGAAGGCCGAGCCGTACGGCTTTGCCGACCTGATCACCTGGGTGTGTGAGACCGTGCTGCCCGAGTTCGAGCACGACCCGCTGCACCTGTCCAGCGAGGTGTTCTCCTCCACCGACCACCGCATCGTGGTCATCTCCAAGTGGCGGAGCAACCCGCGTACGCTGCCGGACCCGCCCCCGACTCTGGTGGCCCGCCCGCCGCACACCTGGGACTTCACCCAGGTCGACCGCTGACGGTCAACCCACGTCGAGGGGGTCGGCGAGGAGTCGTTCGAAGGCCAGCTCGGCGGCGCCGATCAGCGCCGCGTCCGCGCCCAGCATCGGCGTACGCAGCCGGACGTGCTCCAGGCAGGCGGGCAGCCCGTTGGAGTTGAGCCGGCTGCGGACCTGGGCGGCGGCGGCCAGGTAGAGGTCACGCATCGTGCCGCCGAAGATGACCATCTCCGGGTTGAAGATGTTGACCAGGTTCGCCACGCCGAAGCCGAGCCAGTCACCGGCCTGGCGGACCGCACCCTGGGCGCGGGCGTCGCCCCGATCGGCCGCGTCGAAGACGGCCAGCAGCGCCTCCCGGCCCCGGGCCTCGGAGCGGCCGGCGGCCCGCAACAGCCCGTGCTCGCCGATCTCGGTCTCCCAGCAGCCCCGGCGCCCGCAGTCGCAGGGCGCGCCGTCGCGGACCACCACCATGTGGCCGACCTCGCCGCTGTACCCGCCGTGCCCGGTCAGTCGCCGCCCGCCGGCGATGATGCCGGCCCCGACGCCGACATCCCCGTACAGGTAGATGACGTTGTGACAGCCGGCCGCGACGCCCCGGGCATGCTCGGCGAAGGCGGCCACGTCCGCCACATTGCCCACGGTGATCGGTACGTCGATGCCCAGCTCGGCGGCGAGCGCCGCGCCAATCGGCTCGTCCACCCAGCCGGTGGTCGGGCCCAGCCGGACCAGGCCGTCCGCGCGGCGCACCATGCCGCAGACCGCGACCCCGCCACCGACGCAGATCGCGTCCGGCGGCGTCGACTGGTGCATCTCCTTGACCGCGCCGGCCAGCAGCGGCGCGGTCTCTTCGGCGACCAGATTCCGGGGCCGGTCCAGCTCCCGGCGGTCGAGCACCGCACCGCCGAGACCGACCCGCGCGGCCCGCAGCCGGTCCACCTCCACGCTGTACGCGTACGCGTAGATCCGCTCCGACTCGGGCCGGACGACCAGCGACGGCCGCCCGGCCCGGCCGGTCTCCTTCGGGGCGCCCTCGCTGACCAGACCGGCGCCGGCCAGGTCGGCGGTGAGCGCCCCGATCGTGCTGCGGTTCAGCCCGAGCGCGGAGGTCAACTCGGCGCGGGTGGTGGCGCCGTGCACGTGCACGTACCGCAGCAACGCGCCCAGGTTCTGCCGGCGAATCTCGTCCTGGCTCGGACCTGCGCGCATTGCCACAACCATCTCGCGTAACGGGGTCAGCGGGTGCCGGTGGCGGCGGCCCGCCGGCGGGACAGCGCGTCGATGGTGGCGGCCCCGAGCAGGACGATGCCGGTGACCACGTACTTGACGCCCGAGCTGTATCGCATCAGGCTCATCCCGTTGTCAATGACGGCGATCACCGCACCGCCGAGCACCGCGTCGAGCACCCGGCCCTTGCCGCCGAAGAGGCTGGTGCCGCCGATGACCGCCGCGCCGACGGCGTAGAGCAGGACGCTGCTGCCACCGGTGTTGGGGTCGACCGAGTTGGCCCGGCTGGCCGCCACGATGCCGCCGATGGCCGCCATGCCGGAGCAGATCACGAAGGCCGAGATCCGGATCCGGTCGACGTTGATACCGGCCCGGCGGGCCGCCTCCTGGTTGCCGCCGACGGCGTAGACGTGTCGGCCGTAGCTGGTGCGCTGCAGCACGAAGGTCCAGACGATCAGCAGCGTCGCGATGAGCGGCACCACGATCGGCACGCCCTTGAGCGAGGTGATCAGGACGTTGTGGCTGCGCTCCAGGTTGAGGATGAAGACCGCCACGCCGAGGACCAGGGCCAGCGCGCCGATCCGGGCGAGGACCACTGCGATCGGGTCGGTCAGCAGGCCGCGGGCGGCGCGCTGCCGGTGTCGGAGCAACTGCACCGCCGCGTAGCCGGCGACCGCCACAGCAGCCAGCAGCCAGCCGACCGCGGGGGGCAAGTTTCGGTTGGCGATGGCCAGCAGCACGTCGTCGCGGACCGAGATGTTCGCGCCCTCCTTCATGAGCATCAGCGCGATGCCCTGGAAGGCGAGAAAGCCGGCGAGGGTCACCACGAAGGAGGGGATGCCGACCTTCGCCACCAGGAAGCCCAGGAGCGTGCCGATGACCAGCCCGGTGGCGATGGCGGCGAGGACCGCCAGGTACCAGGGGTAGCCGAGGACGGTCACCACGTTGGCCAGGACCGCGGCGCAGACTCCGCTGGCAAAGCCGGCGGAGAGGTCGATCTCGCCGAGCAGCAGGACGAAGACCAGCCCCATCGCGATCAGGGCGACGGCCGCGCCCTGGGTGAAGAGGTTGGCGAAGTTGCCGGCGGTGACAAAGGCCGGGCGCGCGACCGAGAAGCCGACGCAGAGCACGACGAGCATGCCGACGGCGGGAAACGCGCCGATGTCGCCTCCGCGTACCCGATGCCAGTAGTTGCGGAGGTGACTGCCGACGGTGGGCACCGGTGTGACGGCGGCGGGCCCCTCATTCTTCACGGCGGTGGTGGTCATCGGACGGCTCCTGGAGTGGGGTCGGCGGGCTCGGCGCCGGTGCCGTTGCTGCCCGGGGCCGGGTCGGCGGGGAGGCCGAGGCTGCCGGAGCGGCCAGCCGTGATCAGCTCGACCACCTGGGAGTGGGTGATGTCGCTGGCCTTCACCTGGGCGACCATCTGGCCGAGGTAGAGCGCGGCGATCCGGTCGGAGACGGCGAAGACGTCGTTCATGTTGTGCGAGATGAGCACCACGGCCAGCCCTTTGTCGGCCAGCCGGCGGACCAGCTCCAGCACCTGCGCGGTCTGCGCGACGCCGAGTGCGGCGGTCGGCTCGTCCAGGATGACCAGCTTGCTGTTCCAGAGCACCGCCTTGGCGATCGCCACGGTCTGGCGCTGGCCACCGGAGAGGCTGGAGACGTGCTGACGCAGCGACTTCACCGTGCGGACGCTCAGCCCGGCCAGGGTCTCGGCGGCCAACTGCTCCATGGCCGGCTCGTCGAGCACGATGCCGCTGCGCCGCTCCCGCCCGAGGAACATGTTCTGGACGATGTCGAGGTTGTCGCAGAGCGCGAGGTCCTGGTAGACGACCTCGATGCCGAGCGCGGCCGCGTCGCGCGGGCCGTGGATGCTCACCGGCTGGCCGTCGAAGAGGAACTCGCCGGCGTCCGTGGGATAGATGCCGCTGATGCACTTGACCAGGGTCGACTTGCCGGCGCCGTTGTCGCCGACCAGCGCGGTGACCTCGCCGGGGTGTGCGGCGAAGCCGACGTCGCGCAGCACCTGGACGGGACCGAAGCTCTTGTCGATCCCGCGCAGTTCCAGCAGGGGGGTGGCGGGCACGGGGGTCTCCTTTGCGCGGAGAGAGATCTCGGATGCCGTCCGGCGACGCGCCGCCCGGCGCGGAGTATGCGTGCCGGGCGGCGCCGCCTGAAACGGGCAGGAAAAGGTCAGCTGATGCCGGCGTCGGCGCAGAGCTTGGCGTACGCCCCGGCGCAGAGCTCTTCCTTGGTCACGTAGCCGTCGTCAACGACGTCCTTGACGTTGTCCTTGAAGATCGCCTTCGGCTCCAGCAGCACGGCCGGCACGTCCCGGCCGCCCTCCGGGTCCTTGACAGTCTGGCCGGTGTCCTTCTTCTCGCCCTTGGCGAGTGCGATGGCCAGCCCGGCGGCGGCGTCCGCCTCCTTCTTGACCGCCTTGTAGACGGTCATGCACTGGTCACCGGCGAGGATGTTCTGCAGGCCCTCGGCGGTGGCGTCCTGGCCGGTCACCGGGACCTTGCCGTTGAGCTTGTTCTTCTTCAGCACCGAGATGGCCGCGTTGCCGAGACCGTCGTTGGCGGCGAGCACCCCGTCGATTTTGCCGCCGGCGTTGGTGAGCTGCTGCTCGAAGATCGTGCCGGCCTCGGCGTTGTCCCACTTCGGTACGGAGTCGTCGGCGGCCTTGGTGTATTCCTTCGAGTCGAACTTCGGCTTGAGCACCGAGTCGTACCCGTTCTTGAACAGGGTGGCGTTGTTGTCCGTCGGCGAGCCGTTGAGGTAGGTGATCGTCGGGTTCTTGACGCCCTTGTCGGTCAGGCACTTGACCAGACCCTCGCCCTGGAGCTTGCCGACCGCCTCGTTGTCGAAGCTGACGTAGTACGCCGCCGAGCCGCCGAGGGTGAGCCGGTCATAGTCGATGGTGGCCACACCCTGGGACTTCGCCCGGTCCAGCACGGCCTTGCCGGTGCCGGAGTCCAGGTTGACGATCATCAGGACGGTTACGCCTTCGTTGATCATCGTGTCGGCGATGGTCTGGAAGGCGTTCTTGTCGTCCTGAGCATTGTCGATCTTGGCCTCGACGCCGGCGGCCTTGAACGCCTCCTCCAGGTACTTGCGGTCCGCGGTCTCCCACCGCGCGGAGGACTTGCTGTCCGGGAGGATCACGCCGATCTTCGGCTTCTTGGCTGAGTCGCCGCGGCCCTGGTCGGAGCCGCCGTTGTCACCACAGGCGGCCATGCTGCCGGCGGCCAGCAGGCCGGCGGCAGCGAAGGTGAGGAAGCCCTTGCGCATGTGCAGGGTCCTTTCCGGAGGTGGGGGATGGTGTTTTTGTTGTGTCCGGCAACGTATTCCCCGCCTCACGGCGCATGCAAGACTGTCGAAGTCGGAAGTTTGTTGGCGGCGATAACAATTCAGCAACGCCACTGGCCTCCGGTTGCTCGGCTGGCCTCAGGTGGGCTGCGACTGGGCTCAGGCCGCGGCGATCGGCGCGGTGACGGCGTCGGTCAGCGCGACCAGGTCCGCCGGGGCGAGTTGCAGTTGAAGCCCCCGACGACCCGCCGAGACATAGACACTCGGATGGCCCAGCGCGGACGCGTCGACCACAGTGGGCAACCGCTTGCGCTGGCCGAGCGGGCTGATTCCGCCCCGCACGTAGCCGGTGGCCCGCTCGGCGGCGGCCCGGTCGGCCATGGTGGCCCGCTTGCCGCCAACGGCGGCGGCCAGGGCCTTGAGGTCCAGATCCCCGGTGACCGGCACGACCGCCACGGTGAGCCCGCCGTCGACCTCGGTGACCAGCGACTTGAACACCCGCTCCGGCGGCACCCCGAGGGCCGCCGCGACCAGGGCACCGTAGTTCGGCGCATCCGGGGAGACGTCGTACGGGTGGGTGCTGTGCCTGATCTTCCGCTTCGCCAGCAGCGCCGTCGCCGGAGTGCCCTGTCCCGCCATGCCCGACAAGCTAACCCGCCCGGTGCCGGCCGGCGAGCCTAATCCCGCGCCAACCATCCTCAGCCCGGCGCAGACCGTCCTCAACCCGGTGCCGACCGTGCTCAACCCGGCAGCGGCTGGCAGAGCAGCACGGTCGGCGCGCCGTCAACCCGGGTCAGCACCAGGCTGGCCGCCGCCTCGCCGGCGAGCCTCAGGTCGCGGCGCAGCTTCTCCGGCTCCAGCGCCGAGCCGCGCTTGAGGATCTCCACCCGGCCCACCCGGCGCTCCCGGAGCAGGGCGCGCAGCCGCTTCAGCGAGAACGGCAGCACATCGGTGATCTCCAGGCAGCGGGCGAACGGGGTGGCTACCGGCGTGTCGGCGTAGAGGTAGGCGATGCTCGGGTCGGCCAGGGTCGCGCCCAGTTCCACGGCCAGTTCGGCGACCAGGTGCGCGCGGACCACGGCCGGGTCCGGGTCGTACAGGTAACGGCGGACGGTGCCGACGGGCGCCTCGGCGTCGCCGCTGCCGGTGAGCTGATAACAGGGGGCCCCTGCTCTACCGGAGGCGTTAACAGGGGGCCCTTCCTTGCACAGGGTGGCGCGGCGGGGGAGGTCGGCCAGTGCACCGCACCAGAGGGCGGCCTCGACCAGGTCGCCGGAGACGCTGACCCATTCCGCCTCGGCACCCGGCGGGATCAGCGCGTGGTCCAGCCCCGGGGCCACCTTCACCACGGTCCGGGGCGCCCGCTCGGCCAGCCCGGTGACGAAGTCCCAGGGCGGCGAGTAGGCGTTCGGGTCGAAGATCCGGCGGCCGGTGCCCGCCTTCCGCCGGGCCGGGTCGCAGAAGACGGCGTCCACCCGGGTCACGTCGAAGGCCGTCGCGTCGCCACACTCGACGTTGAACAATTCGGCCAGTCCGGCCGCCTCGGCGTTCGCGGCGGCCATCGCGGCGGTCACCGGGTCGGCCTCCACCCCGTACACCCGGATGCCGGCGCGGGCGGCGGCGAGCGCGTCCGCGCCGAGGCCGCAGCCCAGGTCGGCGAGGCTGCGCACCCCGGCGGCGCGCAGCCGGGCGGCCCGTCGGTCGGCGACTACCCGACGGGTGGCCTGCTCCAGCCCGGGGCGGGTGAGGAACATGCCGGCGGCCTCCGGCCCGAACTTGCCGGCCGCCCGGCGGCGCAGCTCGGCCTGGGTGAGCGCGGCGGCGGCCAACCCGGCCGGGAACCCCGCCGAGCGGAGCCGGGCCGCCGCGGTCAGCGGATCACCGCCGGCGACCTCGGTGGCCGCCGCGAGCGCGGCCGACCCCTCGGGGGTACGCAGGGCGGCGAGCTGGTCGAGATCCACCCGCTCATTGTCCGGGCAGCGCGCGACGCGCCGGGCGGCGGGTTGGCACTCTCCTTGACGGAGTGCTAGCCGAGGAATAACCTGCGATTAGCACTCTCACCCTGAGGGTGCCAACTCCCGGGCCCGCGTGTCCGGGGGTTGACGCCAGGCGGACCGGCACCCGCGACGACGGCCCCGCCCGGTGGCATGTGGCAGATTGACGCCGGTCGGCGTGCCGACCGGCAACGAAACCAGTACCCCAGGAGGGTATGCCCGTGACTACCGCGACCAAGGTTGCGATCAAGCCGCTCGAGGACCGGATCGTGGTCCAGGCGAACGAGGCTGAGACCACCACGGCGTCGGGCATCGTGATCCCCGACACCGCCAAGGAGAAGCCGCAGGAGGGCACCGTCCTCGCTGTCGGCCCGGGCCGGATCGACGACAAGGGTAACCGTGTGCCGCTCGACGTGAAGGTCGGCGACACCGTTCTCTACTCGAAGTACGGCGGCACCGAGGTCAAGTACGCCGGCGAGGAGTACCTGGTGCTCTCCGCCCGCGACGTCCTCGCGGTCATCGAGAAGTAAGCAACCGATCAGTGTCGTTGCCCCGGTCCGGCTCGCCGGGCCGGGGCAACGTCGCTTCGAAGGGATACTGATGGCAAAGATCCTCAGCTTCTCGGACGATGCCCGGCACCTGCTGGAGCACGGTGTCAACGCCCTCGCCGACGCGGTCAAGGTCACCCTCGGCCCGCGCGGGCGCAACGTCGTCCTGGACAAGAAGTTCGGTGCGCCCACGATCACCAACGACGGCGTGACCATCGCCAAGGAGATCGAGCTCACCAACCCGTACGAGAACCTCGGCGCGCAGCTGGTCAAGGAGGTGGCGACCAAGACCAACGACGTCGCCGGTGACGGGACCACCACCGCGACCGTGCTGGCCCAGGCGATGGTCCGCGAGGGCCTGCGCAACGTGGCCGCCGGGGCCAACCCGACCGGCCTCAAGCGGGGCGTCGACGCGGCGGCCCGGCAGGTCTCCGAGGCGCTGCTCGGCAAGGCCGTTGAGGTCTCCGGCAAGGAGTCGATCGCGCACGTCGCGACGATCTCCGCGCAGGACGCCACCATCGGCGAGCTGATCGCCGAGGCGATGGAGAAGGTCGGCCGCGATGGTGTCATCACCGTCGAGGAGGGCTCCGCGCTCGTCACCGAGCTGGAGGTGACCGAGGGGCTCCAGTTCGACAAGGGCTTCATCTCGCCGAACTTCGTCACCGACGTGGAGGGGCAGGAGTCGGTCCTGGAGGACCCGTACATCCTGATCACCACGCAGAAGATCTCGGCGATCGAGGAGCTGCTGCCGCTGCTGGAGAAGGTCCTCCAGCAGAACAAGCCGCTGCTCATCATCGCCGAGGACGTCGAGGGCCAGGCGCTGTCGACGCTGGTGGTCAACGCCATCCGCAAGACCCTCAAGGTCTGCGCGGTCAAGGCCCCCGGTTTCGGTGACCGTCGCAAGGCGATGCTCCAGGACATGGCGATTCTGACCGGCGCCGAGCTGGTTGCCCCGGAGCTGGGCTACAAGCTCGACCAGGTCGGCTTGGAGGTGCTCGGCACCGCCCGTCGCGTGGTGGTCGACAAGGAGAACACCACCGTCGTCGACGGCGGCGGCCAGGCGTCCGAGGTCGCCGACCGGGTTGCCCAGATCCGCAAGGAGATCGAGGCCTCGGACTCCGAGTGGGACCGGGAGAAGCTGGCCGAGCGGCTGGCGAAGCTCTCCGGCGGCATCGCCGTGATCAAGGTCGGCGCGGCCACCGAGGTCGAGATGAAGGAGCGCAAGCACCGCATCGAGGACGCCATCGCCGCGACCAAGGCCGCGGTCGAGGAGGGTACGGTCCCGGGTGGCGGCGCCGCCCTGGTCCAGATCCTGCCGGTGCTCGACGACCACCTGGGCCTGACCGGTGACGAGAAGGTCGGCGTCTCGATCGTGCGCAAGGCGCTGGTCGAGCCGCTGCGCTGGATCGCCCAGAACGCCGGCCACGACGGCTATGTGGTGGTGCAGAAGGTCGCCGGCAAGGAGTGGGGCAACGGCCTCGACGCCGCCACCGGTGAGTACGTCGACCTGGTCAAGTCCGGCATCCTCGACCCGGTGAAGGTGACCCGCAACGCGGTCACCAACGCCGCCTCGATCGCCGGGCTGCTGCTCACCACCGAGAGCCTGGTGGTGGAGAAGCCGGAGAAGGCCGAGCCGGCCGCCGCCGGCGGTCACGGCCACGGTCACGGCCACCAGCACGGCCCGGGCTTCTGAGTCTGAGGCCGTAACGGCAGTCGATCAGGGCACACCGCCTCCCGAGCGGTGTGCCCTGATCCGTATTGCTCCTGAACTGCTGACGGGCCGGGTGTTGGTCGGGGACGCTACGAAGTTGATGACGTAAACGATTCACCGGCCCCAGCCCGGCGGCCGTCCAGCAAACGGCACACCGGCAGGTGGTCGGCGGGGTACCCCGCCCCTGTCGAGACCCGCGTCCGACCGGTCTCGCCCACCTCGCCCGCGCCGCCGCTGTCCTCGGGCACGCCCGCTTCTGCGCCGCTGGCGTCGCCGTTGCTCGGCTGGTCCCAGCCTGTCCTCGGCCACCCCCGTGCGCGACCTGAATCATCCACGTCATCAAGTTCGTAGCGCCCGAAGGACAGCTTGCGCCGGGCGCACCGGACCGCGGGAGGTGGGCCGCTGCCGTGAGGCATGGCGGTCGCGTGCGAGCGAGCCGACACCCGGAGCTTGGGACGCGTCATCGGGATGGTGGTGGGGGCGGGTCAGGCGATCCGGCGCTGCTCCGGCACCGCGGACCGGTGCGTCGCGCCGAGGCGCGACTCCAGCCGGGCCACGTCGACCCGCGACTGCCGGCGGTCGGCCAGGTCCTCCCAGCCGAGGGCGAGCAGCCGGAGCCGTTCCGACTCGCTGAACCCACCCCACACCCCGTAGGGCTCACGGACCGACAGGGCGTGCGCGGCGCACTCGGCCCGCACGGGACAGGCCCGGCAGACGGTCTTGGCATCCGACTCGCGGCGCAGGCGCGACGAGCCGCGCTCACCGTCCGGGTGGAAGAACTGCGCGCTGTCCCGCCCTCGACAGGCACCGAGCCGCTGCCAGTCCCAGAGGTCGATGATGGGCCCAGGCAGTCTGCGTACGTTCGACATCAGCACCCCTCTTCCTGCCGGTTCCGGCTGCCCCCTCGGTACCCGGGCCTGCTCGCGCTCACACATCTGTGATCGAGACCTCGGACAACTAGCGGCATATGCCCCATCTGTCGGAAAAGTTCGGATGATTGCCCGGAACCTCCTCCCTGGCCGACCCCGTCGTGGTCTGCTCTGAGGCGGAGAGGAGACCACTGTGCGTAGCGTTCTCGTGTGCGTTCGGACACCACTCGCGGCCCAGCACCTGACCTCCGCGGCGGCGCGGCTCGGGCTGGCCGGGGCCGTCCGGACGGCGGTCTCCGACCCCGAGGTGATGCTGCGGCTCGCCGAGCGCCCGGTCGACGTGGTGCTCGCCGACACCGCCCTCACCCGGCCGGACAGCGCGGGCTTCGTCCGCCGGGTGCTCGCCCGCGCTCCCCAGGCCGCCGTGCTGCTCCTCGGCGCCGAGGAGTCGGAGGCCGCGGCGGCCACCATCAGCGCCGGCGCGCGGGGGCTCATCCAGGGTGCCGACCACGATCTCACCAGCGCGGTGGCAAAGGCGTTGCTGCTGCTCGCCGCTCCCGGGCGACCGGCCCGGCACCGAGTGACCGACCCGGCCCGGGACGCCGCTGCGGTCGGTGGGTCGCCCCGCCCGGCCGCATCGACGCGTACGCCGGGCGGGCCGCCCGCCTGGCCGGCGGGCGCCGCGGAGGGCGCGCCCACGGTGGTCCCGGTGCAGCGTGGCGACGACCCGGCCGAAGCGGCCGGCGGCGAGCCGGAACCGACCCGGGCGGGCGGCCCCCAGCGGGCGAGCGCCCGCAGTGCGATGGGGTTGACCGAGCGGGAGCTTCAGGTGCTGCTCGGCATGGCCGAGGGGAAGAGCAACGCGGAGATCGGGCGGGAGTTGTTCGTCTCCGAGGACACCGTCAAGACGCACGCCCGTCGGCTCTTCCGCAAGCTGGGTGCGCGCGACCGGGCGCACGCTGTGGCGGCGGGCTTCCGAGCCGGTCTGGTCGCCTGAGTCCGAGCCGGCCCTGAGTCCGAGCCGGCCGGGCCCGGCCGGCTCGGTCAGTCCTCGGCGGGGACGTCTTCCTCGGTGCCCTCGGTCAGGGTGTCGTGCACGCCGTCGGCGTAACCCCGGGCGTAGTCCCAGCTGACGTAGTGGTCGGGGTCGGGGTCGTACGCCGGCTCGTGCAACCGGGGCCGGCCGGAGTTGAGCAGGTGGCGCAGGTTGCCCCGGAGCAGGTCCCAGTCGAAGTAGTGCGGCTCGCGGCAGTCCTCGCACTCGATGACCAGGCCGCGCACCCCGATCGGCTGGAGCAACGCCTGATAGATCTCCAGGTCGGCGAGGTCCTCCAGGACATCCTGGCGCTCGACCTCGGTCAGCGGGTCGATCGGGTCGTCCTCGCGCGGGTCGTGCAAATCAGCAGCCGGATCGGCCGGGTCGCCGCTGAAGGGGTCGATGGGCTCGTCGTGCACCCCCTCACCGTAGACCCCGGCGCACCGGAAAGTCCGCCCCTGGGCACACCTGTGGCGGTGCCTACCGGGGCCCCGCCGCTGCCCGGGCCGGCGCAGCCCAGTGGGTACGATGAAGCCACGCGCCGTCATTTCCGGCGCCCGCCGGTGCCCGCGCGCGCCGCCTCGCTGAAGCCCGTCCGACCAGCTCAGGGGAGCAATCGTGGAGAATTCGCCCAGCACCGACCTTCCCGCCGGCGCCAACGGCGGCGAGCTGGCCGGTCATCTGCCCGAGTTGCCGGCCGGCTCGGCGCGGGTGGTGCCGCTCGGGCTGACCTTCGACGACGTGCTGCTCCAGCCGGGCGAGTCGGACATCGTGCCCAGCCGGGTCAACACCCGCACCCGACTCACCCGCAACATCGAGCTGAACATCCCGCTGCTCTCCAGCGCGATGGACACCGTCACCGAGGCGCGGATGGCAATCGCCATGGCCCGCCAGGGCGGCATCGGCGTGCTGCACCGCAACCTCTCGATGGAGGACCAGGCGCTCCAGGTCGACCTGGTGAAGCGCTCCGAGTCGGGCATGATCACCAACCCGGTGACCGCCAGCCCGGACGACACCCTCCGCGACGTCGACGCGCTCTGCGGGCGCTACCGGATCTCCGGCGTGCCGCTGGTCGACGGCCAGGGCCAGCTCGTCGGCATCGTCACCAACCGCGACATGCGCTTCGTCTCCGACCCGGCCACCCCGGTCCGCGAGATCATGACCCGGACCCCGCTGATCACCGCCCCGGTCGGGGTGAGCAAGGACGCGGCGCTCGATCTGCTGCGCCAGCACAAGGTGGAGAAGCTGCCGATCGTCGACGACGCGGGCAAGCTGCGCGGGCTGATCACGGTCAAGGACTTCACCAAGAGCGAGCAGTATCCGAACGCCACCAAGGACTCCGCCGGCCGACTGCGGGTGGCCGCCGCGATCGGCGTGGGCGAGGACGCGTACAAGCGGGCCCGCACGCTGGTCGACGCGGGCGTCGACATGCTGATCGTGGACACCGCGCACGGCCACCAGCGGGCCGTGCTGGAGATGGTCGCCCGGCTCAAGAAGGACGTCGCCATCGACATCGTCGGCGGCAACATCGCCACCTACGCCGGCGCGAAGGCGCTGGTCGAGGCCGGCGCGGACGGCGTCAAGGTAGGTGTCGGTCCGGGTGCCATCTGCACCACCCGGATCGTCGCCGGGGTGGGCGTGCCGCAGATCACGGCGATCATGGAGGCCGCCCGGGCGGCCCGCCCGGCCGGCGTGCCGGTGATCGGCGACGGCGGCATCCAATATTCCGGCGACATCGCCAAGGCCCTGGTCGCCGGCGCCGACACGGTGATGCTCGGCGGCCTGCTGGCCGGCTGCGAGGAGAGCCCCGGCGAGCTGATCTTCATCAACGGCAAGCAGTACAAGGCCTACCGGGGGATGGGCTCGCTCGGCGCGATGCAGTCCCGCGGCCAGGCCAAGTCGTACTCCAAGGACCGCTACTTCCAGCAGGACGTGACCAGCGACGAGAAGCTGGTCCCCGAGGGCGTGGAGGGCCAGGTCCCCTACCGGGGCCCGCTCGCCCAGGTGGCCCACCAGCTCGTCGGCGGGCTGCGGCTGGCCATGGGGTACGCCGGCGCCGAGACCATCGCCGAGCTGCACCAGCGGGGCCAGCTCATCCGGATCACCGCGGCCGGGCTCAAGGAGAGCCACCCGCACGACATCCAGATGACCGTTGAGGCGCCCAACTACCACTCCCGCTGACCATCACCCCCAACCACCTGGAGTTCCCATGCGTGACGTGGTCGAGATCGGGCTGGGCAAGACCGCGCAGCGCGGCTACCACCTGGACGACATCGCCATCGTGCCGAGCCGCCGCACCCGGGACGTCGACGACGTCTCCACCGCGTGGCAGCTCGACGCGTACCAGTTCGGCATCCCCTGCGTCGGGCACCCGTCCGACGCGACGATGAGCCCCGCCTCGGCGGTGCGGCTCGGCCAGCTCGGCGGCCTCGGCGTGCTCAACGTCGAGGGCCTCTGGACCCGCTACGAGAACCCGACCAAGGTGCTGGAGGAGCTGGCCGACCTGGACGAGGAGGCCCGGACCACCAAGCGCCTCCAGGAGGTCTACGCCGAGCCGATCCGCCCCGACCTGATCGCCGAGCGGGTCCGCGAGCTGCGGGCCGGTGGCGGCACGGTGGCCGTCCGGGTCTCCCCGCAGCACACCCTCGCGCTCGCCCCGGTGATCCTCGACGCCGGCGTGGACATCCTGGTCATCCAGGGCACCATCGTCTCCGCCGAGCACGTCTCCACCACCGACGAGCCGTTGAACCTCAAGGAGTTCATCGCCGACCTCGACCTGCCGGTCATCGTCGGCGGCTGCACCGACTACAAGACCGCGCTGCACCTCATGCGGACCGGCGCGGCCGGCGTGATCGTCGGGATCGGCGGCGACGACTGGTCGACCACCGAGTCGGTGCTCGGCATCCGGGTGCCGATGGCCACCGCCATCGCCGACGCCGCCGCGGCCCGCCGCGACTACCTGGACGAGACCGGCGGTCGGTACGTGCACCTGATCGCCGACGGAGACATCCAGACCTCCGGCGACATCGCCAAGGCGCTCGGCTGCGGCGCCGACGCGGTGATGCTCGGCGAGCCGCTCGCGGTCTGCGAGGAGGCCCCGGCCGGCGGCGCCTGGTGGCACTCGGCCGCCAGCCACCCGTCCCTGCCCCGAGGCGCGTTTGAGGTGGCCGGCGAGCCGCTCGGCAAGATGGAGAAGCTCCTCTTCGGTCCGGCCGACGAGCCGTACGGCCAGCTCAACCTCTTCGGCGGCCTCCGCCGCGCGATGGCCAAATGCGGCTACCGCGACCTCAAAGAGTTCCAAAAAGTAGCCCTAATCCTCGACCGCTGACCCCTCTTCGCCCGCCGATCATGGAGTTGTGGCTCCCGGATTGCCCCGTATTTCCGGTTTGTAATCCACCACGACCCCATGATCGACGCTGCTGGCGGCTAGGCTCGGCGCGTGGCTTGGGGGCGGCGGTGGGGTGCGGTGGGGGTGGGCGTTGCGGTGGGGGTGGGCGTTGCGGTGGGGGTGGGCGGGTGCACTGACGAGGGTGGCGGCGGGGGGTTCCGGGCTGGGGCGGTGGACGTCGGTGATCCGTATGTGCCGGGGGCCGGCAACGGTGGCTACGACGTCGACCACTACGCGCTGAAGGTCCGCTACGACCCGACCGGCAAGCGGCTCACCGGCCAGGCCACCGTCACCGTCACCGCCACCGCCGCTCTGTCCCGGTTCGACCTCGACCTCGCCGGCCTCACCGTCGACCGGGTGCTCGTCGACGCCGCCGTGGCGAAACACCGGCGTGCCGGCAACGAGCTGGTGATCACCCCGGCGCACGGCCTGCCGGCGGGCAAACGGTTCGTCGTCGAGGTGTCGTACGGCGGCGTGCCGCAACCGCTGCACAGCGACGAGCTCGGCGACGGCGGCTTCCAGACCACGACGGACGGCGCGATCGCCCTCGGTCAGCCCGAGTCGGCGAGCACCTGGTTCCCGGTCAACGACCACCCCTCCGACAAGGCCACCTACGACATCGAGGTGACCGTTCCGGACGGGCTCGCCGCGCTGAGCAACGGGGTGCCGAAGGGACAGTCCACGAAGGATGGCTGGACTACCTGGCGCTGGTCCGAGGGCACACCGATGGCCAGCTACCTGACCACGTTGGTGATCGGCGACTACCGCGTGTCGACCGGCACGCACGCCGGGAAACCGCTGGTCACCGCGGTCGCCGCCGAGCTGCCGGCGGATGGGCCGGCCGCCGCCGCGCTGGCGCGCACCGGCGAGATCGCCGACTTCCTGGCCGACCGGTTCGGGCCGTACCCGTTCGACGCGTACGGCGGGATCGCGGTCGCCGACGAGCGCATCCGGTACGCGCTGGAGACCCAGACCCGGCCGGTCTACGGTCCGGCCTTCTTCCGGGGCGACCGGCCGAACACCGTGGTGGTCGCGCACGAGCTGGCCCACCAGTGGTTCGGGGACAGCGTCTCGCTGGCCCGGTGGAGCGACATCTGGCTCAACGAGGGCTTCGCCACGTACGCGGAATGGCTCTGGACCGAGCACGACGGCGGCCGCAGCGTGGCGCAGGCCTTCGCCGAGCGGTACGCGGCGACCGACTGGACGAAACCGTCCGTCAACCCGGGGCGCGGAGCCATGTTCGGCCCGGCGGTCTACCAGCGCGGCGCGCTCGCCGTGCACGCGCTGCGCCGCGCGGTCGGCGACGAGACCTTCTTCCGGATCCTGCGCGGCTGGCTGGCCGAGCGGCGGGACGGCACCGCCACGACCGCCGACTTCGTCGCGTACGCCGAGCGGATCGCCGGACGGCCGCTGGGCCCGCTGTTCGACGCCTGGCTGAGCGGCGCTACCCCGCCGTAAGCAGGGGCCCCCTACTAACACCTTGGCTCAGGTCTTCACCCGCAGCTTCGGGTGCGCGGCGAGGAAGGAATCGGCGGTGCCGTCGCGCAGCGCGGCGAGGAACTGCCGGCCCACGGGCAGGAGCTGCTCGCCCTGGTAGGAGCCGCCGCTGCTGACCGCGTCGCCGGGAAGCCCGACCAGGACGAAGGCGTCCGCGTCCAACCCGCCCAGGGCGTACGCGAATTCCACCAGCTGGCGCCCGCCGCCGGCGTACACCAGGGTGTCGCCGAGAGCGTCCGTCACCTGCTCGACCCGCGCCGGGTCCCGGGCCAGCCCCTGGTCGAGGATGCCGCGGGCCAGCGCCCGGATCAGCTGCTGCTGGTGCCGCTGCCGGGTGTAGTCGCCGCCGGCGGTGTAGCGCTGCCGGGCGTAGTCCAACGCCTGCCAGCCGGTCAGGTGGCGCTCGCCCTTCTCGTAGACCATCTGCGGTCCGGTGTAGTTGTCGCCGACCCGGTCCCGGTACCGCCCGTCGGGCCGGCGGTGAATCGACGCGACCCGCTGGTCGACATAGAGGTCCACGCCGCCGAGGGTGTCGACCAGCTTGTCGAAGCCGTTGAAGGTGAGCACCGCGCCGGCGTCGAGGCGCAGCCCGGTGTAGCGGCTGACCGTGGTGCGCACCAGCTCGTACCCCTGCGCGGCGCTCGGGTGGCCCTTGTCGCCGGGCACCCGGCTGCCGTAGCTCATCGCGTGGGTCAGCTTGGTGCGGCCGCCGGGGTAGCCGGACTTCGGGTAGGCCGGGATGTCCACCACCAGGTCGCGGGGGAGTGAGAAGAGGTACGCCCGGTCCAGCCCGGCCGGCACGTGCAGGATGAGCACCGCGTCGGCGTGCGGTTCCCAGCCCGGCACGCTGACCCGGGTGTCCACCCCGACGAGCAGCAGGTTGAGCGGGCCGGTGAGGTCGGCTCCCGGCGGTGGGGTGGGGCTGGGGGTCGGGGCGGCGGGCGTGGCGGTGGACGGCGTGGGCGTGGCCGGGCCGGTGCCCGAGTCGGGGGTCGGGCGGGAGATCAGCCGGGTGGTCACCACCGCCCCGGCGGCGACCAGCAGCACCGCCGCCAGAGCCGCCAGCACCAGCGGCCAACGTCGTCTCGGCCTCGTGCCGGTCATGGTGGTCCCCTTCTCCCGGTACCGCGTCATGGTGCACCGGAGGCGGGTGCATCCGGAGCCGTTCCGTCAGGCGCTCTGCATGATCTGCGACGAACTGTCACTGGCGCTATGGCTACCCGTCGGTAATGATGCGTTCATGCGGTACGACGTGGTCGTCATCGGGTCCGGCTTCGGCGGCAGCGTCACCGCGCTCCGGTTGGCCGAGAAGGGCTACACGGTCGGCCTCCTGGAGGCGGGCCGACGCTTCGCCGACGACGAGTTTCCGGAGACATCCTGGCGGGTCCGGCGATTTCTGTGGGCCCCGAGGCTCGGCTGCTACGGCCTGCAACGGATCGACCTGCTGCGCTCGGCCGCCCGGAAGGCCGGCGGCGCGGTCCTGGTGCTCTCCGGCGCGGGGGTGGGCGGCGGCTCCCTCGTCTACGCGAACACCCTCTACGAGCCCCTCGATGCGTTCTACCACGATCCGCAGTGGCGGGACATCACCGACTGGCGCGACGAACTGGCCCGCCACTACGACCAGGCGAAGCGGATGCTCGGGGTCACCGCGTACCCGATGGTCACCGGGGCGGACCGGGCGATGCGGGCGGTGGCCGAGCGGATGGGGGTGGGGCACACCTTCCACGCCGCCCCCGTCGGCGTGCACATCGGCCGGCCCGGCGAGCGGGCGGCCGACCCGTACTTCGGTGGGGCCGGGCCGGACCGCACCGGGTGCACCCACTGCGGCTCGTGCCTGACCGGATGCCGGCACGGCGCGAAGAACACCCTGGTCAAGAACTACCTCTGGCTGGCCGAGCGGCTGGGCGTGCAGGTGCATCCGCTGACCACGGTGACCGCGGTCCGGCCGGCCACCGGCGGCGGGTACGCGGTGCACACCGAGCGCACCGGTGCCTGGCTGCGCCGGCACCGTCAGGTGATCCACGCCGACCAGGTGGTCTTCGCGGCCGGCGCGTTGGGCACCCAGCGGCTGCTGCACCGGATGCGGGCCAGCGGGGCGCTGCCCGGGCTCTCGCCCCGTCTCGGCGAGCTGACCCGGACCAACTCGGAGGCGGTCCTCGGCGCCTCGGTCGGCGGCCGGCAGGCGCGGCGACGCGGGCTCGACTTCACCGACGGGGTGGCGATCACCAGCTCGTTCCACCCGGACCCGCAGACCCACATCGAGCCGGTTCGCTACGGCCGAGGCTCGAACGCGATGGGCCTGCTGCAGTCGCTGCTGGTCGACGGCGGCCCGCGCCGGGTCCGGCGCTGGTTGGGCAGCATCGTCCGGCAGCCCGGGCTCGCCGCCCGGATGCTCTCCGTCCGCCGCTGGTCCGAGCGGACCGTGATCGCCCTGGTCATGCAGTCGGCGGACAACTCGCTCACCACCCGGCTCCGCCGGGGCGTGTTCGGCCGGCGGCTGGTCTCCGGCCCCGGGCCCGGCGCGCCCATCCCGACCTGGATCCCGGCCGGCAACCAGGCCGTCCGGCTGCTCGCCGAGGAGATCGGCGGTACGCCCGGCGGCGCGCTCACCGAGCCGTTCGACATCCCGATGACCGCGCACATCCTCGGCGGGGCGGTGATCGGGGCCACCCCCGAGCGCGGGGTGATCGACCCGTACCACCGGGTCTACGGCCACCCGGGGCTGCACGTGGTGGACGGCGCGGCGGTCTCGGCGAACCTCGGGGTCAACCCGTCGTTGACCATCACCGCGCAGGCCGAGCGGGCCATGTCGTTCTGGCCCAACAAGGGGGAGGCGGATCCCCGCCCGCCGTCCGGCTCGGCGTACCGCAGGCTGGACCCGGTCGCCCCGCGCCACCCCGCCGTCCCCGCCCACGCCCCCGCCGCCCTGCGGTAAGGAGGGGCCCCTGTTAACGCCTCCGGTAGAGCAGGGGCCCCCTGTTAACAACCTGGCAGCCGGGGCGCGTCCGAACCGCCGGTGACTGTCGGTAGGCTTTCTGCACATGAGCACGCCTCGCCCCGTCCTCGTGGTGGACTTCGGAGCCCAGTACGCCCAGCTCATCGCGCGCCGCGTACGCGAGGCGAGGGTCTATTCGGAGATCGTCCCGCACTCCATGCCGGTCGCCGAGATGCTGGCGAAGAACCCTGCCGCGATCATCCTGTCCGGCGGCCCGGCCAGCGTCTACGCCCCGGAGGCCCCGCAGGTCGACGCCGGCATGTTCGACGCCGGGGTGCCGGTTTTCGGCATCTGTTACGGCTTCCAGGCGATGGCCCAGGCGCTCGGCGGCACCGTGTCCAGGACCGGCAACCGGGAGTACGGCGGTACCCCGCTGCACGCCCGTGCCGAGGCCGGCGTCCTGCTTCGCGATCTTCCGGACGACCTGCCGGTCTGGATGAGCCACGGCGACTGCGTCACCGAGGCGCCGGCCGGTTTCGCGGTCACCGCCGAGTCCGCGGGCGCGCCGGTCGCCGCGTTCGAGGATCTGGCCGGGCGGCGGGCCGGCGTGCAGTTCCACCCGGAGGTCGGGCACACCGCGCACGGGCAGGAGATGCTCACCCGCTTCCTCTACGACATCGCCGGCATCGAGCCGACCTGGACGCCCGAGAACATCATCGACGAGCAGGTCGCCCGGATCCGCGAGCAGGTCGGCGACAAGGAGGTCATCTGTGGCCTGAGCGGCGGCGTCGACTCGGCGGTCGCGGCGGCACTGGTGCACAAGGCTGTCGGTGACCAGCTCACCTGCGTCTTCGTCGACCACGGTCTGCTGCGCGCCGGTGAGGCCGAGCAGGTGGAGAAGGACTACGTGGCGGCCACCGGCATCAAGCTCAAGGTGGTCGACGCCCGGGAGCGCTTCCTCGGGGCGCTGGCCGGGGTCACCGACCCCGAGCAGAAGCGCAAGATCATTGGTCGGGAGTTCATCCGGGTCTTCGAGGCCGCCGCCCGGGAGATCGCCGCGCACGGCGACGTCGAGTTCCTGGTGCAGGGCACCCTGTACCCGGACGTGGTGGAGTCCGGCGGCGGCACCGGCACCGCCAACATCAAGAGCCACCACAACGTCGGTGGCCTGCCGGAGGACCTGAAGTTCGCCCTGGTCGAGCCGCTGCGCACGCTCTTCAAGGACGAGGTCCGCACGCTCGGCCTGCAGCTGGGGCTGCCCGAGGCGATGGTCTGGCGGCACCCGTTCCCGGGCCCGGGCCTGGCCATCCGGATCATCGGCGCGGTCGACGAGGAACGGCTCGCGGTGCTCCGCAAGGCTGACCTGATCGCCCGGCAGGAGCTCTCCGTCGCCGGCCTGGACCGGGATGTCTGGCAGTTCCCGGTGGTGCTCCTGGCCGACGTGCGCAGCGTCGGGGTGCAGGGCGACGGGCGCACGTACGGCCACCCCGTGGTGCTGCGCCCGGTCTCCAGCGAGGACGCGATGACCGCCGACTGGTCCCGGCTGCCCTACGAGGTGATCGCCCGGATCTCCACCCGGATCACCAACGAGGTCGCCGAGGTCAACCGGGTGGTCGTGGACGTAACCAGCAAGCCGCCGGGCACCATCGAGTGGGAGTGACCCCGCCTCACGTGGCGGGCGGCGTCGGCGGCGTGGGCGGCCAGCCCGGGGTGGTGCCCGGCGCGTGCGGCCAGGCGGCGGCGCCGGCCGGCTCCTCCGGCATCAGGAACCACATGACCAGGTACGCCAGCGCGGCGAGCCCGGCGCTGAACAGCGTGGCGACGGCGAAGCCGACCCGGACCAGGGTGGGGTCGACGGCGAAGTAGCGGCCGAGGCCGCTGGCCACGCCGGCCACCATCCGGTCGGTGACGGGCCGACGGAGCTGCCTGTACGGGGCCTGGAAGGGGCTCTGGTAGGTCATGGCTCAACGGTCCCGCGTCCGGCGGCTGAAAACCTCGGTGACCGCCCGGACTATTACCCTGACCAATCCCTGATACGCCAGACCAGAGTCAGGAATCCGACTCTTCTCGATGGCCGTAACCGGGCCGGGGGAGAATTCGACCCCGTGACCACCACGCTGGAGCCGCTTCGCAGGATCGCGGCATACGCAGTTTGTGCTGATTCAGACGACCGAGTGTTGCTGGTCCGCGCATCGGCGCGCTCCGGCACACCGGGCACCTGGTCGCTGCCCGGCGGGGCGGTCGACCACGGTGAGGACCCGAACCACACCGTCGTCCGGGAAACCGCGGCGGAGACCGGCCTCTCGGTGGCCGTATCCGGGCTCCGGGACGTGATCGCCGACATGCGGTCCCTGCCCGAGCGCGGCATCACCATCCACACCGACCGCCTGCTCTACCAGGTCTTGGTACGGGGCGGGACGCTGACCGACCGGGAGGGCCGGCCGACCGACCTGGCCCGCTGGGTCACCCTCGACGAGGCCCGGGAGCTGCCGCTGCGCTCGTTCACCGCGCGGGCCCTGGGCCTCTCCTCCGCCACGGCCGACATCGTGCCGGAGGAGGTTCCGGAGTTTCCCTCGTTCTACGCGGTCCCCGGCCCCGACGGGCTCCATCGCGCGCAGCGCTTCGCCGCGTACGCGGTGGTGACCGATCCGGAGGAGCGGGTGCTGCTCACCCGGGTCTCCGACGGCTATCCCGGTGCCGGCTGCTGGCACCTGCCGGGCGGCGGCACCGACTACGGCGAGCAGCCGGGCGCGGCGCTGATCCGCGAGCTGGTGGAGGAGACCGGGCAGAACGGCCGCCTGGTCGAGCTGCTCGGCGTCGCCAGCCACCGGGACGCCGCCTCGCTCGGCCCGGAGGGCTACCCGATCGACTGGCACGGCGTACGCGCCTTCTACCGGGTGGTCGTCGACCAGCCGGCCCCGCCCACGGTGGTCGACGTGGGCGGCTCGACCTGCGAGGCCCGCTGGTTCCGCCGCGAGGAGCTCAACGCCCTCCCGACGGACCGCCTCACCGAGGTGACCGCCGAAGCCGTCCAGGCCGCCCAACTCATCTGACCCGCCCCTCTCCGGATGATCATGAGGTTGACGTGCGGTAGGTCCTTCTCCGTGGCGCTAACCTCATGATCGACGGGGTAGCGGCGATGCGGGGAGTGGTGCGGGTGGAGGAGCGGCGGCGGGTCGGGGCGTACGGGGTGCTGCGGAACGGGTTCGGGCGGGTGCTGTTGGCCCGGGGGTCGGCCGGGTGTCCGTATCCGGGGGTGTGGCAGTTGCCTGGTGGCGGCATCAAGCACGCGGAGCATCCCGAGACCGCAGTGGTCCGCGAGTTCGCCGAGGAGACCGGGCTGGACGTCGCAGTGACCACGATCCGGGCCGCCGTCGCCGACGTGGCCGTCTTCGGGGACGCGGGCGTCGCGCTGCACACCGACCGACTGGTCTTCGACGTCGAGGGGCGCGGCGGCACACTCCGCCCCGAGCCGGCCGGCGGCAGCGACGAGCTGGGCTGGTTCACGCCGGACGAGGCGGCGGGCCGGCCGCTGATGCCATTCACCGCCGAGCTGCTCGGGATTCCCGTCTCTCCCCTGCCGGCCGACCTGCCCCGAGCCCTGCCACCCGCCCCGGCCACCCCCACCGTCGACCGGCGGCAGCGTTTCGCCGCGTACGGGCTGGTCACCGATCCGGCCGGGCGGGTGCTGCTCACGATGATCGCCGACGGGTATCCGGGGGCCGGGAGGTGGCATCTGCCCGGCGGCGGCACCGATCACGGCGAGCAACCGGCGGCCGGGCTGCTGCGCGAGCTGGTGGAGGAGGCCGGCCAGCTCGGCCGGGTGGTCGACCTGCTGGCGGTCGACAATTTGCACAATCCCGCCGCGCTCGGTCCCGAGGGGCGACCGCTGGACTGGCACGGGGTCCGGGTGATCTATCGGGTACGCGTCGACAACCCGACCGAGGCGGTGGTGACCGAACTCGCCGGCGGCTCCACCGCGGCGGCCGCCTGGTTCGCTCCAGAGCAGATCGACAGTCTGCTGATGACCGACGTGGCGGCCCTGGCCACCGGGCATCGAAGCGGATGAGACCCACTCGTTCGGTCGAGGCGGCGGCCTCCGGTACAGTCGAAGGTCGGGGTTGGGCCGAACGAAACGGGCGATGACGCCCGAGATGAGAATAAGTGAGCGGTTCGCGCGGTTAAGTCAGTTACAAGTAGCGCTGACAACTATCGCCAAGCCCCCGTCCCCTGTGCAATGGTGTACTCCCGTAAATGGGCTGCCGGGCCGGAATGGTCCGGCACGAGACAGCCGGACACCCGCCCCAGGGGCGGCTAGCCGATCCGGTGATGGAGGAAACGTGCCGAGAGCCCTTTGGCGCCGGCGTCGTACGACTGACAGTCCGCGTCCCGCAGGGCGCCGCTGGGCGGGCGGTTTGCGCCGCAGCAGCACGTTCGCCCGTCAGGTGCTGCTGGTTCGGGTGGGCCGCCGGGATGGCGGTGCCACCCCCGCGACCGACATGGTCGCCCCCGATCAGCGCCGCACCGACCGCCAGCGCCGGCGCTACGGTCGACTCGACCCGGAGGCCGAGGCGGTGCTGCCGGTCAGCCCGGCACTCGCCCCCGCGGCGGCCGACGAGGCGCCGGCGATGTCGATCCCGCTTCTGCCGGGCGCCCGCACCGCCGCCCGCCGGGCCAAGTTCGCCCTGGTCAACGCCGCCACCCTGAGCAGCCTGCTGCTGGGCATGCTGGCGATCTTTCTGGCCATGCGGGGCGAGGTCCGGTCGGCGGCGCTCTGCCTCATCGCCTGCGTCGTGTTCGACGGCCTGGACGGCGCGCTGGCCCGCAAGCTCGGTGTGGCCAGCCCGTTCGGCGCTCAGATGGACTCGCTGGCCGACATGTGCTCGTTCGGCATCGCCGCCCCGGTGGTGGTCTACGCCTCACTGGCCGGCTCGGTCCGGCCGGCCGCCGCCGCTGTCGCCTGCGCCCTGGTCGCGGCCTGCGCCGCGATCCGGCTCGCCCGGTTCAACGTCTCGCCGAAGGATGGGCGGTTCTTCTGCGGCGTACCGACCACCATGGCGGCGGCTGTGCTGGCCCTGACCGTGGCGATCGGGCTGCCGGTCCCCGGCCTGGTGCTGGTCGCCGGGGTGGCGCTGCTCGCCTTCGCCATGGTCTCCAGCTTCCCGTACGCGAAGCTCGCCCGGCTGGTGAAGCTGCCGGCGTGGCTCTGGCTGGCTCCGGTGGTCGGCGCGCTGATCGACATCCGGCTCACCTTCGCCCTCGTGGTGGTGGGCTATCTGGTCAGCGGCCCGGTGCTGTGGCTGCACCAGCGCCGTACCGCCTGACCCGTTCCACGAAGAAAGGGGCGCCGCGACGAGCGGCGCCCCTTTCCCATGCCGAGGTCAGCTCCAGCGGGCGATCACGGTCGAGCCGCCGACCACCTTGTCGCCGGGGCCGACCAGCGGCTCGGCGGCCTCCGCCGGCAGGTAGACATCGGTACGCGAGCCGAACCGGATCAGGCCGAAGCGCTCGCCCCGGGCGAGCAGCGCGCCGACCGGCGCCCGCTGCACGATCCGCCGGGCGATCAGACCGGTACGCTGCGCCACCACCACCGTGCCGTGCTCGGTGTCGAGCACCGTGTAGGCCGCCACGTTGTGCTCGGCGCCCGGCTTCATCGCGTTGACGAATCCGCCGTCCGCGACGAAGTAGTCGACCACCTTGCCGGCCACCGGGGAGCGGTTGACGTGCACGTCCAGCACGGAGAGGAAGACGGCGATCCGCAGCCACTCGCCGTCGCCGAAACGCTCGTCGTGCAGCCGCTGCACCGAGAGGACCTGGCCGTCCGCCGCGGCGACCACGGCCGCCGGGCCCTCCGGGACATCCCGCTCCGGGTCCCGGAAGAACGCGGCCACCGGCGCGGCGGCCAGCGCCGGCAGCAACCAGAGCTTCGACTTCGGCCGGGCCATCCGGACCAGCGCGGCCAGGCCGAGGCTGATCCCGGCTGCGGCCACGCCGTTGGAGTCGATGTGCATGCTCCGGGTCAACGGCACGCTCGACGGTCGGTAGGCGGGCGCGAGCCGGGCGGCAAGCCCGACGGGCACCGGGGTGAAGCGGAGGTGGTGCACCCGTACCGGCGGAGAGTTGCGCAGCACCAGGTCGGTGCGAACACCGTGCAGCAGGCCTTGCCGCTCCAGCTCGGCACCGGCGCCCTCGCTGCGGAAGATCGGCGCGGCGAGGCTCAGCACGCCGCCCTCGGTGAGGTGTTTCGCCAGCCCGTCGACGGCCGCGCGGGCCTCGTCGGCGGTGCCGCCGAAGGGTTCGGCGGCGATGACCACATCGGCGGCGTCCGCCTCGGCGAGGGTGTCGTCGACGCGTACCCGGTCGGCGACCCAGCGGCCCTGAGCCGCCACGTGCTCGCGCAGCGCGGTCGGGGTGCACCCCTCCGCCGGCACGACGGTGAGCCGGTCGTCGGGGAGCAGCGCGTCGATCGCGGCGGCCAGCACCGCGGACTCCGGGGTCGCGCCGACCAGCAGGGCGGCCTTCGAATCGTTACGCCGGGCGAATTCGGCGACGAGGGTACGGGCGGCGCGCTCGCCGACGCGGACCGGGCCGGACGGGCCGGGGGTGCGTACGGCGGGGGACTGGGTCATGTCGGACGGGCTCCTGACGAGATAGCGACGGGACGCGGCGGAACCGCCACGGCGACCTGGCCGGCCGGGGTCGCGGACGGCGCCCGGTGACCGGCAGCGCCGGGCGCCACGGGGTGGGCCGGCTGGCGGAGGCGAGATCTCCGCCAGCCAGCATATGCGCCGTCGCCAGTGCCCCGCACCGTCGTGGTCAGCCGTTCACCGCTCGTCACGGCCGGGTTCGTCCCCGTCGGTAGGCGGGCCGCTGGTCGTGCCCCGGCCAGCCGGCCACTCGGGACCGTCGACGGGATCGGTGGCCCATTCGTCGGTGTCCGACGCGCTGGGCCCGCCGCTGGTCGGGGTGCCGCTCGTTGACGGTGCGGCGACGGTGGCCGTCGACCCGGGGCCGGTCGGCGCCGGGTCGGAGGGCCCTGCCGACCGCAGCGCGCCGACCAGGCTCAGCAGCCCGACCAGGATGAGCGCGCCAGCCACGAACCAGCCCACCGGTGGCAGGACGAGCTCGAGGATCCGGGCGAGCAGCCACCACACGGCGAGGGCGACGAAGACCAGCCCGAAGGCGAACGACACGACGTCGGTGCGGTGGGCCTTCACCGGGTCACCTCCAGTTCTCCGGCGTTGACGTGGATGAGCAGTCGGAGGGTGCCCCCGCCCCGGCCGTCCGGTCCGAGATCGGTGGTCTCCCAACTAGCGTTGTTGAGGCCGCTGGAACGCTTGCCGAAGACGGTGGCGTCCCCGGCGTTCACACTGGCGACGGTGGTGACGTCGACCTCCGGCGGCAGGTACACCGTCAGCTTGCCGAGGTTGATCTCCACGGTGACCTGGGTGTCCTTCTGGTCGAAGTCCACCGCGCGCAGGTCGAGGACGGCGTCTCCGAAGTTCTTCTTGTAGCGGACGGCCAGGGACTGGTAGTCGGGCGGTGCCCAGGTGACGGTGCCGTTGATCCCGCCGACCCGGTCGTAGGACTCGGCCACCGTGGCGATGCCGAGCGCCGCCGCGATGACCAGGCCGAGCGCGATCAGCCAGCGGGCCCGGCCGAACCAGGTGCCCACCAGCAGCCCGACCCCGATGGTGGCCAGCGCCGCGGCGAAGTACCCGGCCGCCCCGATCGGGAAGACGTGCAGCAGGTCGAGCACGGCCACCACGCCGAGCGCCAGGAAGATCAGTGAGAAGGTGATCGCGCCGAGCGCGGAGCGTTCCTTCGGCCGCTTCGGCACCCGGGCCGGAGCCGGCGGTGCCGGTGGGTACGGCCCGGCGTACGGGCCGTGCGGCGCGAAGGGCGGCCGGTACCCGCCGGGCGGCAGGGACGCACCCATCGGCGGGGGGGACGGCACGGAGATCGGTGACCCGAGCGGACCGGTGGTGGGCGGGTTCGGCCAAGCCGGCTGCTGCCCGGCCAAGGTCTCGGTGGTAGTCGGCTCAGCGGGTATCCGGGCGGTCTGCTCCGAGCCCAGGGCAATTGGCTGCGTGCCCGGTTCGGGGCCGTACCCGGCGGCCGGCTGGGCCGGATTCGACCAGGCCGCGCGCGGCGCGGGTGGCACGGCGCCGGACCAGACCGACCCGGTGGCGGTGCCGGTCGTCGGCCAGACCGGCGGGGTGGCCGTGCCGACGGGAGTCCCGCCCCAGCCTGCCGCGGCGCTCGCCGGCCCGGCCGTATCGGACATCGGGCCGCCGCCGGTCCCGCTGGTGGCGGTCGCCGGCCAGGCCGTCGGCGGCACCGGACCCGAGGCCGGGCCGGCCCCGGCGGGCTGCCGGTCCGCCGCGGCCCGCGGCTGGCGATTGAGCAACAGCGCGCCGCCGATCAGGATCACCGCCCCGAGCAGGATTGCCCGGAGGGCATCGGTGACGATGTAGCCGAAGCCGATCGCGACCACGATGCTGAGCACGATCACGGTGGTCGGAGACATGCTCGACCGGCCTCGGCCGAGCATCGACTCCACCGGGGAGGCGCTGTCTCCCTCGCCGGGAATGATCAACCAGGCGGTGAGGTAGACCAGGATGCCGATGCCCCCGAAGAAGCCCAGCACGGCAAGGAGCACCCGCCACAGCACCGGGTCGGTGTTGGTGGCCCGGCCGATGGCGGCGCAGACGCCGGCCAGGTAGCGGCCGTCGCGGGGGCGGACCAGGCCGTACCGGGAGGTGAAGCCGGCACCGGTCGGCGGTGGGGTGTACCCGGGGGGCGGTCCGCCGAACGGCGCGGAGCCGGCGGTCGGCGCGCCCGGCGGCGGCCCGGCCGGGCCGGGCGGTGGGGGTGGTGGTGGCGCGTCCTGTGACGCCGCCCCGGGCCGGGGCGGAGGGACAGCTTCCTCGGTCATGCCTACGATCCTGCTGCGCGCGCCGCCCGAACGTCCTCCGGTGGGGACCCTGACGCCACCCTGAGATTCGGTGCCCCTCGAATGTCGGGGACGTCCCGATGGCCGGCTGCGGTGCGGCCGTGTGACGATCGAAGCGGCGCCGGCGCGGCTGGCCGCCATTACCGTCCGCCCGACCCGGGGAGTCTCTCATCAGCAGCACCGTGACCCCGCATCCGCCGCGGCTCTACCGGGCCACCGAGCACCGGTTGGCCGCGGGGGTGGCCGCCGGCATCGCCGAGCACCTCGGCATCTCGGTGCTCCGCGTTCGGATCGCCTTCATGGTGCTGCTCGGGCTGAACGGTCTCGGGTTGCTGCTGTACGCCGCCTTCTGGGCGGTCGTTCCGCCCCGCCCGGGCGACACCGCCGCCCCGCCCCGCCGTGACCTCGGCCAACTTCTGCCCTTCGTGGCGATCGGGCTGGGCGTGTTGCTGGTGCAGATGATGGCCTTCCACTCGGTCGGCGCGGCTGGCACCGCCGGCTGGTTGGTCGCGATCATCGCGGTCGGCGCCGGTGTGATCTGGCACCAGTCCGCGCCGGAGCGCCGCCAGCAGCGGAGCGGGCCGATGGCGGTGCCGTGGCTGGGCGCGGTGGTGGAGGAGAGCGACCGACGCTCGTTCGTGCTGCGCTTCGTCGGCGGCGGGGTGCTCGTCGCCGTCGGCATCATCGGTGTGGCCGCGGTCTACTCGCCGGTGCAGAACTTTGACGCCGTGCTCAACGGCGTGATCTTCGCGCTGGTCGGCTTGGCCGGGGTCGGCGTGGTGATGGGGCCGGTCCTCTGGCGTACCTGGAACCAGCTGCGCTCGGAGCGCGAGGGGCGTATCCGGGAGCAGGAACGCGCCGAGCTGGCGGCGATGGTGCACGACCAGGTGCTGCACACGCTCGCCCTGATCCAGCGCAACGCCAGCGACACAAAGACCGTGCAACGGCTGGCCCGGGGCCAGGAGCGGTCGTTGCGGAACTGGCTCTACAAGCCGACCGCCTCGCCGACGGAGCGGTTCGCCGCCGCCCTGGAGCAGGCCGCCGCCGAGGTGGAGGACACCTTCGCCATCACCGTCGAGGCGGTGGTGGTCGGCGACCGGGACACCGATGAGCGGGTGGGCGCGCTGGTCGCCGCCGCCCGGGAGGCGTTGGTCAACGCGGCGCGGCACGCCGGGGTGCAGACGGTGTCGCTCTACGCCGAGGTGGAGGCGCACCAGGTCAGCGTCTTCGTGCGGGACCGAGGGAAGGGCTTCGACCCGGCTACGGTGGAGGATCACCGGCACGGCGTCCGGGGCTCGATCATCGGGCGCATGAGGCGGCACGGCGGTCGGGCCGAGATCCGGTCCGGGCCGGGAGAGGGGACCGAGGTCCGGCTGATCCTGCCGATCAGCGGCTCCGGCTCCAACGCGGAAAGGGACAGGTGACCATGGCCGAGCAGGGACCGGTCGAGGCAGCGGCGCCCCGGGACGGGCGACTGCGGGTGTTCCTCGTCGACGACCACGCCATGTTCCGGGCGGGCGTACGCGCCGAGCTCGGCGGGCACGTCGAGGTGGTGGGCGAGGCCAGCACGGTGGCCGAGGCGGTCAGCCGGATCGCGGCGACCCAGCCCGACGTGGTGCTGCTCGACGTGCACATGCCGGACGGCGGCGGCCGGGCGGTGCTGGAGGCGATGCGGCGTACCCACCCGCAGGTGCGGTTCCTGGCGTTGAGCGTCTCCGACGCGGCCGAGGACGTGATCGGGCTGATCCGGGCCGGTGCCCGGGGCTACGTCACCAAGACCATTTCCCCGGACGAGTTGACCGACGCCATCCGCCGGGTGGCCGACGGGGACGCGGTGTTCAGCCCCCGGCTGGCCGGGTTCGTGCTGGACGCGTTCGCGGCCCGGCCGGACGCGCCGGTCTCCGACCCGGAGCTGGACCAGCTCACCAACCGCGAGCGGGAGGTGCTTCGGCTGCTGGCCCGGGGGTACGCGTACAAGGAGATCGCCAAGGAGCTGTTCATCTCGATCAAGACGGTCGAGACGCACGTCTCCAACGTGCTGCGCAAGCTCCAGATGTCCAACCGGTATGAGTTGTCCCGCTGGGCGGCCGACCGTCGGCTGGTCTGATCGCCCGCTCCGGTTCACTCGGTGCGTAGCACGGTGAACGCCTCGGCCAGCCGCCCGGCGGGCAGCCCGGCGTTGCTGGCGATCGTGCCGAGCAGGTTGTGCACCCAGGTCTCGACGTCCAGGTGCGCGGTCTGCGAGTGGTGGGCCCGCATCGCGGCGATCTTCCGGTCGACCCGGTCGGTCACGTCGACGACGTGGTCCGGCGCGGGGCCGCCCGCGTACCAGATCTCGCGGACCACCCACGGCTCCAGGCCCTCGGCGAGTAGCTCGGGGAAGGCGAAGCGGTTGCGCGAGTCGGGATAGACCGCGCAGGTGGTGGCCTCGCCGACGGCCAGGTGGTCGGGGTGGCTCGGACCGGTGAGGATCTCCCAGCGGCGTAGCGGGGAGCTGGTGAGGACCCGGTCCGGCCGGAACCGGCGGATCGCGGCGGCGATCTGGCGGCGCAGCTCCGGACCGGGGGCGAGCAGGCCGTCGGGGTGGCCGTCGAGGAAGTCGACCCGGTGTACGCCGACCGCGGCGGCCGCCGCCCGCTGCTCCGCCTCGCGCCGGGCGGGCAGCTCGTCGCGCGGGGTGTTGTCGAACCCGCCGGAGTCGCCCCGGGTCACGATCAGGTACGCCACGTCGATTCCCTCGTCCACCCAGCCGGCAACTGTGCCCGCGCAGCCGAAGTCGACATCGTCCGGATGGGCAAATACGGCCAGGGCCCGACGGGCGTCGGGGAGCACCGGAGCCGAGGCGGGGAAGCTCACAGCCATCGAGCCTACGCGGGGTGCGTGACCGTGTCTTACCTGTTCAGAGTGGTACGACCCGCCCCTATCACGATCTTTTCTCAAGTATCGGCAACGTGGCAACCAACTAACGGCTTGATAACGGCACCTTCACGGAACGGGCCGGTGAGTGTCACAGTGGCAGCACCTCACCCCTGGTGTATGGCACCTCGTCGGGCCTGCCGAACACGCGATGTCGCCTCGATGTGACGTCGAGTGTTGGCCGGCCCTGCATGGTGTTGTGCGCTCTGGTGCGGTGCCCGGCGGAACGGCGCCCCTGGGGTGTGCCGACTTCCACTGCGGTAAACCGCCGAACTGTGGTTCGGGTCGGCGGTCGGTGGCACACCCCCAAGACGTGCGTGAAACTCACGACGGAACCAGGTTAGAAAGAGGAGGCCCCTCGGAATGAGAGTCTCGAAGCGGGCGAGCAGCGCGCTCGCGGTGGGCGCGGCATTCGCGCTCGTCGCGTCCGGCTGCTCCAACGGTGGCGGCAACGGCGACGACACCAGCGCCAGCAAGGACGGCGCGATCACCATCGGTGGCACCCAGCCGCAGAACCCCCTGGTTCCGGCGAACACCACCGAGACCGGTGGCGGCAGGATCATCGACTACCTGTGGACCGCCCTGGTCGAGTACCCGAACAACGGTGGCGCTCCGCAGAACGCCCTTGCCGAGTCGATCGAAACCAACGACTCCAAGGTCTTCACCATCAAGATCAAGCCGAACACCAAGTTCCACGACGGCACCACCGTCAAGGCCGAGAACTTCGTCAAGGCCTGGAACTGGGGGGCGTACGGCCCGAACGGTGCGCAGGGCGCGAGCTTCTTCGCCGACATCCAGGGCTTCGACGACGTCTACTCTGAGCCGGAGAAGGAAGGCGACCCGATCCCGGAGCCGAAGGCCAAGGAGATGTCCGGCCTCAAGGTCGTCGACGACTGGACCTTCGAGGTCACCCTCAACGCGCCGACCTCGGTGTTCCCGACCAAGCTCGGCTACAGCGCCTTCGTGCCGCTGCCGGACGCCTTCTTCACCGAGGGCGCGGAGAAGTTCGGCCGGAACCCGATCGGTAACGGCCCGGTCAGCTTCGTCTCGTGGACTGACGACGTCGACATCAAGCTCACCCGCTTCGACGACTACAGCCTGCGCAACAAGATGAAGATCAAGGACGTCACCGTCAAGATCTACCAGGACGACGTGGCGGAGTACAACGACCTGGTCTCCGGCAACATCGACTTCATGCAGCAGGTCCCGGTCTCCATGCTGGCCGGTGACAAGTGGAAGAGCGACCTGGGCGAGCGGGCGATCCCCAGCGTCACCCCGGCGACGGGCATCATCGCCTTCCCGTTCTACGACAAGCGCTTCAACGACCCGAAGCTGCGCCGGGCGATCTCGCTCTCCATCGACCGGAAGGCGATCACCGAGAAGATCTTCTTCGGTAACCGCACGCCGGCCGACAGCTGGGCCAACCCGCTGACCCCGGGCGCCGAGCCGGGCAACTGCACCGCCTGCAAGTACGACCCGGAGGAGGCCAAGCGGCTCTTCAAGGAGTCCATCGGCTTCACCGGCAAGCTGACCCTGTCGTACAACGGCGACGCCAGCCACAAGGAGTGGATGGAGGCCGTCGCCCAGCAGATCAAGACCAACCTGGGTATCGACGCCGTCGCCGTCGCCGTGCCGACCTTCGCGGTCTTCCGCCAGAACATCACCGCCCACAAGATGACCGGTGCCTACCGGGCCGGCTGGCAGCAGGACTACCCCGACGTCGAGAACTGGATCATGCCGCTCTACGTGACCGGTGGTTCCTCGAACGACGGCCAGTACAGCAACCCTGAGGTCGACGCCCTCGCCAAGGCGGCCGTGGCGGCCCCCAGCATCGAGGAGTCGCACAAGAAGTTCGCTGAGGCTGTCAAGATCATCGACCAGGACGTTCCGTCGATGCCGATCTACTTCCAGGGCCAGCAGTCCGGCCACTCGGAGAAGATCAAGAAGATGGAGCTGACCAACGTCGGCGAGCTCGACATCACCACCGTCGAGCTCTGATCCGAACGGTCTGACCCCGGGCCGGGCTCGCCTACCGGTGGGCCCGGCCCGGGGCCGTTCCGCGAGAGGGTGTACAACATAAATCCCCTCGCACGTTGTCGCCACCGTGTCGGCCGTCCGACGCGCGCCCCTGTCTGGAGGACCACCCCATGGGCCGTTATCTCTTGAGACGGCTGCTGCAACTCGTGCCGGTGTTCATCGGCACGACGTTCCTGATCTATTGGCTCGTCTGGTCGGTGCCCGGCGACCCGTTCGCCGGCAAGTGTGGCGACCGCGCCTGCCCGCCCAACTACGTCGCGATGATGACTGAGAAGTACCATCTCAACGATTCGATCTGGGTGCAGTACGCCAGCTACATGAAGAACCTTTTCCAGGGTGATTTCGGCGCCACGTTCGGTGGCCGGCCGATCAGCGACATCATCGCGACGTCGTACCCCAACACCCTGAAGCTGGCGGTGGTCGCGCTCGCCATCGAGGCTCTCATCGGTCTCGGCGCGGGCGTCCTGACCGGTCTCCGGCGCAACGGCTTCCTGGACAACCTGGTCCTGGTCTCCACCCTCTTCCTGATCGCGCTGCCGGTCTTCGTCATCGGCTTCGTGACCCAGTGGTTCTTCGGCGTCAAGTGGGGCATCGTCACCCCCACCGTCTCCGCCGAGATGCGGATCCCCGAGCTGATCCTGCCGGGCTTCGTGCTCGGCAGCGCCTCGATGGCGTACATCGCCCGGGTGGCCCGCACCAGCATCGCGGAGAACCGCCGTGCCGACTACGTCCGGACCGCCATCGCCAAGGGGCTCCCCATGCGCCGGGTGGTGGGCGTGCACCTGCTGCGCAACTCGCTCATCCCGGTCGTCACCCTGCTCGGGACCGACCTCGGTGCCCTGATGGGTGGCGCGATCGTGACCGAGGGCATCTTCGGCATCAACGGCATCGGCCGGCAGGTGCTGCGCGCCATCGTGACCAAGGAGAGCGCTACCGTTGTCGGCATCGTGGTGATCCTGGTGCTCGTCTACCTGCTGATGAACCTGCTGGTGGACCTGCTCTACGCCGCCCTGGACCCGAGGATCCGCTATGAGTGAGCGCAGCGAACGAATCATCAACGCAGTGCGCGTGGGCAATCAGGCCCGCGCTGAGCGAAGCGAGGTGCCGGCATGAGTGACCCGAGTGCCGCGTCGCTGGTCAACACCCCCCGCGCCGAGCAGCCGGCCGAGGCCGGCGCCCCGGTCGACGCCGGGCTGCCGGAGAGCGCGCAGAAGCAGCAGAAGCCGCGCGGCCTGCTCGGCGACGCCTGGCTCGACCTGCGCCGCAAGCCGCTGTTCTGGATCTCCGCCGGGTTCATCCTGCTCTTCGTGCTGATGGCGGCCTTCCCGTCGCTGTTCACCTCCGGAGACCCGGTGAACGGCTCGCTCGACAACAGCCAGGTGCGGCCGTCGGCCGACGCCTGGTTCGGCTACGACCTGCAGGGTCGGGACGTCTACGCCCGCACGATCTACGGCGCCCGCGCCTCGATCGTGGTGGCCCTGCTCTCCGTGGTCGGCACCCTGCTGATCGGCGGGACCATGGGCATCATCGCCGGCTTCCGCGGCGGCTGGGTGGACGCGCTGCTCTCCCGGGTCGCGGACATCTTCTTCGGCCTGCCCTTCGTGCTCGGCTCGATCGTCATCCTGACCACCTTCAACGGGGCCGGGACGGACAACAGCGAGTGGGCGATCATGGGCCTGGTGACCATGTCGCTGACCGTGCTGAGCTGGCCGGTCGTGATGCGGCTGATGCGCTCCTCGGTGCTGGCCACCAAGGAGGCCGACTACATCGTCGCGGCCCGGGCGCTGGGTGCCGGCACCGGCCGGATCATCCTCAAGCATCTGCTGCCGAACTGCCTGGCCCCGCTGCTGGTCTACGGCACGATCCTGGTCGGCTCCTTCATCGGCGCCGAGGCCACGCTGTCCTTCCTGGGCATCGGCCTGAAGCACCCGGTCGTGTCCTGGGGAATCATGATCAGTGAATCGCAGAACCTGCTCCGGGTCTCGCCCTATCTGCTCTTCTTCCCCGCCGCGTTCCTCGTCACGGCCGTGCTGAGCTTCGTCATGCTCGGCGAGACGGTTCGCGAGGCCCTCGACCCGAAGCTTCGATAGGGGAACTGAGTTGTCCGACATTCTCGTGTCCGAGCAGTCCGCGCCGGGCGCCGACGGTTCCGGCCGCCCCTCGGGCCGGCTGCTCGAGGTCGACGACCTGCGGGTCGAGTTCCGTACCCGGGACGGCGTCGCCAAGGTCATCAACGGCGTGACGTACCACGTCGACGCGGGGGAGACCCTCGCCGTGCTCGGCGAGTCCGGCTCCGGCAAGAGCGTCACCGCGCAGACGATCATGGGCATCCTCGACACCCCGCCCGGCTTCGTCACCGGTGGCCAGGTCCGCTTCCACGGCAAGGACATGCTCACGATGTCCCCCGAGCAGCGGCGTCGGATCCGGGGCGAAGGCATTGCGATGATCTTCCAGGACTCGCTCTCCGCCCTCAACCCGGTTTTCACCGTCGGCTTCCAGATCGCCGAGCAGTTCCGCATCCGGCGCGGCATGAGCCGCGCGGACGCCAAGAAGCGCGCGATCGAGATGCTCGACCAGGTGAAGATCCCGAACGCCAAGGGCCGGTACAGCAACTACCCGCACCAGTTCTCGGGTGGTATGCGGCAGCGCGCCATGATCGCGATGTCGTTGGCGCTGGACCCCGAGGTGCTGATCGCCGACGAGCCCACCACCGCGCTGGACGTGACCGTGCAGGCCCAGATCATGGACCTGCTCGGCGAGCTCCAGCGGGAGCGGCAGATGGGCATGATCCTGATCACCCACGACCTCGGCGTGGTCGCCGACGTCGCGGACCGGATCGCGGTCATGTACGCCGGCCGGATCGTTGAGGAAGCCGACGTGTTCGACCTGTACGCCAAGCCGGCGCACCCGTACACGCTCGGCCTGCTCAACTCGATCCCGCGGATGGACGAGAAGGGGCAGGAGCTCCGTACCATCAAGGGGCTTCCGCCGAACCTCATGAACATCCCGTCGGGCTGCGCGTTCAACCCGCGCTGCCCGATGGCGCAGCCGGTGTGCCGGGAGAAGCTGCCCATGCTGCTGCAGCTCGGCAGCGGCCGGGCCAGTGCCTGCCACTTCGCCGAGGAGCTCGTGAACCGTGACTGAGAACATCATCGAGGTTCGTGACCTGGTCAAGCACTACCCGGTCACCCGGGGCGTCGTCTTCAAGAAGACCATCGGTCACGTCAAGGCGGTCGACGGCGTCTCCTTCGACCTGAAGGCCGGCGAGACCCTCGGCGTGGTGGGCGAGTCCGGCTGCGGTAAGTCGACGCTGGCCCGGGTGCTGATGAACCTGGAGCGGCCGACCTCCGGCCAGGTGCTCTACAAGGGCCAGGACATCTCCCGGCTTTCCGGCGGGGCGCTGCGCCGCCTGCGCCGGCAGATCCAGCTGGTGATGCAGGACCCGTACACCTCGCTGAACCCGCGGATGACGGTCGGTGACCTGATCGGCGAGCCGTTCGAGATCCACCCCGAGGTGGCCCCGCGCGGCAGCCGCCGGACCAAGGTCAAGGAGCTGCTCGACCTGGTCGGCCTTAACCCGGAGCACATCAACCGGTATCCGCACCAGTTCTCCGGCGGCCAGCGCCAGCGCATCGGCATCGCCCGGGCGCTCGCCCTGCGGCCCGAGGTCATCGTCTGTGACGAGCCGGTGTCGGCCCTGGACGTGTCGATCCAGGCGCAGGTCATGAACCTGCTGGAGAAGCTCCAGGCCGAGTTCGGTCTGTCGTACGTCTTCATCGCCCACGACCTGTCGGTCGTGCGCCACCTCTCCGACCGGGTCGCCGTGATGTACCTGGGCAAGATGGTGGAGGTCGGCACCGAGGACGAGATCTACGAGCGGCCGACGCACCCGTACACCCAGGCGCTGCTCTCGGCGGTGCCGGTGCCGGACCCGACGGTGCGACAAAGCAAGGCGATCATCCGGCTCACCGGTGACGTCCCCTCCCCGATCAGCCCGCCCTCGGGCTGCCGGTTCCGGACCCGGTGCTGGAAGGCGCAGGACCTGTGCGCCCAGGAAGTGCCGCTGCTGGAGATCCAGCGGGGCTCGGACCACCCGAGCGCCTGCCACTTCGCCGAGCAGCGGGAGATCGTCGCCACCCACGAGGCGTGATCCGTCCGGGCCGCCTGCCGGTGTCGATCTGACGCCGGCAGGCGGTCCGTCCTTTTTTCGGCCCGTTCGAGGACGGCCCGCTCGTTTTCGGGGTCGCGTCACAGGGGTCCGCGGCCGGAGCGCAGCAGCAGCAGGGCGAGCTGGGTGCCGTCCGCGCCGAGCGCCACGCGGAACCGTTCCAGGATCTCTCGCTCCCGGGAGAGCACGAGCCGGGTCCCGCCGGCGGCCAGCCGGGTGGCCCCGACCTCCTGGGACAGGGCGGCCCGCTCCTGCCAGAGCGCGATGATCGTGCGGTCTATTTCGTCGATCCGCTCCCGGATGGCCACGATCCGCTCGGCGGCAGCCGAATCGTCGGTGCCCGTCCGGGCCGCCGCTGCCTCGGTCGGGCTCGCCTCGCCGGCCCGGCCGTGCCGCGCCACGCCGCCGCTGGACTCCACCACATCAGTCATCATCGTCGTACCTTTCGGGTCTCGGGTCAGGTGCCCGGATCCCGGGACGAAAAAGCCCCGGACTCCAGGAGCCCGGGGCTTGTCGCAGGTCTGTGCTCAGGCGCGACCTACGGCTGCCGGACTCCCGGTGCCGTAGTAAAAGTAAAAGCGCTGCTCGAACACGTCGTCGAGTATGCCGACCCGCGGGCGGGCCGCGCAAGGAAACCGCCAACCTGTGGGATCCCACGCCTATGTCCCGCACCCGGGGGGCCCGCGCCTCCCGAAGATGTCCGGCCTGCGGCATAGACTCGCCGTGCGATGCAACCTCTCTTCGACATTCCCGCGTCCCCGTCCGCACCGGAGTCCCGGCCGACCCCGCCGCACCGGCCGTCGGCGGCCCGGTCGGATCCGCAGGCCCTTCTCACCGGGTTGAACGGCCCGCAGCGGGACGCCGTCACCCACGCCGGTTCCCCCCTGCTGATCGTGGCCGGCGCGGGCTCCGGCAAGACCCGGGTGCTGACCAACCGGATCGCCCATCTGCTCGCCGCGCGGGACGTGCACCCGGGCGAGATCATCGCGATCACCTTCACCAACAAGGCCGCGGGCGAGATGAAGGAGCGGGTGGCCGCGCTGGTCGGTCCGCGCGCCCGGATGATGTGGGTGTCGACCTTCCACTCGGCCTGTGTCCGTATCCTGCGCGCCGAGCACGAGCACGCCGGCCTGAAGTCCACCTTCTCGATCTACGACGCGGACGACTCGCGTCGGTTGATGCAACTGGTCGCCCGGGAGTTGGATCTCGACCCTAAGCGCTACCCGGCGCGCGGGCTGGCGACCCAGGTCTCCAACCTCAAGAACGAGCTGGTCGACCCAGAGGCGTTCGCCGCGCGGGCCAAGGGGCCCAACGAGCGGGCCCTGGCGGAGGCCTACACGCTCTACCAGCGGCGCCTGCGCGAGGCACATGCGCTGGACTTCGACGACCTGATCATGGCGACGGTGCATCTGCTCCAGTCGCACCCGCACGTGGCCGAGAGCTACCGGCGCCGGTTCCGGCACGTCCTCGTCGACGAATACCAGGACACCAACCACGCCCAGTACGTGCTGATCAAGGAGCTGGTCTCCGGCACCGAGGGGGTCGACCCGGCGGAGCTGTGCGTGGTCGGCGACGCCGACCAGTCGATCTACGCGTTCCGGGGCGCGACCATCCGCAACATCCTGGAGTTCGAGCGCGACTTCACCGACGCCCGGACGATCCTGCTGGAGCAGAACTACCGCTCCACGCAGACCATCCTGAACGCCGCCAACGCGGTGATCGACCGGAACACCTCGCGCAAGCCCAAGCGGCTGTGGAGCGACGCCGGGGCCGGCGAGCAGATCGTCGGCTACGTGGCCGACACCGAGCACGCGGAGGCGGACTGGGTGGCCCGGGAGATCGACCGGCTGGTCGACTCCGGCGACACCCGTCCGGGTGACGTGGCGGTCTTCTACCGCACCAACGCCATGTCCCGGGTCTTCGAGGAGGTGTTCATCCGGGTCGGCCTGCCCTACAAGGTGGTCGGCGGGGTGCGCTTCTACGAGCGCAAGGAGGTCCGCGACGCGCTGGCCTACCTGCGCGCGGTGGTCAACGACGACGACACGGTCAGCCTTCGCCGGATCCTCAACACCCCACGTCGAGGCATCGGGGAGCGGGCCGAGGCGTGCCTGGAGGCGCTGGCCAGCCGCGACCGGATCTCCTTCGGGGCGGCGTTGCGCCGGGCCAAGGACGCACCCGGCATCTCCACCCGGGCCGCCAACGGCATCGCCGAGTTCGTCGCGCTCCTCGACTCCGCGCGGGAGCTGGCCGCGACCGGCACCCCGGAGGAGGTGCTGGAGGCCCTGTTGACCCGTTCGGGCTACCTGACCGAGCTGGAGGAGAGCCTGGACCCGCAGGACGCCGGCCGGGTGGACAACCTCCAGGAGCTGGTCAGCGTCGCCCGCGAATACACCGAGCGGATCGAGGCGCTCGGGGCGGAGGGGGAGCGGGCCACCGTGGCCGGCTTCCTGGAGCAGGTGGCGCTGGTCGCCGACGCCGACCAGATCCCCGCCGACGACCCCGACCACCAGGGTGTGGTCACCCTGATGACGCTGCACACGGCGAAGGGCCTGGAATTCCCGGTGGTCTTCCTGAGCGGTCTGGAAGACGGCGTCTTCCCGCACCTGCGCTCGCTGGGCGACAACCGCGAGCTGGAGGAGGAACGCCGACTGGCGTACGTGGGCATCACCCGGGCCCGGCAGCGCCTCTACCTGTCCCGCGCGGTCACCCGGTCGGCGTGGGGCCAGCCGGCCTACAACCCGCCGTCGCGATTCCTTGAGGAGCTGCCGCCGGAGCTGGTCCGCTGGGAGCGCGTCGAGGGCTCGTACACCTCGTGGGCCGGCGGGGGTGGGGGCGTGGGCGGCCGCGCCGACCGCGCGCCCGGCGGCTTCACCGGGGGTACGCCCAGGGCGACCCAGTTGGCGAAGCGGCTCGGGGTGGACGCCAGCCGGCTCTCCACCGCCAGCGAGCTGAAGCAGACGCCGAAGGTGTCGGCGGGGGACCGGGTGAACCACCAGCGCTACGGCCTCGGCCGGGTGCTGGCCGTGGAGGGGCACGGCCCGGGTGCCCGGGCGCAGATCGACTTCGGCGACCAGAGCCTGTGGCTGGTGCTCCGGCACGCTCCGATCGACAAACTGTGAGGCGGGCCGGCCCGGCGCGCTGCCGGGCCGGCCTCACCGCGTTCCGTGGCGCTCTGGTGGCGCCTCAAATCGTGTGAGCTCGACTTGATGGGCCTCGACCAGCCACGCGTCTTGACAGGCAGCCATCCGGCTGCCTAAATTTCATGCAGCCGAAAGGCTGCATACCGACAGGCGGCAACCCGGGTACGAGGGCGGGCATGGACGAGGTGTTCAAGGCACTGGCCGATCCGAGCCGACGCGCGTTGCTCGACTCGCTCAACGCCCGCAACGGGCAGACGCTGCGCGAGCTGTGCTCCGGCCTCGAGATGGCCAGGCAGTCCGTCAGCAAGCACCTCGCGGTGTTGGAGGAGGCCGGGCTCGTCGCCACCGTGCGGCGGGGCCGGGAGAAGCTGCACTACCTCAACGCCGCGCCCGTGCAGGAAATCGCCCATCGGTGGATCAGCCGCTACGACCGGGCCAGGGTTCAAGCCCTGGCGGACCTGAAACTCGTCTTGGAGGAGACCCCGATGAACGCGCCAACCTTCGTCTACACCACCTACATCCGCACCACCCCGCAGAAGCTCTGGCAGGCGCTGACCGAGCCCGCCTTCACCCGCCGCTACTGGGCCACGGAGTTCACCACGGACTGGTCCGTCGGCTCGCCGATGACCTGGGACAACCACGGCGTGCTGATCAGCGACCCGGAGCAGGTCGTGCTGGAGGCCGAACCCTACAGCCGGCTCTCCTACACCTGGCACGCCATCACCCCGGAGCTCGCCAAGCGCTTCGGCTGGGACGAGGGGCTGCTCGCCCGGCTGTCCGGCGAGGCCCGTTCGAAGGTCACCTTCACGATCGAGGAGACCGCGCAGGTCGTGAAGCTCACCGTCGTGCACGACGGCTTCGAGCCCGGATCGAGCCTGGCCGAGATGGTCAGCTACGGCTGGCCGAACGTGGTGGCGAGCCTGAAGACGCTGCTGGAGACCGGCGAACCGCTGCCGGCCGACGCCTGACCACCACTCGTCAGCAGGCCACGTCGATGCCCCGAGCGCGCAGGAAGGGCGCCGGGTCGATCTGGTTCCACATCTCGCCCTGGTGCACCTCGAAGTGCAGGTGGGGGCCGGTCGCGTCCCCGGTGGCGCCCTCGTAGCCGATGACCTGGCCGGCGCTCACCTGGTCGCCGACGCTCACGATCAGCCGGCTCTGGTGGGCATAGTGGGTCAGGTAGCCGTTGTGGTGGTCGATGAAGATCGAGTTTCCGTAGCCGTCGCCGTCGTTGCCGGCCTTGATCACGGTGCCCGCCGCGGTGGCGTGGATCGGCGTGCCCTCGGGCATCGCGAAGTCGATGCCGGCGTGCAGGGTGCCCCACCGTGGCCCGTAGCAGGAAGTGATCGTGGCACCGGCCATCGGGATGACCCACGCGGGCTTCGGCGGGGTGCTCTTCGTCGGCTTCGGCTTCGGCTTCGGCTTGGCGGTAGCGGTCTTCGTCGGCTTCGGGCTCGCCATGGTCGGGCCCGGCGACGGGCTGACCGCGGCGGCGGACGAGGCGGCCGGGGCGGCCGACGAGGTGTCCGGCACGGCAGAGCCTCGGGTCGAGCGGTCGGCGCGAGCGGCGGCCTCGGCGCGGGCCCGCGCCTCGAAGTCGACGGCGACCGGGTCGCCGGTCGGGGCGCCGTGATCGGCGGTGGCGACGGCGACGCCACCGAGGGCGAGGCCGACCAGGGCGACCGCGCCGATCACGAGGTACGTGGTGCGCCGACCCGTCCGCTTGCGCAGCCGGTGCCGGCCGGGGGCGTCGTTCTGGATGGAGCTGTCTTCCTGCACGGGGACCTTCACCAGTTGAGGGGCACGTGACCTCGAAATACTGGTTTCGGTCCGGGCCGCGACGGGCACCGACTCCGGGGCGACGCGTTCGGCCGGTGTCGCCTGCTGCCCGGCTTCATCCGCTCTGAGTGGTTTCGCGGCAAAGAGGATCACGACTTGGTATGGCGCCGCTCACAGTTGGAGGTGTGACCCAGTAGACTTTTACGCAAAGAAAACCGCCCGGATCGGTCGATCCGGGCGGCCAGTGGGCGATACGCAGCGTCAGGAAGCGGCTACGCTTCTCTAATATGCCTCGGTTTGCAGCTCAATGTCCACATCGCGGTCCTTGAGCCACGGCACCGGGTCCAACGGCTGCCCGTTGACATGCACTTCGAGATGTAGTTGAGGGCCGTAGGCGTGGCCGGTGTTTCCGACTAGGCCGAGCTGGTCGCCGGCCTTGACCTGCTGACCCTCCTTGACGGTGACCTCCGAGGAGTGACCATAGATCGCCTCGCTACCGTCCGCGTGCTGGACGATCACGGCGTAGCCGTAGCCACCGAACCAGCCGGCCTTGGTGACCGTGCCGCCGTGGATCGCGACGTACGGGGTGCCCTCCGGGGCGACCAGGTCGATGCCGGTGTGCAGCTTGCCCCAGCGCATGCCGTAGGCCGTGTTGAGGTCGTAGTCGTGCAGGGGAAGCCGCCAGACATCCTGCTCGGTGGCGGCCTTGCTGTCCGCGCGGCTGTCCCGGGAGGCGCGGTCGGCGCTGCCGGCGCGGGCCGCCGCGTCCTGGCTGGTGACCGAGGCCTGCTTGAGCTGGTCGAGGACCGACGGGCTGACGCTCTTGGCGTCGGGGAGGGCGTTCGCGCCGAGGGCGACGATGCCGGCCCCCACGAAGGCGGTGGTGACGACCGCGGCGTAGCGGCTTCGGGGAGGGGTGGGTACGCGGCGGCGACCGCGATATCTATCGGGCTCAGACGACAGGCGCTGGCGCACGCACACCCTCCGTTGTCGGGGATCCGATGCGATCGCCAGCCGTTCGGTGTGGCTCCGTTGAACGTCCGGCGACCGCGTCGTCACCCGTCCGTGGACCTGATGACAACCGTGGACACGGTAGCCAACAGCCACTCGTGTCACAAGCCAAAGCGCCGAATTGGTGTTTCGTTATGTCCGTTTACATGCGCTCTTGTCATAGCTCATGCCGCCGGTCGGATGGCCCTACGACTGGCCGTTCGTGGCGCAGAGTGACCGTTCGGCGGAGGTGTCCAGCTTCCCGTGTGCGTGGCCGGACGGTAGAAGCGCCGCCCGGGTGCCCGGCCCCCGGTCGGCCGGGTTACCGTTCGTTCAGGTGACAGTGCCGGAGCCGGCGAAAGGTGTGCGCTGATGAGCTCTCGTATCCGGGTAGTCGTCGCGAAGCCCGGCCTGGACGGTCATGACCGGGGCGCAAAGGTCGTGGCGCGGGCCCTGCGTGACGCCGGTATGGAGGTCATCTACACGGGCCTGCACCAGACCCCGGAACAGGTCGTGGAGACCGCGATCCAGGAGGACGCCGACGCGGTCGGCCTCTCCGTGCTGTCCGGCGCGCACATGACCCTTTTCAAGCGGGTGCTGGAGCTGCTCGCCGAACGCGACGCGGCCGACATCGTGGTCTTCGGTGGCGGCATCATCCCGGACGCCGACATCCCCGAGCTGGAGCGGCTCGGCGTCGCGAAGATCTTCACCCCGGGCGCGACCACCCAGTCCATCGTCGAGTGGGTTCGGGGGAACGTCGCCCAACCGGTCGGCTGACCGGCGTCCCCCTGCCTGAAAGCAGGCAGGGGGAGGGGCCGGACGCACCCCTCACACGCCCGGCCCCTCTATGCACGATGCCCCGCCGCCACCCCTCGACCGACAGGGCATCGGCCGTCTCCCGCCATCGCGCCTGACCAGCGCTCCGACATCAGACTCAACGACGCCCCCACCGGGGGGTTACGCCCGTCTGCCAACATCCCCCGGACGGCTGAGCTCGGCCCGAAGGGCGCGTGCCGCGTACACCGGGGCCGGCAGTTCACCGGGACGGTACGACCGCAGCGAGGGCCGTATCGTGTGCCTGCCCACACCGCCTTCCCGCGGTCGACGACTCTCAGCCGGGAGCCCGCCGTGACCCATCCCTCCCCGCAGCCGGATCCCGCCGGCGGGCCGCCGCCCCAGCAGCCGGGTCAGGGCTGGCCTCCGCCGCCGCAGCAGCTGTATCCGGCCGGGCCCGCGTACCCCGGCGGGCCCGGCCCGGCGCCGCTGCCGCCACCGTGGCCGGCGCCGACGGCGAAACGGATTCCGGAGAACCTGCCGTTCGTGGTCCGGCCGAACCTGGGCAAGCGGGCGCTGCTCTTCGGCGGCCTGCTCCTGTTCGTCGGCCTGGTGACGGCCTGCCCGCTGGGCCTGGCCGCGTCGTCCGCGGGCGACGCCGCGCTGCTGTTCGTCGTCATCCCGATGGTCATGCTGTTCTTCGCGGTGCCGGTGGGCCTCCAGCTCTGGCTCATCTCCTCCGGCGGCCCGGTCCTCGCGGTCGGGCCGGACGGGCTCTGGATCAAGACCCGGCCGACCCGGGGGCAGGCGATCTGGCTCCCCTGGGCGGCAATCGAACGGATCTACCTACGACGCTGGTCGCTGGAGAAGATGCTCTGCGTCAAGCCGCGTGACCCACGCGTCGGCTCCGGCCTGGGCGCCTTCACCGCCCTGGACTCGGGCCTGCAGCAGGCGTTCTTCGGCACGGGTTTCACCGCCACCGTCAATTTCGCCGACCGCCCGGAGGCGGAAATCATGCGGGCGGTCGTCGGGTACGCGGCCGGCCGCTGCCAGGTGGGCTGACCCGACGCGCCGGGTGGCTGTGTATTACCACACACGCCGCACCCGCTCGGTTGCCGCCGGTACCCACCTCGTTAGGCTGCGGCAAATGGCCTGTCTCATCTGATGACAGGCGTCAAACTGATTTGACCAACGCTGGTGGCGGCGCGACGGCGCGCCGCGGAGACGGGACGGGACGCGCAAACGTGGACCTGTACGAGTACCAGGGGCGGGACCTGTTCGAGCGGCACGGGTTGCCCGTGCTCGCCGGCGGCGTCGCCACTACCCCGGAGGAGGCCCGCGCGATCGCCGAACGCCTCGGCGGCCGAGTGGTCGTCAAGGCGCAGGTGAAGGTCGGCGGCCGTGGCAAGGCGGGCGGCGTGAAGCTGGCCGAGGGCGCGGAGGAGACGGTGGCCCGGGCCACCGACATCCTCGGCATGGACATCAAGGGTCACACGGTCCACAAGGTCATGATCACCGTGACCGCGGACGTGGCCGAGGAGTACTACTTCTCGTACCTGCTCGACCGGGCGAACCGCACCTTCCTCTGCATCGCCAGCGTTGCCGGCGGCATGGACATCGAGCAGGTCGCCGCTGAAACCCCGGAGAAGGTCGTCAAGGCCCCGATCGACGCCAACACCGGCGTGGACGAGGCGAAGGCGCGTGAGATCGTCACCGCTGCCGCCTTCCCGGCCGAGGTGGCCGACCAGGTCGTCGACGTCGCGGTGAAGCTGTGGCAGGCGTTCGTCGCCGAGGACGCCACGCTGGTCGAGGTGAACCCGCTGGCCAAGACCAAGGACGGCAAGTTGCTGCTGCTGGACGCGAAGGTCAGCCTCGACGAGAACGCCGGGTTCCGGCACCCGGACCACGAGGCTCTGGTCGACCAGGCCGCGGTCGACCCGCTGGAGCAGGCCGCCAAGGAGAAGGACCTCAACTACGTCAAGCTCGACGGCGAGGTCGGCATCATCGGCAACGGCGCGGGCCTGGTCATGTCCACCCTCGACGTGGTGGCGTACGCGGGCGAGCGGCACGGCGGCGTCAAGCCGGCCAACTTCCTCGACATCGGCGGTGGCGCGAGCGCCGCGGTGATGGCGAACGGCCTGGAGATCGTCCTCTCCGACCCCTCGGTCAAGAGCGTCTTCGTCAACGTCTTCGGCGGCATCACCGCCTGTGACGCCGTCGCCAACGGCATCGTGCAGGCGCTCGCCCTGCTCGAGCAGCGCGGCGAGCAGGTCACCAAGCCGCTCGTCGTCCGTCTCGACGGCAACAACGCCGAGGCCGGTCGGGCGATCCTCGACGGCGCGAACAACCCGTTGATCGAGCGGGTCGACACCATGGACGGCGCGGCCGAGCGGGCCGCCGAGCTGGCAGCTGCGGGGGTCTGACAATGGCTATCTGGCTGACCAAGGACTCCAAGGTCATCGTGCAGGGGATGACCGGTTCCGAGGGTTCCAAGCACACCCGGCGGATGCTGGCCGCCGGCACCAACGTGGTCGGCGGCGTCAACCCGCGCAAGGCGGGCCAGACGGTCGACTTCGACGGCACCGAGCTGCCGGTCTTCGCGACCGTCGCCGACGCCATGAAGGAGACCGGTGCCGACGTCACGGTCATCTTCGTGCCGCCGCAGTTCACCAAGGCCGCGGCCATCGAGGCGATCGACGCTGGCATCGACCTGGCCGTGGTGATCACCGAGGGCGTGCCGGTGCACGACACCGCCGCGCTCTGGGCGTACAACGTCGCCAAGGGCGAGCGGACCCGGATCATCGGCCCGAACTGCCCGGGTATCGCCTCGCCGGGCGCCTCCAACGCCGGCATCATCCCGGCCGACATCACCGGCAGCGGCCGGATCGGCCTGGTCAGCAAGAGCGGCACGCTGACCTACCAGATGATGTACGAGCTGCGCGACATCGGCTTCTCGACCTGCGTGGGCATCGGCGGTGACCCGATCATCGGCACCACCCACATCGACGCCCTGGCCGCGTTCGAGGCGGACCCGGAGACCGACGCCATCGTGATGATCGGTGAGATCGGCGGCGACGCCGAGGAGCGGGCGGCCGAGTTCATCAAGGCCAACGTCACCAAGCCGGTCGTCGGCTACATCGCCGGCTTCACCGCTCCGCCCGGCAAGACCATGGGCCACGCCGGCGCGATCATCTCCGGCTCGGCGGGCACCGCCGAGGCGAAGAAGGCGGCGCTGGAGGCGGTCGGTGTCAAGGTCGGCAAGACCCCGACCGAGACCGCCAAGCTGATGCGGGAGATCATGTCCGGCCGCTGAGCGGTCGGTGTGTTGTGCCGAGGGGGTCGACCGGATCCGGTCGACCCCCTCGTTGTCTCAGCGGTACCAGTACGGGTACCAGTAGGTGCCCCGGGCCCGGGCGATCGCGCTGCCGACGAGGTTGATGACGCCGAACGCGATGGCCAGCCAGCCGACCAGCTGAGACCGGTGGAACCGCCGCGCGTCCCGGATCGACAGGTAGCCGAAGACGATGCCGAGGACGCCGCAGCAGAACAGGCCGAGGATGATTCCCACGATGCCCCAGAAGAAGGACCGGTCCCGGCCGGCCGGTGGTGGCGGCGGATACGGAGCGTTCACGGCTTCCTCCGAACGGTCGCTGCCGCGACAAGACGGTCGCGCCTCCTCGGCTGAGGCTAGACCGTCATGGGGCCGTCGGCCGCGTGATCACGCAACTCGCCGCGGCACCGAGGCGGTATCGGACTGCCGCCGTTCGCGCGGCATGCCAGAGTAGAGCCGATGTCACCCGTCACCCCTGACCAGCCCCGCCTGCCCGCCGCCGGTGTCGTCGGCGGCCGGCCGATCGGCCGTGCCGAGCCCCGGGTGCCCGCGCCCCGGTCGGGGGAGGCGCCGCGCAGTCGGGCCCCGCTGCCCGTCGCCGCCGGGGTGGCGGCCGGCTGGGCCGCCGTGACGTCCTGGCTGCCGGTGACCCTGGTGCTCGGCCTGGCGCAGCTCAGCGCGGACGCCGGCTCGCTGCCTGGCGCGTTGCGTGCCGGCCTCGCCGGCTGGCTGCTCGGCCACGGGGTGCCGCTGCAGACCTCCGCCGGGCCGCTCGGCCTGGCGCCGCTCGCCCTGACCGCGCTCGTGGTCTGGCGGCTCACCCGCGCGGGCGTGCACACCACCCGGGCCATCGGTGCCCGCGGTGGTCGCTCGCCCCGGCAGGCGCTCACCGTCGCGGTCGCCGTCGGCATCGGGTACGCGCTGCTCGGCGCCCTCGCCGCGGTCGCGGTCAGCGCCGGCGGGCCACGGGTGTCCCCGGTCCGGGCCGGGCTGACCTTCGCGCTGCTGGGCGCCCTCGCCGCGCTGGTCGGGGCGGTGCGTACCACCGGTGTGTCGGTGCTGCTGGCCCGGCGGTCCGCGCCGCCGCTGCGGGACGGGTTGCGGACCGGGCTGGTCGCCGGGCTGCTGCTGATCGGCGCGGGCGCCGGGGCGGCCGGGCTCGCCGTGGCGACCGGCGGCGGCGACGCGGCCGACATGATCGGGGCGTACCGGACCGGGGTGACCGGTCAGGCGGGCATCACCCTGGTCAGCCTCGCCTATGCCCCGAACGCCACCATCTGGTCGGCCAGTTACCTGCTCGGGCCCGGGTTCGCCGTCGGCACCGACACGGCCGTCCGCACCAGCGAGGTGTCCGTCGGCGCGCTGCCGGCCGTACCGCTGCTGGCCGGGCTGCCGCGCGGGCCGATGGACGGGCTCGGCACGGGGCTGCTCGCGGTGCCGGTGCTGGCCGGGATGACCGCCGGCTGGCTGCTGGCCCGGCGGCTGGCCCGGGTCGCGGGCGAGGACCGGGCGAGGGCCGGCTGGCCGGCGCTGCTCGTCCCGGCGGTGCTCGCCGGCCCGGTCGCCGGGGTGTTGCTCGGCGTGACCGCCGCGATCTCCGGTGGGCCGCTCGGCGACGGCCGGCTGGCCGAGATCGGCCCGGTGTGGTGGCAGGTGGCCGGGGTGGCCGCGGTGGTTGTCGCCGTCGGCGCGCTGCTCGGGGCCGCCGCCACCAGGATCCTTACCCGCGAGACCACCGGCGGCGGCCGGGGGCGGATGCGGTCGGAAAGAGCGAGGGGCGCCCCGGATGCTTCGGGGCGCCCCTGAGAGACCGCTGGATCACGGGGCGGTCGGCAGGCTGAAGCTGAGCACCGTGTTCAGGATGATCCACGCGATGCTCAGGCCGGCACCGACCGCACCGCAGATCAGGCCGGCCTTCGCCTGGCCGTCGTTGTTGGCCAGCCCCTGCGCGGCCTTCTGCCGGCCCAGGTAACCGGTGACCGCCCCGGCGATGCCGACCGGGATGCCGATGAACGCGCAGCAGGACAGCGGGATCGACGCGATACCGAGGATCATCGACACCAGGCCCAGCGTGTTCTGCTGGCCCTGCGGCTGCGGGTAGCCGGCGGTCGGGTACGTCGGTGCGCCGTACGGCTGCTGCTGCGCGTACGGGTCCTGGTAGGGCTGCTGCCCGTACTGCGGCGCCGCGGGCGGCTGGGCGTACGGGTCCTGGGGCTGCTGCGGGGCGGCCGGGTCCTGTGGGGGCTGCTCGCCGTACGGGTCCTGACCGGGGTAACCGGGCTGCATCGCGGGGTGCTCCTTGGACTGGAGGTCGGTTGTCGGTGATTAGTTCGAGGTGGTGCTGAACAGACTCGTCAGCGTGCCGGCGAGGCAGCAGATCACGACGATGCCGATCCAGACGAGGCCGATGATCAGGGCCAGCTTGGACCACTTCTTCGACTCGGCGGCGGCGGCCTGGGCGCCGGCGTAGTCACCCTGCTGGAGCAGCGGGTTGACCTTGGATGCGTTCATGATCGCCGGGATGGCGAGGGGCCAGAACAGGAAGATCGCAACGATCGACATGGTCATGTTGTTGTCGATCTGCGCAGGCTGCTGCTGGGGGTATCCGGGCTGCATCGGACGTCCTCCTCATTCCAAGCACCGCTGTGGTGCTTATTCGCTGAAGGGTGCGGAACCCGGGGGTGGCCGGACTCCGAGCGATCGGCAGCGTATCGTGCCCGCGCCACCCCGGGTGATCAGCTGAGGCCTCCGCCCGAGCACTGGGCCTCCTGAGCTGCCCGATAGGGTGGCCGGGTGACCGAGCCCGCGTCCGTTGCCCGCCTCGTCGTCCTCGTCTCCGGCTCCGGTAGCAACCTCCAGGCGCTGCTGGACGCCAGCGCCGACCCCGGTTACGGCGCGCGGGTGGTGGCCGTGGGCGCCGACCGCGACGGCATCGCCGGCCTGGACCGCGCCGCCGATGCCGGGGTGCCGACCTTCGTCGAGCGGGTGAAGGACCATCCGACCCGCGCGGACTGGGACGTCGCGCTCACCGCCCGGGTCGCCGCGTACCAGCCTGACCTGGTGCTCAGTGCCGGGTTCCTGAAGCTGGTCGGCCCGCGCTTCCTGGCCGCGTTCGGCGACCGCTACCTGAACACCCACAACACTCTGCTGCCGGCCTTCCCCGGCATCCACGGCCCCCGGGACGCCCTCGCCTACGGCGTGAAGGTCACCGGCGCCACCCTGTTCTTCGTCGACGCCGGAATGGACACCGGCCCGATCGTCGCCCAGGTCACCGTGCCGGTGCTCGACGACGACGACGAGGAGACGCTCACCGAGCGCATCAAGGAGGCCGAGCGGCGCCAGCTCGTCGACCAGGTCGGTCGGCTGGTCCGTGAAGGTTGGACGATCACCGGCAGAAAGGTCACCGTTCCGTGAGCAGCACAGAGGACACCCGCCGCCCGATCCGGCGAGCGCTGGTCAGCGTCTACGACAAGACCGGCCTGGTCGAGCTGGCCCGGGCCCTGCACGAGGCCGGGGTGGAGATCGTGTCGACCGGCAGCACCGCGTCGACGATTTCCGGCGCGGGCGTGCCGGTGACGCCGGTCGAGCGGGTGACCGGCTTCCCGGAGATCCTCGACGGCCGGGTGAAGACTCTGCACCCGAAGATCCACGGCGGGCTCCTCGCCGACCTGCGCAAGGACGCGCACGCCGACCAGCTCGCCGAGCACGGCATCGCCGGCATCGACCTGCTGGTCTCCAACCTCTACCCGTTCCAGACCACGGTCGCCTCCGGCGCGAGCCAGGACGAGTGCGTCGAGCAGATCGACATCGGCGGGCCGGCGATGGTCCGGGCCGCGGCCAAGAACCACGCCTCGGTCGCCGTGGTGACCGACCCGGCGGCGTACCCGGCGCTGCTGGCCGCGCTCGCCGAGGGCGGCTTCACCCTGGCGCAGCGCCGGGCGCTCGCCGCCCGGGCGTTCGCCGACATCGCCGAGTACGACGTGGCCGTGGCCGAGTGGTTCGCGGCCACCCTGGCGCCGGCGGCCGACGGGTGGCCGGAGTTCGCCGGCCAGGCGCTGCGCCGGCAGACCGTGCTGCGTTACGGCGAGAACCCGCACCAGGCGGCGGCTCTCTACGCCGACCCGGCCAGCCCGGCCGGCCTGGCCCAGGCCGAGCAGCTGCACGGCAAGGAGATGTCCTACAACAACTACGTCGACGCCGATGCCGCGTGGCGGGCCGCGAACGACTTCCCGGGGCAGCCGGCGGTGGCGATCATCAAGCACGCCAACCCGTGCGGCATCGCGGTCGGGGCCGACGTGGCCGAGGCGCACCGCCGGGCGCACGCCTGCGACCCGGTCTCCGCGTACGGCGGGGTGATCGCGGTGAACCGGCCGGTCTCCGTCGAGTTGGCCCGGCAGGTCGCGGAGATTTTCACCGAGGTGCTGGTGGCCCCGGGCTACGAGCCCGGCGCTGTCGAGATCCTGCAGGTCAAGAAGAACATCCGGCTGCTGCACGCCCCGGAGTTCAACCCGCTGTCGGCCGAGTGGCGGCAGGTCACCGGCGGCATGCTGGTGCAGCTGCGGGACCGGATCGACGCCGAGGGCGACGACCCGGCGCACTGGCGGCTGGCCACCGGCGAGGCGGCCGACGAGGCGACCCTGCGCGACCTCGTGTTCGCCTGGCGCGCGGTCCGCGCGGTGAAGAGCAACGCGATCCTGCTGGCGAAGGAGGGCGCCACCGTCGGCGTCGGGATGGGCCAGGTGAACCGGGTCGACTCGGCGCGGCTCGCGGTCAGCCGGGCCGGCGCCGACCGGGCCCGCGGGTCGGTCTGCGCCTCGGACGCGTTCTTCCCGTTCGCCGACGGCCCGAAGATCCTCATCGAGGCTGGTGTTCGGGCCATCGTCCAGCCGGGCGGGTCGATCCGCGACGACGAGACCATCGCGGCCTGCAAGGAAGCTGGCGTGACGATGTACCTCACCGGCACCCGGCACTTCTTCCACTGAGCACGGTCGCATCCGGGCGCGGCCGACCGGCCGCGCCCGGATGCGGCTCAGGCGGCGGGGCGTACCTCGGCGAAGTGGCAGGCCGAGGGGTGCGGGTCGGCGGCGCGCAGCACCGCGAGCGGCTCCCGGGTGGCGCAGAGGTCCTGCGCCTTCCAGCACCGGGTGCGGAACCGGCAGCCCGACGGCGGGTCGGCCGGGCTCGGCACGTCGCCGGTGAGTCGGATGATCTTCTGGTCGTCGCGGGCGTCCGGGTCGGGCACCGGCACCGCCGAGAGCAGCGCCTGGGTGTACGGGTGGGTGGCCCGCTCGTAGATCTCCTGCTCGGTGCCCATCTCCACGATCTTGCCGAGGTACATCACCGCGACCCGGTCGGAGATGTGCCGGACCACCGACAGGTCGTGCGCGATGAAGATGTACGACAGACCGAACTCGTCCTGAAGCTGCTCCAGCAGGTTGATCACCTGGGCCTGAATGGAGACGTCCAGGGCTGACACCGGCTCGTCGCAGACAATGATCTCGGGCCGCAGGGCGAGCGCCCGGGCGATGCCGATGCGCTGGCGCTGGCCGCCGGAGAACTGGTGCGGGTAGCGGTTGACGTGCTCGGGGTTGAGCCCGACCACGTCCAGCAGCTCCTGCACCCGCCGCCGCTTGCTGCCCTTCGGCGCCGCCTCCGGGTGGATGTCGAACGGTTCGCCGATGATGTCGCCGACCGTCATCCGCGGGTTCAGCGAGGTGTACGGATCCTGCATCACCATCTGCATGTTGCGGCGCAGCCGGCGCAGCTCCGCCCCGGAGGCCTTGAACAGGTTCTTCCCCTCCAGCGAGGCCCGGCCGGCGGTCGGCTGTTCCAGCCGCATCAGCAGCCGGGCCAGGGTGGACTTGCCGCAGCCGGACTCGCCGACGACGCCGAGCGTCTCGCCGCGGCGCAGCTCGAAACTGACCCCGTCGACCGCCTTGACCGCGCCGATTTGCTTTTTGAACAGCACGCCCTGGGTGATCGGGAAGTGCTTGACCAGGTTGTCGACGGTGAGGATGGTCTCGCCGCGGACCTTCGTCGGGCTAGCGGGCGCTGTCATCACGAACCTCCTGGGCGAAGTGGCACGCGCTGGTCCGGCCCGCGCGGAGGGTCAGCTCGTGCGGCACCTCGTCCACGCAGACCTGCTGGGCGTACGGGCACCGGGGGTGGAACGGGCAGCCGGACGGGATGCGCATCAGGTTCGGCGGCAACCCCTTGATCGTCGACAGCGCCTGGCCGCGCACGTCCAGCCGCGGGATCGACGCCAGCAGCCCCTTGGTGTACGGGTGCGCCGGCGCCCGGTACAGCGAGCGCACGTCGGCGTGCTCGACGATCCGGCCGGCGTACATGACGGCGATCCGGTCCGCGACCCCGGCGACCACGCCGAGGTCGTGAGTGATCAGGATCATCGCCATGTCGAGGTCGCGGCGCAGGTCGGCCAGCAGGTCCATGATCTGGGCCTGCACGGTGACGTCCAGCGCGGTGGTCGGCTCGTCGGCGATGAGCACCCTCGGGTTCAGCGCGAGCGCCATCGCGATCATCACGCGCTGCCGCATGCCGCCGGAGAACTGGTGGGGGTAGTCGGCGAGCCGCTTCGCCGCGGCCGGGATCTTCACCAGGTCCATCAGCTCGACGGCCCGTCGGCGGGCGTCGGCACGGGACATCCCCTCGCGCTGGCGCAGCGTCTCGCCGATTTGCCAGCCGACCGGGAAGACCGGGTTCAGCGCGGAGAGGGCGTCCTGGAAGATGATCGCGATCTCCTTGCCGCGCACCTGCCGGCGCTCCTCCTCGGACCGGGTCAGTAGGTCCCGGCCCTGGTAGAGGATCTGGCCGGAGCGGATGTGCGCCGGCGGGGTGTCGAGGATGCCCATGATCGCCTGGGCGGTCACCGACTTGCCGGAGCCGGACTCGCCGAGCACGGCCAGGGTCTCGCCCGGGTCGAGGTGGTACGACACCCCGTTGATCACCTTGGCCACGCCCTCGTGGGTGCGGAACTCGATGTGCAGGTCCCGTACCTCGAGCAGGTGGCCACCGGGCGGGGTGGGGGTGGCCGGCACCGGCCGGATGGCGGATTGAGTCATGGCGGTCACCGCAGCTTCGGGTCGAAGGCGTCGCGGATCGCGTCGCCGAGCATGATGAAGGCGAGCACGGTCAGCGCGAGGAAGGCGGAGGGCGCGGCCAGCGGAATCGCCGACTCGCGCATGTGCACCCGGCCGGCGTCGATGTCGATGCCCCAGGAAATGGTCGGGGCCTTGAGGCCGATGCCGAGGAAGCTCAGCGTCGCCTCGGCGGCGATGAACGAGCCGAGCGCGATGGTGAGCACCACGATCGCCGGCGCGAGGGCGTTCGGCAGGATGTGCCGGAACATGATCCGGCCGTTGCCGGCCCCGAGCATCCGGGCCGCGGCGACGTAGTCCTGCTCCTTGGCGGTGATCACCGAGGAGCGGACCACCCGGGCCGCGGTCGTCCAGCCCAGCGCCGCCAGCACGAAGATCACCGCGCCGATCCGGACCGTGGTGCTGTCGCTGTGGACCCGCTTGAGCAGCACGATCGCGGCGAGCAGCAGCGGGATGCCGAGCACGATGTCGATCACGCGGGAGAGCGCCGCGTCGACCCAGCCGCCGAAGTAGCCGGCGAACATCCCGACGGTGAGCGCGATCAGGCCGGTGAACAGCGCGGAGAGCGCACCGACCAGCAGCGAGGCGCGGGCCCCGTAGACGGCCCGGGAGTACGTGTCGCAGCCCTGGAAGTCGTACCCGAAGAGGGCACCCCCGGACGGCCCGGCGTGTTGCCGGGAGAGCACACAGTCACGCGGGTCGTTGGCGGTGAACAGCGACGGGAAGGCGGCCATCGCGGCGACCAGCACGACCAGGGTCAGGCTGATCCAGAAGATCGGGTTGCGGCGCAGGTCGCGCCAGGCGTCGCCGGCCAGGCTGCGCGGCTTCTGCGGCGCGTCAACGGTGCGCTCACTCATAGCGGATCCTCGGGTCGAGTACGGCGTACAGGACGTCCACCACCAGGTTGGAGACGAGGTAGACCACGACCAGCACGCTGACGATGCCCACCACCAGGGGGCCGTCCTCGGTGCGGATGCCGCGGAAGAGGTTGAAACCGACACCGGGGATGTTGAACACGCCCTCGGTGATGATCGCGCCGCTCATCAGGTTGCCCAGCTCGACGCCGAGGAAGGTGATCACCGGGATGAGCGAGTTGCGCAGCACGTGCACGCTGACGATCCGGCGCTTGAGCAGCCCCTTGGACCGGGCGGTGCGGACGTAGTCGGCGCGCAGGTTCTCCGCCACCGAGGTACGGGTCAGCCGCAGCGCGGTGGCCAGCGAGAGCGAGCCGAGCACGATGCCGGGCAGCAGGAGCGCGTACAGGCTCGGCTCGGCGCCGGCGGTCGGCGGGAAGAGCTGCCATTTGACGCCGAGCAGGTACTGAGCCAGCGGGGCGAGCACGATGGTCGGGATGCCGAGCACCAGCAGGGTGAGCACCAGCGTCGAGTTGTCGAAGATGCTGCCCCGGCGGATGCCGGCGATCACGCCTGCGGTGACGCCGAAGACCACCGCGACGACCATGGCGATCAGCGCCAGCTTGATGGTGACCGGCCAGGCGGCGGCGAGGATGTCGCTGATCTGCCGTCCGGTCAGTGACTGCCCGAGGTCGCCGTGGAGCAGGTTCTTGAGGTAGTCGAAGTAGCGGTAGAAGAAGCCGCCGACGCCGGTGGCGTCGAGGTGGTACTTCTCGGTCAGATATGCCCGCTGGGCCGCGGTGACGGGTCGTTCCCCCGCGAGCGCCTGGATGGGGTCGCCCTGGCCGGCGAACATCAGCGCGTAGACGATCAGAGTGGTCCCGAAGAACGCGAGAACCATCTGGAGCAGTCGCCGCAGAATGAAGCGGAACATCCTGAAGTCTCTCTGGGAGGGCGGAAGGTAGGCCGCTCGCGCGGGTCGGACCACCCGGTGTGGGCGGCCCGACCCGTCGTGCGGGTGTTACTTGACGGCCTCGATCTTCAGCAGGTCGACCCGGTCGAAGAGGTCCACCTCGACGTTCTTGACCTTGGTCGAGGAGCCGAAGTTGTTCTGACCGAACCGGAGCGGGATCACCGGCATGTCCTGGGCCAGGAGGTCCTCCGCCGCCTGGTACTTCTTGATCGCCTCGTCCTCGGTCGGGGCGCTGGCGCCCTCGGCGACCAGCTTGTCGAACTCCGGGTTGCTGTAGCCGTAGTAGTTCGACGAGCCGTTGGTGCTGTACAGCGGGCCGAGGTAGTTCTCCATGGACGGGTAGTCCATGACCCAGCCCATCCGGAACAGGCCGACGGACTGCTTCTGCCGGAGCTTGGTCAGCAGGTCCGCGAACTTCGGCTCGGCGGTGCCGACGCACTCCACGCCCAGGTTGGCCTTGAGCTGGTTGCAGGTGGCGTCGATCCAGTCCTTGTGGCCACCGTCGCCGTTGTAGGACAGCTCGATCTTCTTCGGGCCGCCCGCGGCCTCGTACATGGTCTTGGCCTTGACCGGGTCGAACTCACCGGCCGCGCCGATGGTGTTGTCCCGGTAGCCGGCGACGACCGGCGAGACGAACGAGCGGGCGGACTGCTGCGAGCCCTTGAAGATCGACTGGGTGATCTCGTCCCGGTCGATCGCCATCGAGATGGCCTTGCGCACCTCGGGGTTGCTGAACTCCTTCTGGTAGGTCGGGAAGGACAGCACCTGGAGCGAGGAGGCCGGGCTCTGCTGGAACCGGTCGCCGAGGTCGGCGGCGGCGGTCGACAGGTTCTCGGTCGGGATCGACTTGATCACGTCGAGGTTGTCCGACAGCACATCCGCGTACGCGGCGGTCGGCTGCTGGTAGATCCGGAACTCGACGCCGTGCACCTTCGGCTGCTGGCCGGGGAAGGCGTCGTACTTCTCGACCTCGACCTTGGCGTCGTGCTGCCAGGTGCCCTTCATTTGGAACGGGCCCTGGCCGATCGGCGCCTGCTCGTAGCCCTCGGCGAGCACGCCGGGGGCGGAGAAGGCCGCCTTGGGCAGCGGGTAGAAGGCCGTGTAGCCGAGCATGCTCCTGAAGTCGATGTACGGCTCGGAGAGCGTCACGGTGAAGGTCAGGTCGTCGACCTTCTTCAGGCCGCTCAGCGTGTTGGCCTTCGGCTTCTCGCCCTGCATGTCGTCGTAGCCGGCGATCTTCTCGAAGAAGTAGCTGGACTCCTGGCCGTTGGGGGCGTACGAGCCGTAGTTCCAGGCGTCGATGTAGCTGTCGGCCGTGACCGGTTCGCCGTTGTGGAAGGTGTAGCCGGGCTTCAGCTTGATCGTCCAGACCTTGTTGTCCGACGAGGTCACCGATTCGGCCGCCACCTCGTACGGCAGGTTCGCCTCGTCGTAGCCGATCAGCGGGCTGAACAGCGCGGCCAGCACCTGGGAGCCGCTCGTCTCGGTGACATTGGTCGGCACCAGGTGCTGCGGCTCGCCGATCTCGATCCGCACGGCCGCGTTGGGGTCACTCTTGCCGCCGCCGCCGCTGCCGCCGCCCGAGCCGCAGGCCACCAGGCCCAGGGTCACCGCGAGCGGGAGAGCGGTCCAGGCAGCGAGCCTACGAACACGCATTGAGTCTCCTCATCTCCTCACGCTGCGCAGTTAGGCCCGGCACTGGGTAACGCTGCGCAACAATCGGCAACGGTAGGTCGTTCCGGGCCGACTCGGCAACGAGAGCATTGCGATGTGGTAACGGAGCGGACCCCCCGGTCTTGGTGGGACCGCAGGTCTCTGCTATAGGGGGCCGTGAAAGAAGAGCTGGTCAATGCCGCTTTTTGGGGCGCTCATGGCACCCCCGTGGCGTGCTCTTGACGCCTTCACGCGCTTGTCAGCCGGCTGTCGGCTGCGCCCCGATTGATCATTCGGTGTCCGTCTCACAATGTGGTGAGGCGCACATTTTGTGACGGTGAGTGACGAACGCCACGTTACGGAGGGTCACGGTTGCCCGTCAGCGGCCGGGCGTACCGCGCGCCGTGAGACGATCCATGCGTGACGGCGATGATCCTGGACGGCAAGGCGACGGCGGCGGAAATCAAGGACGAGCTGCGGACGCGGGTCAAGGCGCTGGCGGAGCGCGGGACCATCCCGGGGCTCGGCACGGTGCTGGTCGGCGCCGACCCCGGCTCCCAGGCGTACGTCAACGGCAAGCACCGCGACTGCGCCGAGGTGGGGGTCGCCTCGATTCGCCGCGAGCTGCCCGCCGACGCCACGCAGGAACAGCTGGACGCCGTCCTCGCCGAGCTGAACGCCGACCCGGCGTGCCACGGCTACATCGTCCAGCTGCCACTGCCGGCCCACCTGGACACTCAGCGGGCGCTGGAGATGATCGACCCGGCCAAGGACGCCGACGGGCTGCACCCGGTCAACCTGGGCCGGCTGGTGCTCGGCTACGACGCCCCGCTGCCCTGCACCCCGCGCGGCATCGTCGAGCTGCTCCGCCGGCACGACGTCGCGCTGCGCGGGGCCAAGGTGGCGCTGATCGGCCGGGGCAACACCGTCGGTCGCCCGCTCGGCCTGCTGCTCACCCGGCGCAGTGAGAACGCGACCGTGACCTTGTGCCACACCGGCACGCTCGATCTCGCCGAGCAGACCCGCGCCGCCGACATCGTCATCGTCGCGGCCGGTGTGCCGGGGCTGCTCACCGCCGACATGATCACGCCCGGCGCGACGGTCGTCGACGTCGGCATCACCCGGGTGATCGGCGCCGACGGCAAGGGCCGCTACACCGGCGACGTCGACCCGGAGGTGGCCGAGGTGGCCGGCAAGCTGGTGCCGATGCCGGGCGGCGTCGGCCCCATGACCCGCGCCATGCTCCTCACCAACGTCGTCGAACGAGCCGAGCAAGGAGGATCCCCCTCTTAACGCCTCAGGTATAGGAGGGGCCCCCTGTTAACGCCCGAGCGCGTCATAACGGTCCGCCCCTGGCCCGATCGGTGCCAGGATGGCTGATACGGTCCGGAAAACCGACTGGCATCAGGGAGTGGGACGACCATGGGTAAGAAGGTCACTGTCGTCGGGGCCGGCTTCTACGGCTCCACCACCGCGCAGCGCCTGGCCGAGTACGACGTCTTCGACACCGTCGTGATCACCGACATCGTGGAGGGCAAGCCGGCGGGTCTCGCGCTGGACCTCAACCAGTCGCGCGCCGTCGAGGGTTTCGAGACCAAGGTCGTCGGCGTCACCACCGGCCCGAACGGCGAGGGCTACGAGGCCATCGAGGGCTCGGACGTCGTCGTCATCACCGCCGGCCTGCCCCGCAAGCCGGGCATGAGCCGGATGGACCTGCTGGAGACCAACGCCAAGATCGTCCGCCAGGTCTCCGAGAACGTGGCCAAGTACGCCCCGAACGCCGTCGTCATCGTGGTCTCCAACCCGCTCGACGAGATGACCGCGCTGGCACAGCTCGCCACCCAGTTCCCGAAGAACCGGGTGCTCGGCCAGGCCGGCATGCTGGACACCGCCCGGTTCACCAACTTCGTCGCCGAGGCGCTGAACGTGCCGGTGAAGTCGGTGAAGACCCTGACCCTGGGCTCGCACGGCGACACCATGGTCCCGGTCCCCTCGAAGAGCACCGTCAACGGCAAGCCGCTGCGTGAGGCCATGCCGGCCGAGCAGATCGAGGAGCTGGTCGTCAAGACCCGCAACGGTGGCGCCGAGGTCGTCGCGCTGCTGAAGACCGGCTCCGCGTACTACGCCCCGTCGGCCGCCGCCGCTCGGATGGCAAAGGCCGTGGCCGAGGACTCCGGCGACGTCATGCCGGTCTGCGCCTGGGTCGACGGCGAGTACGGCATCTCCGGGGTCTACCTGGGCGTCGAGGCCGCGATCGGCGCCGAGGGCGTCAAGCGGGTCGTCGAGACCGACCTGGACGCCGACGAGCTGGCCAGCCTCAAGGAGGCCGCCGAGGCCGTCCGCGCCAAGCAGTCCGACGTGGCCAACATGTGATTCGACCCACCGGAACGCCCCGCGACCTCAGTCGCGGGGCGTTTCCGTATTCCGGACCCGGGCGGCGTCGACCAGCACGCTCAAACCGTCCAGGACCCGTTGCAGCCCGAACTCGTACGCGTGTTCCGGGTCGTAGGCCGCGCCGTGGGCGGCGCCGGCCGCGCTGCCGACCCGGACCGCGGTCGGATATCTCGACTCGTCGAACACCTGGGCCAGCAGCGGACCGTTCGCCGCCCACCACTGCTCCTCGCTCTGCGCGCTGTCCCGCTGGACGGCCCGCGCCTCGGCCGTCGACCGCGCCGCGGCCCGGACGAAGTCGAGCAGATAAATCAGGGACGCGTCGCGTGCCACGTCGTCCAGGTCGGTGTCGTCGAAGGCGCGCAGCTCGTACTCGTACTTCGCCATCAGGCCCGGCCCGAGCGGTGGCCGCACCGTCGCGACCTCGGCCGCCCACGGGTGCGCGGCGAAGAGGTCCCGGTTGTCCCGGGCGACGGCCGCCACCCGGCTGCGCCAGGACTTCCGGGAGCGGTCCGGCCGGGGCATTCCCGCGTAGAGCCGGTCCAGCATCAGGTCGAGCAGTTCCGCCTTGCCGGGCACGTACGTGTAGAGGGTCATGGGTGCCACGCCGACCGCCTGGGCGACGCGGCGCATCGTGAGCGCGTCGAGCCCTTCGGCGTCCGCCAGCTCGATGGCGGCGGCCACGATCGCGTCTACCGATCGCCCCTGCCGAGGGCCCCGGCGCGGGCCGTCGGCGGGCTGACGCCACAGCAGTTGCAGGGTGCGGGCCGGGTCGCCGGCCCCGCTTCGGTACGTGGACACCGGATCATCCTGTCAGGTCAATAACTCTGTACGGCGTACGTTGTACAATGTACGGAGTTATTGTCCGCGACCCGCGCCACGGAGGCTCCCTTGCAGATCACCGCATCGGCCATCTCGCTCAACGTCGACGACGTGTCGACCTCGGCCGCGTTCGCGCAGCAGCACTTCGGGTTCCGGGAGGAGATGGCCGCCGACGGCTTCGTCTCGCTGGCTCGTGAGGGGGTCGGCTTCAACCTGGTATTCCTGCGTACCGGCCTGGCGCTCCTCCAGCCGGAGAGCCTGCGTCACCAGCGCGCCGGCGGGCTCATCGTGGCCTTCGTCGTTGACGACATCGACGATCAGTACGCCCGGATCCAGGCCGCCGGCGTCCCCGTCACGACCGCGCTCCAGACCGAACCCTGGGGAGAGCGCTTCTTTCAGATCACCGACCCGAACGGGGTGATCTACCAATTCGTGCAGTGGGTGCACACGGCGACGGCGGCGGTGAACCCGGCCGTGTGAGGTCACGGCATCCGGGAAAGGACGCAATCGGAGGCCGGCTGGGGCGCCCCGACCAGTTTCCAGTACGCTCGTACTGCTTGAGCACGTGTCCCCCGAGAGGAGCGCCGGCCGATGGCGAAGATCAAGGTAAACAACCCGGTCGTGGAACTCGACGGCGACGAGATGACCCGGATCATTTGGAAGCAGATCCGGGAGCAGCTGATCCTGCCGTACCTCGACGTCGACCTGCACTACTACGACCTGTCGATCGAGCACCGCGACGCCACCGACGACCAGGTCACCATCGATGCCGCCAACGCCATCAAGGAGCACGGCGTCGGCGTCAAGTGCGCCACCATCACCCCGGACGAGGCCCGGGTGGAAGAGTTCGGCCTTAAGAAGATGTGGCGGTCGCCGAACGGCACCATCCGCAACATCCTCGGCGGCGTCGTCTTCCGCGAGCCGATCATCATGTCCAACGTGCCGCGGCTCGTGCCGGGCTGGACCAAGCCGATCGTCATCGGCCGGCACGCGCACGGCGACCAGTACAAGGCCACCGACTTCGTCGTCCCCGGCCCGGGCACGGTGACCATCACCTACACCCCGGCCGACGGCAGCGCGCCGATGGAGATGGAGGTCGCCAACTTCCCCGGCGGCGGCGTCGCCATGGGCATGTACAACTTCGACGACTCGATCCGGGACTTCGCCCGCGCCTCGATGCGCTACGGCCTGGACCGCGGCTACCCGGTCTACCTGTCGACCAAGAACACCATCCTCAAGGCGTACGACGGCCGGTTCAAGGACATCTTCGCCGAGGTGTTCGAGAACGAGTTCAAGTCGCAGTTCGAAGCGGCCGGCATCACCTACGAGCACCGGCTGATCGACGACATGGTCGCCGCCGCGCTCAAGTGGGAGGGCGGCTTCGTCTGGGCCTGCAAGAACTACGACGGTGACGTGCAGTCCGACACCGTCGCCCAGGGCTTCGGCTCGCTCGGCCTGATGACCTCCGTGCTGATGACCCCGGACGGCCGTACCGTCGAGGCCGAGGCCGCGCACGGCACCGTCACCCGGCACTACCGGCAGTACCAGAAGGGCGAGAAGACCTCGACCAACCCGATCGCGTCGATCTACGCCTGGACCCGGGGCCTGGCCCATCGGGGCAAGTTGGACGGCACCCCGGCGGTCACCGAGTTCGCCAACACCCTGGAGCGGGTCATCATCGACACCGTCGAGGGGGGTCAGATGACCAAGGACCTCGCGCTGCTCATCTCGCGCGACGCCCCGTGGCTGACCACCGACGAGTTCATGGCGGCGCTCGACGAGAACCTGGCTCGCAGGCTCGCCGCCTGATCCCGGGTACGCGTCACGACGGGGCCCGCCGGCTGATGCCGGCGGGCCCCGTCGCCTCTGCCGGCCGCGTCACCGCAGGTGACAGCCATCGTTGAGGGTGGTGGACGGGATCCCAGTCCCGTCCAGGAAGGTTGACCGCGGTCGCCTCGCGGCGTGAGTGCCGATCAGCCAGCCTTCCCGGCTGTCGCGCACAGCCGGCCGTCCCTTCCCTTGCGGGGGGCCCTGTCCCGGGCCCCCCGCGCCCTGTTGGCTCTGCCCAAGTGTTAAGAGGGGGCCCCTCCTCTACCGGAGGCGTTAAGAGGGGGCCCCTCCTCTACCGGAGGCGTTAAGAGGGGGCGCCTCCTTGCGTAGTAGCTCCGCCGCGCGCTCGGGGGCGATGTCGGTGATGAAGACCCCCATGCCGGACTCGGAGCCGGCCAGATACTTCAGCTTGTCCGGGGCTCGCCGGACGCTGAACAGCTGCACATGCAGATGCCCCAGTTCGCGGTCGACGCGCACCGGCGCCTGGTGCCAGGCGGCGACGTACGGCATCGGCAGGTCGAACAGCCCGTCGAAGCGGCGCAGCACGTCGAGGTAGAGCGGGCCGAAGGCATCCCGCTCGGCGTCGTTCAAGGCCGGGATGTCCGGCACCGGGCGGTGCGGGGCGACGTGCACCTCGAACGGCCACCGGGCGGCCGCCGGGACGTACGCCGTCCAGTGTTCGTTGCTCGCCACCACCCGGTCCCCGGTGGCACGCTCGGCGGCGAGCACGTCCGCGTACAGGTTCTTGCCGCCGGTGCGCGCGACGTGCCGGCGGGCGGCGGCGAGCATCGCCCGCGTGCGGGGCGTCACGAACGGGTACGCGTAGATCTGGCCGTGCGGATGGTGCAGGGTCACCCCGATCTCCACCCCCCGGTTCTCGAACGGGAAGACCTGCTCCACTCCGGGCAGTTCGCCGAGCACGCTGGTCCGGTCGGCGAGTGCGTCCAGCACGGTCCGCACCCGCCGTGGCGAGAGGCTGGCGAACGAGGCGTGGTGGTCGTCGGTGAAGCAGACCACCTCGCACCGGCCCTGCCCTGGGCGTACCGGGGTGAACGGGGTGATCCCGGCCGGCTCCGCGGCGACCCGTTGGCTCAGCGCCGGAAAGCGGTTCTCGAAGACGGCCACGTCGTAGTCGGGGGCGGGGATCTCACTGAGCCGGCCGTCCCGGGAGGGACAGAGCGGGCACTGGTCAGCCGGGGGCAGGAAGGTGCGGGTCTGCCGGTGCACCGCCACCGCCACCCACTCGTCGGTCAGCGGGTCGTACCGGAGCTGGGACGCCGGCGGCGGCGGGGGCAGCTCGCGCCGGTCCGGCTGGTCGCGGACCGCGTCGTCCCGCTCGTCGAAGTAGAGCAACTCGCGGCCGTCGGCCAGCTCGATCCGGGTACGCCTCACTGCGGCCTCTCGGCGCCCGGCACCACCACCAGCTCGCCCACCCGGTCCGCGAGCACCCGACGCGCGTCCGCCGCCAGCCGGTCGTCGGTGACCAGCACGTCCGCGGCGTCCAGCCCGACGATCGAGGAGATGCCGACGGTGCCCCACTTGGTGTGGTCGGCGAGCACCACCAGCCGGTCGGCCGTGGCCACCAGGGCCCGGTTGGTGTCCGCCTCCATCAGGTTCGGGGTGGTGAACCCGGCCCGTTCGCTGATTCCGTGCACACCGAGGAAGAGCAGGTCCAGGTGGAGCGCCCCGAGGGCCGCCACGGCCAGCGGGCCGACCAGTGCGTCGGACGGGGTACGCACCCCGCCGGTGAGCACCACGGTCTGGTCCGGCCGGCCGACCACGTGCAGGATCTCAGCCACCGGAAGCGAGTTCGTCACCACGGTCAGCCCCGGCACGTCGACCAGGCGGCGAGCCAGCTCGGCGGTGGTGGTGCCGGCGGACAGGGCGATCGCGGCGCCGGGGCGGACCAGCCGCGCGGCCCGGTCCGCGATCGCCGCCTTCTCGGCAGACTGCCGCACCGCCTTGGCGTGGAAGCCGGGCTCGTCGGTGGAGCCGGGGCCGGCGAGGGTCGCCCCGCCGTGCACCTTGGCCAGCAGCCCCCGCTCGTGCAGCGTCTCCAGGTCCCGCCGGATGGTCATGTCGGAGACGCCGAACTCGGCGGCCAGCTCGGTGACCCGTACGCCCCCGGCGGCGCGGACCCGTTCCAGGATGGCCGACTGCCGCTGCCGCGCCAGCACCCGCCGTCACCTCCGGCTCTCGCGGCCACGTGCCCATGCGGCCGAACGTGTTCCAACAAAGACGAACGCTATCGCGCAGGAAGGCGTGGCGAAAGGAAGGGACGCGCCCGCCCCGACCGCGGCCGGCGGGTTGCCGACGGGGACGGTCAGGCGGACTGGGGGCGGGACTCCACCCAGCCGGTCTCGGTCAGGTGTTCCAGCACCCGCTGCACCGCCTCCTCGACTGTCAGATCCGTGGTGTCCACCACCAGGTCGGCGTCGGTCGGCTCCTCGTACGGGTCGTCGATGCCGGTCATCCCGGTGATCAGGCCGGCCCGGGCCCGCGCGTACAGGCCCTTGCGGTCACGCTGCTCGCACACCTCGAGCGGAGTCGCGACGTGGACCAGCAGGAAACCGGCCCCGGCCGCGTGCGCCATCTCCCGGGCGGTGATCCGGGCCGCCGCGTACGGGGCGATCGGGCAGCAGATGCCGACCCCCCGGTGCCGGGCGATCTCGGCGGCCACCCAACCGATCCGGCGCACGTTGGCGTCCCGATCGGCCTTGCTGAAGCCCAGCCCGGCGGAGAGCTCGCGGCGCACCACGTCACCGTCGAGCAGCGTGATGCTGCGCTCGCCGCCCTCGCGCAACACGTCGGCCAGGCCGCGGGCGATGGTCGACTTGCCGGAGCCGGACAGCCCGGTCAGGAAGACCACCAGGCCGCGATGCCGGCGCGGCGGACGGGCCCGAGTCAGCTCCTTCGCCACCGCCGGCGGGGTGTGCCACTCGGGCAGCGGGAAGCCTCGGTCGAGCAGGTCGTCGATCTCCTCCTGGCTGAGCGCCAACCGCCGGTTACGCGGCGGGATGTCCTCCCGCCAGCGCCACTGCCCGTCCCGGTTGTCGTAGGCCAGCTCGCGCGGCACCAGCACCCGCAGGCCAGCACCGGAAAGCATCCCCTCGGTGGAGAGCAGGTGGGTGACCCCGTACGCGGCGGCGACCCGGGCCCGCAGCAGCGCGTCGCTGATCTCGTCGCGCCGCCGGGCCAGCGGCACCGCCACCAGAGTGGCCGGGGGCATCCGGTCACGGGCGGCGAACACGGCGCGGACCAGCGCCTCGGACGGGAGCCCGCCGGTGCCCTCGTCGCCCGCCGGGATCATCACCAGCAGGTGCGCGCCCAGGGTGCGGGCGGCGTGCGCGATCTGCGCGAGCTGCGGCCGGTGCAGCGGCCGGTCGGCGAAGATGCCGAGCACCCGGCCCGGTGGCAGCAGCGCCCTGACCTCCTCGGGGCTGCGTCGCAGCCGCTGGAACGGCCCGTGTCCGCCGTCGCCGAGCCGGCGCACCACGCCGCCGACGCCAACCATGCCCTCGCGGACCGGCCAGGCGTCGGTCACGTCCATCGCGGCCACCGGAGCACCCTCGCCGTCGGTGAGCACCAGCGCCCGGCGCAGCGGGTCGTCCAACTGCAGGTCGTCGGCGAGTGGCGCCGGCACCTGCAGGGTCACCGGAACCGGCCACGGCGTCCCGTCGGCCAGCTGGCCGCGCCGGCCCAACGCGACCAGGTCGGCCCGGGTCATGAAGCCGGTCAACGGCGCGTACGCCCCGGTCAGCAGCAACTGCAGATCGGCCAGCTCACTGGTTCGAGGCGCGTACGCCGGCGCGTCGCGCAGCACGTCCTCGGGCAGCACCCACCCGTTGCTCATCAGACCCCCAACTCACCGGCCGGCACACAGTTTCTCAGCCGGCCGCCGATCGGTCGAGAGCGCCATTGCTCTCCCGGGCGTCGTCGGCCGAACTCGGCCGACGGGTCACCGCGCCGAAACCGGTCGGGTGCCCGGGCGGGAAATGAACCGACGGGCCGCCCGGCGGAGCCGGGACCAGAAGGAGCGATCGTTGTGCACCCGCGGCCGGGCGCCGTCCACGGCACAGCTTACGGGCAGCGCCAGGCCGACGTCTCTCGTCCAGCCCGCGCTGCTCACCCGCGCCCGCAGCTGCCAGGTTCCCCGGGTACGGCCACCGTTCACCGTGGTGAAGTCCACCTCGGCGACCGCCCGGTACCGGATCTTCAGCTGGTTCCCGACGGGCACCCGCTCGATCTCCACGGTGACCGGCAGGAAGATCTCCTCCTGGGTTTCCTCGCGGCGGGCGACGAGGTCCACCTTGCCGGCGGTGGCCGCAACCTCGACGCCCGGCACAGCCACCCAGTCCACGGGGATGACCGGCAGGTCCCGGCCGTCGGCGCTGAACCGCATCGGCTTGTTGCCGACCAGCAGTTGGGCGGAGAAGTTCACGGTCAGCATGGGCCCGCTCACCTTGCCGCGATGCACGGTGGCCTGCGCGCGGACGCCCGACTCCCACTCGGCCAACCGGCGCAGGTCCGCGACCCGGCCCTGCTCGGCAAGGTAGGCGATGGCCCGGAGCAGCGGGGGCAGACTGGCGGCCACGCCCGGGGCGAACCGGTCCCGCAGGATCTGTCGGATCTCCGCCGCGACCTGGTCGAGCCACTCCGTCGGGGCCTCCGTCAGCCGGCGCCCGCGCAGCCGGTCAATCATCTCGTGGCGCAGCCAGCGCCGGTGCACCCGGTCACGCAGCGGCCCGGGTGGGATGTGCGCGTCGATGATGTCGAGGGCTTCGCGCAGGCCGTCGTAGTACTCCGCCGGGTCCAGCCGGGTGGCCGTCACGTTGCCCCCGTCTGTCCGGCGGTAGTGGTGGTAGCAGGTGTAGTCCGACAGCACACAGGTCCGCTCGGAGAGCAGGTACGCCCGGATCACCATGCGGTGGTCCTCGAGCCGGCGGGGCATCCCCTCCGGAAACCGCAGCTCGTGCTTGTCGAGGAACGACCGCCGGAACAACTTGTGACAGGTCATGCTGTCGACCAGCGGCGCGTTCGCCAGGGTGGCGTCGAACCGGTTCTGCCGGAACAGCTCGCGGGGCACGGAGCGCCCGTGCCCGGCCATCTTGCCCACCACGATGTCGGCGTCGTTCGTCCGGGCGCAGGCGTACAGGCGCTCCAGCGCCTCGTCCGCGAACCAGTCGTCGTCGTCCGCGAAGAAGACATACTCGCCCCGGGCCTGTTCGACCCCGAGGTTGCGGGGGCGGGACGGCCAGCCCGAGTTCTCCAGGTGCAGCACCCGAAAGTGCGGGTGCCGGGCGGCCAGCTCGTCCAGAAGTTGCGGGGTGTCGTCACGCGAGCCGTCGTCGGCGAAAATCACCTCGAACTCGCCGGGCGGCAGGGACTGGCGCTCCAAGGATGTGACGAGCCGGTCGAGGTGGGGCGCGCAGTTGTGGGTGGGCACCACCACGCTCACCTTGGGACTGTCCGCGCCGATAGCCATGATCTCTCCGAAAGGATCGGTCGGCGTCACCCCGGGCAGGGCGCCGGCTCTCGTGCGGAGGCCGGTACGACAGGCGAGACTTTAGTGCCCCGGAGTACCCCCAAAGGCCCATTTCGCAGATATCACGAATATCGCCGCCGCTTCATGTGACCAGCACCTAAGGGGCCGGGCCAGTGGAGATCAGGGAATCGCCGGGGTCCCAGCTCATCCCGGAAAGTGCCCCGACTCCCTACGCTGGTCGGCGTGACACTGCTCGCGACCGAGTCGCTGACCAAGACGTACGGGGGTCGAGTCACCGCGTTGACCGACCTCACGGTGTCGGTCGAGCCGGGGATCATCGGGCTGGTCGGTGCCAACGGCGCCGGCAAGTCCACTCTGATCAAAATCCTGCTGGGCCTGCTCGCTCCGACCAATGGCCGGGTCCGCGTGCTCGGCCTCGACCCCACCACCGACCCGGCGGCGGTCCGCGCCCGGGTCGGCTACATGCCCGAACACGACGCCCTGCCGCCCGACCTGTCCGCCGCCGAGCTGGTCACCCACCTGGGTCGGATCAGCGGGCTGCCCCGCACGGTCGCTCGGGAACGGGCATCCGAGGCGCTGCGCCACGTCGGCCTCCACGAGGAGCGCCACCGGGCCGTCGGCGGCTACTCCACCGGCATGAAGCAGCGGGTGAAGCTCGCCCAGGCCCTGGTGCACGACCCCGACCTGCTGCTGCTCGACGAGCCCACCAACGGCCTCGACCCGGCCGGCCGCGACGCCATGCTCGCCCTGATCCACCGGATCGGCACCGAGTTCGGCATCTCCGTGCTGGTCTGCTCGCATCTGCTCGGCGAGGTGGAGCGGATCTGCGACACGCTCGTGGCCATCGACGGCGGGCGGTTGCTGCGCGCCGACCGGATCGCCGCGATGACCTCCGCCACCGACGTGCTCGCCGTCGAGGTGAGCGAGGGTACGGACGAGCTGGCCGCCCGGCTCGCCGCGCTCGACCTGCCGGTGTCCCGGGAGGGGCGGCTGCTGCTCGTCCCGCTCGCCGACGACGCCACCTACGACCTGATCCTCGGCGCGGTCGCCGAGCTGGACCTGCCGCTGCACCGGCTCGACCAGCGGCGGCACCGGGTGGCCGAACTCTTCGCCACGAGGGAGCCCAGCCATGCCTGAGCCGACCGGCGTCATCCACGACATCGGATACCAGCGTTACACCGGCCCCCGGCTGGGGCGCCGGCACGTCTTCGGCGCGCTCTACCTGCACGGGCTGCGGACCGCGTTCGGCCTGGGCCGGTCCGCCAAGGCGAAGATCTTTCCCTGGCTGGTGCTCGGCATCGTGGTGATCGTCGCCGCCGGGCTGACCGCGGTACGCACCCAGACCGGCCAGGTCGTCATGACGTACGCCCAGTTCGCCGACGCGATGAGCTGGCTGGTCATCTTCTTCGTCGCGGTGGTCGGGCCGGAGCTGGTCTCCCGCGACCTGCACAGCGGGGTGCTGCCGCTCTACTTCTCCCGGCCGCTGCCCCGGACGGACTACCCGCTGGCCAAGCTGCTGGCGCTGATGACCGCGCTGTGGCTGCTGCTCGGCGGGCCGCAACTGGTGATGTTCCTCGGCGCGGCGTTCACCACCGACCGGGGTATGCGCGGGGTCTGGGACGAGCTGCTCGACCTGCTGCCCGGCCTGCTCTACGCCGGGCTGTGGGCGGTGGTGTTCGCCTCGATCGGGCTGCTCATCGCCTCGCTCACCGGCAAGCGGGCGTTCGCCGCCGGCGGGATCGTGGCGGTGTTCCTGATGACCGCGCCGGTCGTCGGCATCCTGTCGATCATGCCGTCCCGGACGGTCAATGAGCTGGCCTTCCTCGCCTCGCCCTCGACACTGGTTGGTGCCGTCGGCACCTGGGCGCTGGGGGACCTGCTGGTTCCCGAAGGCCGGGTCGGCGGCATCCCGATCGGCGACTTCGGCCCGCTCTACGGCGTCGCCGCCGTCCTGCTGGTGACCGGCTGCGTCGCCCTGCTGTTGCTGCGATACCGGAAGGTGGCCGCCCGATGACCACGATCAGCGCGGAGGCGGCGGCCCCGACCACGCCCGCGTCCACCCTCGACCTCGCCGGGGTCTCCCGCTGGTACGGCAACGTGGTGGCGGTCAACGACGTCACCATGCGGCTCGGGCCCGGGGTGACCGGCCTGCTCGGGCCCAACGGCGCCGGGAAGACCACCCTGCTGCACATGATGGCCGGCTTCCTCAGCCCGTCCCGGGGGGCGGTCACCCTCGACGGGGAGCCGACCTGGCGCAACCCGGGCGTCTACCGGCGGCTCGGCCTGGTCAGCGAGCGGGAGGCGGTGCAGACCTTCCTCTCCGCGTACGAGTTCGTGCTGGCCAGCGCGAAGCTGCACCGGCTGCCCGACCCGGAGGCCGCGGCCCGCCGGGCGATCGACCTGGTCGAGATGGCGGACGCGCAGGACCGGCGGATCGGCACCTACTCCAAGGGCATGCGGCAGCGCACCCGGGTGGCGGCCGCGCTGGTCCACGACCCGCAGGTGCTGCTGCTCGACGAGCCGTTCAACGGGATGGACCCGCGGCAGCGGCTGCACATGATGGCTCTGCTGCACCGCCTCGGGGACGCCGGCCGGACCATCCTGTTCAGCTCGCACATCCTGGAGGAGGTCGAGCAGGTCTCCGGCACCGTGCAGGTGATGGTCGCCGGCCGGCTGGCCGCCTCCGGTGACTACCGGACCATCCGCCGGCTGATGACCAACCGGCCGCACGTGTTCGCGGTGCGCTCCACCGACGACCGGGCCCTCGCGGTCGCGCTGATGGCCGATCCGTCGGTGACCGGCGTGGAACTAGGTCGGGACGAGCTCACCGTTCGGGCCGGCGACTACGGCGCCTTCACCCGGGCGCTGCCGAAGATCGCGCTGGCCCGGGGCGTCCGGGTCCGGTCGCTGACGCCCGAGGACGAATCGCTGGAGAGCGTCTTCTCCTATCTGGTGGGGGCCTGACATGTCGACCGTTACCTGGATCACCGCCCGTGGGCTCTTCGGCCGGCGCCGGTTCCTGCTGCTGCTTCCGCTGCCCGCGCTGCTGTTGGCGCTCGCGATCGTCTCCCGCGCCCTGGGCGTGCACCCGAGCCAGTGGGGGCCGCCGGTGCTCGTCGGGCTCGGGTTGGCCGTGGTGCTGCCGGTGGTCGCGCTGATCGTCGGCACCGGCGTGCTCGGTGCCGAGATCGACGACGGCACGGTGGTGCACATCCTCACCAAGCCGCTGCCCCGCTGGCAGATCGTGCTGCCGAAGCTCGCGGTCGCCACCGGGGTCAGCGCGGCCACCGTGGCAGTCCCGCTCTACGTCGCGGGCGTGCTCGCCGATTCGGTACGCCTCGGCCTGGCGCTGGCCGCCGCCTCGGCGCTCGGCGCGCTGGCCTACTCGGCGCTGTTCCTGGCGCTCAGCCTGCTGACCCGGCGGCCCGTGCTGCTCGGCCTGGTCTACGTGCTGATCTGGGAAGGGCTGCTCGGCCGGTTCGTGGACGGCACCAAGGTGCTCTCCATCCAGCAGTGGGTCATCGCCCTCGCCGACCGGATCGCCCCGACCGAGTTGCTCGGCACCACGGTCTCGGTCCCGGTCGCCGTGGTCATGGCCGCCCTGGTCGCGGTCGGCTCCACCGTCCTCGCCATCGACCGCCTCCGCTCCTTCAGCGTCGCCGGCGAAACCAGCTGACGTAAGGAGGGGCCCCTGTTAACGCCTCCGGTAGAGGAGGGGCCCCAGCACGTCCGGGTCGCCCACGAACCCGCCCGGTGCCCCGCGCTGCGCCTCCTGGTGGCCCGGCGGCGGCTCGCCGGACGGGTCGACCGGGAGTATCGACTCGTCGGGTGTGAGAGGGTGGCACCAGTCCGGCTCGCCAACGTCGTCGAGCCGGTACCACACCGGCACCGGCACGCCGAAAAGGCGCTGCCGGCTGACCAGCCAGTCGCCCACCCAGTGCTCGTAGCGGCGACGCGGCCTGGCGGCAGTTGCGCGCCCTGCTGGAGTGCAAAGCCGACTGGTACGGCCGGTACCTGGTCGTCGTGGACCGCTGGTTCCCGTCGTCGAAGCTGTGCTGCGGGTGTGGTGCGTTCGCTGAGCGGATGCCGTTGAACGTGCGGTCGTGGACCTGCCGGTGCGGGCAGACCCACGACCGGGACGTCAACGCGGGCCCGTAACCTTCTGGCCGCCGGACTGGCGGTGACAGCCTGCGGAGACGGTGTAAGACCTCAACGAGAGTCCTCTCGGACGGGGCGGTCGTCGGCGAAACAGGAAACCCCGAGGGCGACCAAGGGAATCCCCGTCCTTCAGCTTCAGGGGCCGGGAGGATGTCAACGACCGATCGTAGGCAAGGGCCGCCCCTCATGGCCGAGAAGCCACTCCTTCACGTCCAACCCCCAGCGGTAGCCGCCCAGCGTGCCGTCGGTGCGCAGTACCCGGTGGCACGGGACGAAGAGGGCGGCGGCGTTACGGGCGCAGGCCGCCGCGGCGGCGCGTACCGCGGCCGGTCGCCCGGCCAGCTCGGCGAAACCGGTGTACGTCACCGGCTCGCCCGGCTTCACGTCGCGCAGCACCTGCCAGGCGTGGGCCTGGAAGGCACCGCCGGTGTGCTGCTCCACCGGAATCGCGTCGATCGCGGCCAGGTCACCGGCCAGGTAGGCGCGGACCGCGGCGGTCACCGGGCCGAGCTCTGCCCGATGCCGCAGGTCGCCGCGCAGGCTCGGATGCATCAGCGGCACGAGCGTGGCCGGATCGGCGGTGAACCCGGCCGCCCGGACCGCCCCGCCCGGTCCGGTGAGCATGCTGAGCGGGCCGGCGGGGGTGTCGGCGATGCTGCTGTCCAGGATGGTCATGACGTTCTCCAGAGTCTGATCACCGCGTACGACCGCCAGGGGCGCCAGCGGTTCGCGTACGTGTCGAGGGTCTTCGGGTCGTCGGGCAGGCCGAGCGCGGCGGCGCCCCGGCGTACGCCCAGGTCGGTGGGGAGGAAGACGTCGGGGTCGCCGAGGGCCCGCATGGCGACGTAGCCGGCGGTCCACGGCCCGATCCCGGGCAGCGCGAGCAGCCGCCGTACCGCCTCCTCCCGATCCCCACCCGGCTCCAGATCCAGGGTGCCGTCCGCGACGGCCCGCGCCACCGCCCGGATCGTCTCCCGCCGGGCCCCCGGCATCCGAAACCCCACATCCTCCACGCCGAGTAACTCCTCCGCGCTCGGAAACGCCCCCAACCCTCCCTGTCGATCATGAGGTTGGCGGCGGCTCGGGAGATCCACATCGCCGTCAACCTCATGATCAACGGGGAGGTTGAGGGGGGCGGTCGCGGAGCGGAGGTGAGTGAGGGTGGTGCGGGCGGAACGGAGGGAGATCTGCTGGGTGGTGATGGCGCGGACGGCCATTTCGAAGCCGTCGACGGCGTGGGGGAGGCGGACGCCGGGTTCCGCCCGGACGGCCGGGGTCAGGGTGGGGTCCTGGGCCAGGGTGGTGTCGATCGCGATGGGGTCGGCGTCCAGGTCGAGCAGGCGGCGGCAGCGGGCCACCGCAGGAGCCAGGTCGCGCATGTCGGCCAGGCGCAGCGTGGCGGTCACGTACCCGTCGGCCGGGGTCAGCGCGACCGTGCCGGTACCGTGCGGCAGACGCAACCCCCGGTGGTACGTCCCGTCGCGCACCTCCTCGACGCCGGGCAGCGCCCGCAGGGCGAGGAAGTCCAGCAGTGCCGCCGCGTGCAACGGCGGCCGGTACGCCAGCCGCAGCGTGATCGTGCCCGCCCCGCCGGTCGCGGGCTGCCGGCCTCGGCTGATTCGCAGCTCGGACGGCGTCGCCCCGTACACCTCGCGGACCGTGTCGTTGAACTGCCGGACGCTGCCAAAGCCGGCGGCGAACGCGACCTCGGCCAGGCCGAGCCCGGTGGTCTCGATGAGGGTACGGGCGGTCTGGGCACGCTGGGCCCGGGCCAGCGCCAGCGGCCCGGCGCCCAACTCGGCGCGGAGCATCCGGTGCAGGTGCCGCTCGGTGTAGCCAAGGCGGGCCGCCAGCCCCGGCACGCCGTCCCGGTCGACGACCCCGTCCGCGATCAGCCGCATCGCCCGCCCGACCACGTCGGCGCGGACGTCCCACTGCGGCGAGCCCGGAGCGGCGTCGGGACGGCAGCGCCGGCAGGCCCGCAGGCCGGCGCCCTGCGCCGCGGCGGCGGACGGAAAGAACCGGACGTTCTGCCGCTTCGGCGTCATCGCCGGGCAGGACGGCCGGCAGTAGATCCCGGTCGACGTCACGCCGGTGTAGAACCAGCCGTCGAAGCGCTGGTCCCGGCTGTCGACGGCCCGGTAGCACCGTTCGAAGTCCAACTCCACGCCACCGATACTGCCTCGCAGCTCCAGCCCTCGGCTGGCGGGATTCGGACCCGACCGTACGCCCTGCCTGCCGCCTCCGCGCCGCGCCGCCCGACACGGTCAGTGGAACGCCATTGCGAGGCGATCGGCTATGCCCGGCGGTCGCCGTTCCGCAGGGAAGGACGACCGCCGGGCGCGCGTCGGAAGGTCAGCGGCGCGGGCTGGGGGAGAGGCTGGTGGTGGGCGGGGACGGCGTGGGGGATGGGCTGGCGTTGGGGGCGGACGGCGTGGGGGATGGGCTGGCGTTGGGGGCGGACGGCGTGGGGGATGGGCTGGCGTTGGGGGCGGACGGACTCGGGGAAAGGAGGGGGGTCGGGGATTTGGCCGGCGTGGTGGCCGCGGGCAAGCGCGGAGTAGCGGGCCTGGGCGCGTCCTCGCGGACCGCCGCGACGGCCAGCGGCGCGGCGACGAACACGGCGGCGATCGCCCCCGCCACGCTGAGCGCTGTGGTGGTGCGCCTGCGGGTTCGGGCCCGGCGTTCCGCCGGGATCAACTGGTTCTGCACAGGTGGTGCCTCCTCGGCCAGGTCGGAGAGGGTGGCGCGGATGAGATCCTCGAACGGCGTGCTCACAGCCGTACCTCCAGGAGTTCGACGTCCGGCAGGAGTTGCCGCAGCCGGCTCACCGCCCGGTGGGTACGGCTGCGTACCGTGCCGACGGTGCAGCCCAGCACCTCGGCCACCTGGGTCTCGGTGAGGTCCTCGTAGTAGCGCAGGACCACCACCGTGCGCTGGGCCGGCGGCAGCCGTCGCAGCGCCGCCCGCATCGCCAGGCGTACGTCGATGCCGGCGCTCAGGTCCGGCTGGACCGCCTCGTCGGCCCCGGTGAGCGTCGTCTCCCGCCGTCGACGCAGCCGTCGCCACCAGCTCACCTGCTCTCGGTACATGACCGCCCGCAGGTAGCCCTCCGGGTCGACGTGCCGCAGCGTCCGCCACTTCGGGATGGTCTTGGCCAGCGCCGACTGGAACAGGTCCTCGGCGGCGTACCGGTCGCCGGTGAGCAGGTACGCGACCCGCATCATCGCCGGCGTGCGGTTGGCCACGAACTCGGCCAGCCGGGCCCGGTCGTCCTCGTCCACGCACCCTCCCGCGCTTGTTTGTCACCTATTCAGACGCCCCAGGTCAGCCCAGCTATCCCTGACGCGGCAACGGATTCCGGCGCGAGAAGTGTCGGTAGTGGTCGGTACGGTCCCGCCGATCAACTCAAGAAAAGGTGCGGGGGATGGCGAGCGTGGCCGGGCGAGGTGCCCGCTGATGCGGTCGGGGCGGATGCGGCTGGACCGCGCGGTGATGCAGGGCTTGTACGACCGGATGCGGGTGGTGGCGCCGGCCGCGTACGGCGCGATCGAACGGGACCGGGCGGACGACCCGGGGCGCGCCTTCGCCGAGACCGCGTGCGGCCGGCTCGCCGGCTCGCTCGACCCGGCGGGGCTGCGGGCGCTCGGCATGTGGGCGCACCACTGGTGCATGCGCTTCTACGACGACGACACCCGGGTCGGCCTACGGTTGGTCCGCGAGATCGCCGGCCGGCGCGGGCTGGGCTGGACGCTCGACGAGGTGCGCTGGCTGCTCGACCAGTCGTACGCGGCCGGTCCCGCCGCCCCGCACCGGTTCACGCTGCCGCTCGCCGCCGCGGCCGAGTTGCCGCCGAGCGGGGGGTGCCGGGCTGCGGGGCGCCCGGCCGATGGCGCAGGATGACCGAAGATCGTTCTGCGCCACCCCGCAGGATGATCGGAGAATCACCAGGCCACTCGACCGGGAGGACGCCATGCCGGCCGCCGAACCGACCATCGTCGCCACCAGCACGGGCTTCCGCAGCCGCCGGCGCGGCCCGTGGGACGCGCAGCCCGGGCCGATCTTCGAGCTGATGGCCGAGCTGGCGGAGGCCGGCGACGCGCCGAAGATCTGCTACCTGAACCAGGCCGTCGGCGACCAGCCCACCTCGTACACCGTTTTCTACGGCGCGTTCGCCGGCACCCGATTCCGCCCGTCCCACCTGGCCCTGTTTCCGATGCCCAACGTCGAGGACATCCGGGCCCACCTGCTCGCCCAGGACATGATCTGGGTCGGCGGCGGCAGCGTCGCCAACCTCTGCGCGGTGTGGCGGGTGCACGGCCTGCCGGACATCCTGCACGAGTGCTGGCAGGCCGGCGTGGTGCTGGGTGGCGTCTCCGCCGGGTCGATCTGCTGGCACCTCGGCGGCGCCACCGACAGCTACGGCCCGACCCTGCGGCCGTTCACTGAAGGGCTGGGCTGGCTCCCGTACGGCAATGGGGTGCACTACGACGGTGAGGAGCAGCGCCGGCCGCTCATGCACAAGCTGGTGGGCGACGGCACGCTGCCGACCAGCCACTGCACGGACGACGGGGTGGGGCTGGTCTACCGGGGCACCCGGCTGGCCGAGGCGGTGGCGGACCAGGAGGGTGTCGCCGCGTACCAGGTGACGCGGGAGGCGGACGGCAGCGTGCGGGAGACCCGGATCGAACCCCGGCTGCTGACGGCTCAGGCCCGCTGAGTCGGGCCTGCCTGTCCGCGACGCGCGGCGAACGGCGTAAGCTGGCTCGTCGTGAGTCTCACCATCGGCATCGTCGGCCTGCCCAACGTCGGCAAGAGCACCCTGTTCAACGCGCTGACCAAGAACGACGTGCTCGCGGCGAACTACCCGTTCGCCACCATCGAGCCGAACGTCGGCGTGGTCGGGCTTCCCGACGAGCGGCTGGACAAGCTCGCCGAGATCTTCTCCTCGCAGAAGCTGCTGCCGGCGCCGGTCTCGTTCGTCGACATCGCCGGGCTGGTCCGGGGTGCCTCGAAGGGGCAGGGCCGGGGCAACGCGTTCCTGGCCAACATCCGCGACGCCTCGGCGATCTGCCAGGTGGTGCGCGCCTTCTCCGACCCGAACGTGGTGCACGTCGACGGCAAGGTCTCCCCGGCCGACGACATCGAGACGATCAACACCGAGCTGATCCTGGCCGACCTCCAGACCCTGGAGAAGGCGCTGCCCCGGCTGGAGAAGGAGGCCAAGCTCCGCAAGGACCGGGCCGCCGCCGTCGAGGCCGCGAAGAAGGCCGTCGAAGTCCTCGACAGCGGCACCACCCTGTACGCGGGCGCGGCCGCCGCCAAGATCGAGCTGGAGCACCTGCGCGAGCTGCACCTGCTCACCACCAAGCCGTTCCTCTACGTCTTCAACGTCGACGAGGCCGAGCTGGGCAACGCCGAGTTCCTCGACGAGCTGCGCGCCCTGGTCGCCCCCGCCGAGGCGATCTTCATGGACGCCAAGATCGAGTCCGAGCTGGTGGACCTGCCCGAGGAGGAGGCCCGTGAGCTGCTGGAGTCGATCGGGCAGTCCGAGCCGGGGTTGAACCAGCTCGTCCGGGTCGGCTTCCGCACTCTCGGGCTCCAGACGTACCTGACGGCCGGCCCCAAGGAGGCGCGGGCCTGGACGGTCCCGGTCGGCGCGACCGCGCCGGAGGCCGCCGGGGTCATCCACAGCGACTTCCAGCGCGGCTTCATCAAGGCCGAGGTGGTCTCCTACGCCGACCTGGTCGACGCCGGATCGATGGCGGCGGCGAAGGCTGCCGGCAAGGTCCGGATCGAAGGCAAGGAGTACGTCATGCAGGACGGCGACGTCGTGGAGTTCCGCTTCAACGTCTGACGTTATTGACGTCATGCGTTACGGAGATCGTGGGCTATCATCCCGCCGTTGCGAGCAGCCTGAGGCTGTCGTCGGCGCTGATCGACTCGGTGTGCGGCAAGATGTGGTCTCGTCCTCGAATTTGACCACCATGTGCCGCACAATGAGTTGATCAAGTATCGAGGCTCGCCCTCCATCGATAAGGATTCGTGGAATGGCCACCCTTCTTACCCGGGCCACGTCCAGCGTCGGCCCGTTTGTCCACTTTGGCCGCAGGGCGGTCACCAAGATTCTCGCGTCTGCTCTCGTGCCGGCCATTCTGGTCGGCGGCGGCACCCCTGCGCTTGCCGCGAGTGACACGCTCACCATCACCACCCTGGACCGGAACGGCAAGAAGGTCGCGGTCACGACGACCGTGGTCAACCTGGCCACCAACCAGAGCCGTTCGGTCAAGTCCGGTCAGGTCAAGAAGCTGCCGAAGGGCACGTACGCGGTCCTCGCCTCGATCGACACCGGCCTGGTGTCGACGCTCGGGGCCAGCGTCGTCAAGGTCTCCGGCGCCGCCAAGACCACCCTGGACGCGCGCAAGGGTCGCCGGGTCACCGTGGGCCTCAGCCCGGCCCCCGCCGGTGCCGGGCTCGAGACACAGACCACCGCTCAGGTCTGCACCGCCCACCAGACGGCGGTGGTGCGGGTCGAGGCCATCGATCTCGGCGACGGTGAGCTGTACGTGATTCCGAACTCGTCGAAGAAGCTGGCCTTCGCGGCGATGCGGGTCTGGACCAACCGCTCCGGCGAGGGCGATCGCCACGCGGTCATGTATTCCACCACCACCGGCATTCCGAGTTCGCCGTCGCGGACCTTCAGCCAGTCCTCACTTGCCACGGTCAACGTGGAGACCCGGCGCGGCCCGTCCGCGTCCACCAGCACCGGGCTGCGGGTGCAGCCGATCGACCGCTCCTGCGGTGACCGCATGTGGGGCGGTCTGCTCGACATCGACCGGCCGTATCGAACGAAGGTATTCCTGTCACCGGGCAAGTGGGACATCTTTACCACCAATTGGGCGGAAACCAAGTCCGGTTCCAGCTGGAATATCGGCGGCCTTTCCGCGCTGCGCCAGGTTGCTGCGGGTAAGTCGTACAACCTGCGGTTCAACCAGAGCGCGTGGGGCCCGGCCGTGGAGTTGCCGGTGGTGCTCAATGGCCGGCTTTCCTACTCGCTGAACGACATGTTCGCCGATCCCAACTTTCCCCGGCAGAGCGTCGAGGGCGGTGACAAGGCGACGGGGACCCTGACGTTCCGTGGCAAGACGGTCAAGACGGTCAAGGACCGGGGCTGGGAGCCCGGGGCGACGGTCCTCAGCTACAAGGTGAAGACGGCCGGCTGGTACACCCTCACCAACACGGCGAGCCGCTACTACCCGGAGATCACCTTCCCGGCCGGGATGCTGTCGCCGAGGACCAGCGTCACGTTCCGGTTCAAGGCGAAGCCGAAGACCTCGGTGACGGCACCCGTCTACGCCATCACCATGCAGCCCGCCGGCCTCAACCTCTACAACCAGGCGAAGCCGGGCAGCACCACGAACGTCCCGCTGAAGCTGAGCCGGCCCAAGGGTGCCCCGGACGCCAAGCTGGGCAAGAACCCGAAGGTGAAGACGATCACCGCCAAGGCCTCGTTCGACGACGGCCGGACGTGGCGGTCGGTGCCGGTCAAAAAGATCAACGGTACGTGGACCGCGCTGGTCGGCAACCCGCGGTCCGGCGCGGTCTCGCTGCGGGTCCGGGTCACCGACACCACCGGCGGCTACACCGACGTGACGATCATCCGGGCGTACGCGATCGGCTGAAATCTGCCGGATGGCGTGCCCCAGCGACGTGCAACCTTCTCGGGCCACAGGCGGTACTACCTGGTGACCGACTGGACGAGAGGGTGGGCACGTGATCACACCGGAGGGTTTCGACGACTTCGTCGTCACCCGGTCACCGCGGCTGTTGCGCACCGCGTATCTGCTCACCCGCGACTGGGTGTCGGCTGAGGACCTGCTGCAGACCGCGCTGGCGCGGGCCTGGGAGGCGTGGCGGCGCATCGACGGTGACCCGGAGCCATACGTACGGCGGATCATCGTCAACGCGTACGCGTCGTCGTGGCGGCGCCGGTGGCGGGGTGAGTTGCCCACGGCCGACCTGCCCGAGATCGTCGTCGAGGCCGACCCGCACGTCGGCCTCGACGACCGGGACCGCCTGTGGCGGGCGCTGGGCCGGCTGCCGCGCCGGCAGCGTGCCGTGCTCGTGCTTCGCTACTTCGAAGACCTTTCCGAGGTCGAGATCGCCGAGGTCCTCGGCTGTTCGGTCGGCACGGTCAAGAGCCAGGCCAGCCGGGCGCTGGCCAAGCTCCGCCTGGACGAGACGCTGACGCCGGAAGGGACGCTGCGGTGAACCTGATCGATCTGAAGCAGGTGCTCGACGAGCGCTCCGGCGACCCGGCCGAGCACGTCGTGCACCACCTGCGGCTGCAGGGCGTACGCGCCAAGGTCACCGCCCGCCGGCGCCGGCGTATCGCGTCCTGGACCGCCGGCGCGATCGTCGCCCTGGCCGGCGTCGCGGCGGCCGCCGTCGTGCCCGGGCTGCGCCCCGACGTCACCCCCACCCCGGCGGCCACGCCCTCGCCGGTACGCACGATCGAAGGCTTCCCGGAGTACGCCAACGGAGCGCGTGTCGTGGCCGCGAAGTCCGCCGCGCTGCCGCAGCAGCGCCTCGAGCTGACGATCGTGCCGACCACTCTCGATCTCGTCGTTTTCACCCGCTGCGACGGCACGGGAGAGAAAGTCACGCTTGAGGCAAAGGTGACCGTGAAGGGCCATGACTTCGTCGCGGGAGGCTGCGGTGGCACCTTCCAGCCCGGGGGCTGGTACGGGAGCGACGTCCCGGTCGGCAAGCCGGTCACCTTCGTCATGACGATCACCGGAGCGCAACGGTCCGATGACACGGGTGGTGGCCACGTGGCGATCCCGGAGACCGGCACGTTCGGGCTCGCGCTCGGTGAGCGGATGCCGTTCGACCAGTATCCGCTGCCACCCCGGCCGTCGGAATCGCTCGCCCCACTGCCCGAGGTGCTACCCGCCGGCTGCACCGAGGAGCTGTGCCCGGACGCCGTCATCATCAGATCCGACCCCGCCGACCCGACCCGCACCGTACGACGAACCTTGGCTTGGAAGACGATCGGCTCGGTCGACATGGTGGCCCAGACGCCCGGGCTCCTCCACCTGCGCGTCAACGGCCTTGATGTCACGACTGGCGAGTGGTGGGACTACGCGATGGGCGGCTACGGGATGTACGGCGACAAGGACGGTGACTGGAGTCGCCTCGGCCTCGGTCTGCACCCCGGCGACTCGGTGACGGTCGAGATCGTGCCCGAGCACATGACCGGAGCCTGGCAGGTCGTCTTCACGCCGGACCGAGCGGGTGGGGGCGAGTAGCGTGCGTACTGCCGCTGCGGATCCCAGAGAGGCTGACCGGTCATGACGGAAACCATCACGTCCAGGGACGGCACGACGCTCGTCGTCGACACGATCGGCCAGGGCGCGCCGGTGATCCTCGTCGGCGGCGCGTTCAACGACCGCTCGACCGTGGCCGGGCTCGGCGCCGAACTCGCGTCGGGGTTCACTGTGGTGACCTACGACCGGCGCGGTCGGGGTGGCAGCGATGACCGGAGCGAGGGCTACCGGGTCGCCAACGAGGTCGACGACCTGGCCGCGGTCATCGCGCACGTCGGCGGCCGGGCCGCGGTGTTCGGCCACTCCTCCGGCGCGGTGCTCGTGCTGGAGGGGGCGATGCACGCATTGCCGATCGACCGGGTCGCCGTCTACGAGCCCTCGTACCAGGCCGACGAGAGCCTGCCGAGGCCGCCGGCCGACGTCTACGACCGGCTCCGGGCGCTGGTCGCGGCCGGGGACCGCGACGGCGCGGTGGAGCTGTTCCTCTGTGGCGTGGTCGGCGTCCCGGCCGGGGCGGTCGCCGGGATGAAGGCCGACGAGACGTGGCCGTTCCTGCTCGACAAGGCGCCGAGCCTCCCGTACGACGTGCTGCTCAGCACGCCCTGGCAGCTGATGCCGTTCGACCGGATCGCCCGGATCGGCGTCCCGGTGCTGGCCGTCTACGGTGACCGGACCGCGCCGGGCCTGGCGGCGGCGACGAAGGCGGTCGCGGCGACCGTGCCGGGCGCGGTGCTGGAGGTGATGCCCGGGGAGGACCACGCGGTGTTGCAGCGGCCGACGGCCCTGGCGGCGATCCTGGCCAAATTCTTCTAAATGCGGGCCAGATCTGGGCCAGAATCGCGGCTCAGGCTGCCCGGCTCGTGCGGTGGCCGGGTCAGCACATGACTGATCGATGCCAGCAGCAGCCCGAAGCACAGGCCGCAGAAGGCCAACGAGAGATCGCTGTCGGCACCGTTGACCGCCGGGTTGCCGGCCAGGGAGGTCATCGCGCTGCCGACCGGTAGACCGACGAAGTAGAGCGCCATCATTGCCGGGAACAGTGCCGCGCCGCAGACGACCGCGACGGGAAGCAGGGATCAGGGCGACCTCCCGGGCGGCTACGACGGCGAGCGTCGCGGCGACCGGCATGCCGATCAGGCCGACAACGTTGTCGGCGGCGGCGAGCCAGGCGGCCAGCGCGGCCACCCCGACGAAGACGCCTATCCGCAGGGCACGGGCTGCGGTGAGCCGAACGGCGACGAACCCGATCATGGTAGCGATGAACATCACGACCAGCCCTGCCTTGAGCATCGCGAGCGCGTTCTCGACCTGGACCTGGTCCGGGTTCGTGACGGGCTCCTCCCAGGGGGTGGTGACCACCATCGTCGCAACCGCGAGTAGTGCGCCGACGGTAGCGAACAGGTGGCGGGCGAGCGCCGTTCCGCCCCGGCCCGTCGAGATCCGCACAGCGATGACGGCAGTCGCCGAGAACACGCCGATGCCGCCGACCGCGAGCCAGGCCGCGGTGGTGCCGCCGGCGACATCAATCCGGTCCAACCAGAGGTCCACGCCGAGCCAGCCGGTCGCCGCGACCGCGCCGGCGGCGACGCCGCGAGGGTTCGCCCTGCAGATCAGGATCACCCCGCCGATGGCCAGCAGGATCGCCAACTGGCGGATGTCCCGCGGCCAGTAGGTGTTGTTGCCAGCCAACTCCGGGTATTTCTCGCCGGTGACGATGTCGGTCCAGAAGCCTTCGGGCTGCATGATCGGCTGGTAGATCGCCAGGGCCGGCGCCCAGATCACCGCGCCAGTGACACCCGAGAGTGCGCCCACAATGAACTGCCAGTTTTTCCGCATGTCGCATCTTCTCGCCCGCCCGCCGCGCTGGGAAGTGCCAGTTGCCGGCACGTCACAGATCGGCGAGCAGGGCCGCCACCCGGGTCCTGATCTCGTCGCGGACCTGGCGTACGACGTCGAGCGGCTGCCCGGCGGGGTCGGTGAGCCGCCAGTCCTCGTACCGTTTACCGGGGAAGACCGGGCAGGCGTCGCCGCAGCCCATGGTGACGATGACGTTGCTGGCCTCGGCGGCGTCCCAGGTGAGGCGTACCGGGGTCTGGTCGGTGAGGTCGATGCCGACCTCGCGCATGGCCTCGACGGCGACCGGGTTGATCTGGTCGGCGGGTGCGCTTCCGGCGGAACGCACCTCGACGGTGTCCCCGGCGAGGTGGCGCAGCCAGCCGGCGGCCATCTGGGAACGGCCGGCATTGTGTACGCAGACGAACAGGACGCTCGGCTTCTCGCTCATCGGAGCGCGGTCTCCTCGATGGGGTGGGGCACGATGGCGGCATCGGTGGCGCGTCGGGCCTGCGGGTACCAGACGGCCAGCGCGGCGACGGCGACCAGGCCGCCGACCAACTGTGCGGCGACGAAGCCGGGTACGGACGCCGGGGCGATGCCGGCGAAGGTGTCGGTGAACGCCCGACCGATGGTGACCGCCGGGTTGGCGAACGAGGTGGACGAGGTGAACCAGTAGGCGGCGCCGATGTAGGCACCCACGGCGGCGGGCGCGGCGGTCGCCCGGTCGCTGCGGGCCAGCGCGAAGATCAGCACGACCAGGCCGGCGGTGGCGACGACCTCGGCCAGCCACAGGTTGCCCCCGGTACGGGCGGTGTGTGACCAGGACACGGCCGGCAGCCCGTACATGAGGGCGGCCAGCACCGCTCCGGCGACCGCCCCGGCGACCTGCGCCGCCGCGTAGCCGGCGAGTTCCCGCACGGTCAGGCCGGTCCCGGTACGGCGGCCCAGCCACCAGTCGACGGCGGAGACGACCGGGTTGAAGTGTGCGCCGGAGACCGGACCGAACGTCAGGATCAGCGCGCCCAGCGCGAGGGCGGTGGCGACCGCGTTCTCCAGCAGCTGCAGCCCGACGTCGCCGGGGGAGAGGCGGGCGGCGGCGATCCCGGAGCCGACCACGGCGGCGACCAGCAGCGCGGTGCCGGCGAACTCGGCGGACGCGCGCCGGGCCAGGCTCACGCGCAGGCCCCGGCGTCGGCCTTGGCGGCGGGTGCGGCGGAGATGTCCAGCAGCGCGCCGAGCTGGCGGAACGCCTCCGGCCTGACCCGGTACCAGACCCAGGTGCCGCGCCGCTCCGAGTCGACCAGGCCGGCCTCGCGCAGCACCTTGAGGTGGTGGGAGATGGTCGGCCCGGACAGGTCGAACGCCGAGGTCAGGTCACAGACGCAGATTTCGGGCACCGAGGCGATCATCGACATCAGCCGCAGCCGGACCGGGTCGCCGAGCGCCTTGAACATCGGCGCGACCAGCGCCGCCCGATCGGCGTCCAGGGCGCGGACGCCGATCGGGGTGCAGCAGGCGGCCGCTTGCAGGGCTTGTTTCGACACACCTCTAGCTTGACGGATTTCTAAACAGCGTGCAACAGTGGTGGCACCTGCTTCGATGAACATCGAGATAAGGGGAGTCATGTCCCGCGTCCAGCTCGCCTTGCGCGTCTCCGACCTCGAAGGCTCGGTGGCCTTCTACGCCAAGCTGTTCGGCGTCGAGCCGGCCAAGCGCCGCCCCGGCTACGCCAACTTCGCCATCGAGAACCCGCCCCTGAAGCTCGTCCTGCTGGAAGGCGAGCCCGACCAGCCCACCGTCATGGACCACCTTGGCGTCGAGGTGCCCAGCACCGACGAGGTCAACGCGGCCACCCGGCGACTCACCGACGCCGGCCTCGTCACCCTCGAGGAGAACGACACCGAGTGCTGCTACGCCCTCCAGGACAAGGTCTGGGTACGCGGCCCGGGCAACGAGCCGTGGGAGGTCTACACCGTCAAGGCCGACTCCGCCCAACTGGAGAGGGCACCCACCAACTGCTGCTGACCACCGACAACGCGTCCGGCGAGGACGTGGAGAAGCCCGGCGGTCACCCTTTCCTTCGATTACGGTGACCGCCCGGGCAGGCCTGATCTCGGACCGGCACGGTCGATTACCTTCGATCGGTGTCAGCTGAGCAAGACGACACGCCGAGGCGACGACAGCTGAGCTGCCACAGATCACGGGCCGGATCATCATGTTCAAGCCCCTGGCGACCAGCAGGGTGCCAACCGTCGCACACCTGACCGGGATGCCCTCGGCACTCCTGGTCAGCCGAGTTCACTCCGACCTGGGGCGGGTCAGCTCGACCTCGTCGCCCGGCAGGACTTCGACGCCGCCCTGGACATCGCGGACTTCGAGGACCGGTACGCCTTCGTCGAGGTTGAGCGATTGACGCTCGCGCCCGGTTGGCATACGGGCGATCACCGATCCGCCTGCAACCAGCTCAACCTTCCTACGCTGGGTGGCCTCGCGTACGTAGCTGCCGTGTCCGCGCACTGTGCGGACCAGTCCTTCCGAACGCAAGAGCGAGATGCCCATGCGGACCGCTTCGCGGCCGATCCCATACTCCTGCGTCAGTCGTGCCTCGCTCGGCAGTGCACTGCCGGGTTCCAGGTCGCCGGCTTCGATCCGCTGCCGTAGCAACTCGGCCAGTTGCACATAGACCGGTGTGTGCGAGCGCAGGTTGATAGCCAGAGTGGAGCCTACGAGTTCATCGCCACAAGGCGCATGCATGTCATCACTCTTCGTGGCCGGTGGGCGAAAGCGGTGGGATCAGTTCGACCTCGTCACCTGCGAGGACGTCAACCTTGCCGTCGGGGCTGCGAACCTCCAGCACCGGCACGCCTTCGTCGAGCTGCATCCTGCGGCGCTCATCGCTCGTGGGCATCCGCGCGATTACCGAACTACCGACGGCCAGCTCGACCTGTCGGCGCTGTGGCACTTCGCGGACCCGGGTGCCGAACGGTCGGGCGGTGGTGACGAGGCCCTCCGATCGAAGCAGTGCGACCGCCATGCGAACAGCGTCGCGGCCGATCCCGTGCTCCTGGCTCAACCGCATCTCGCTGCCGACGGCAGCACCCGGAGAGAGTTCCCCCGACTCGATCTGCTCCCGGATCAGGTTGGCGAGCTGCATGTAGACCGGCATGTGGGAGCGCGGATCGATGGTCACACCACACAACTCCTTGGTCCATAGGTGACAATCAGGATTTTGTGTCCCTGAGCCCGATCTCTATAGCAACGATCAAGCCGACGCGCCAACGATCGGGATCGGACGCCACGGTTGGCCGGAGATCACTCCGACTTGGGATGGATTAACTCGACCGCGTCGCCCGGTAGAACCCTAACGCCGCCCTCGGCGTCGTGGACTTCGAGGACCGGCACGCCCTCGTCGATGTCGAGGGAGCGGCGCTCGTCGCTGGTCGGCATTCGGGCGATCACCGAGGCGCCTGGCAGCAGCTCGACCCGCTGCCGCTCCGGTCGGTGACGCACCGTTGTGCTCTGGCCCCGGCTGGTGCTGACCAATCCCTCGTAGCGCAGGACCCAGATGGCCTCGCGTACAGCGTCCCTGCCGATCCCGTATTCCTGGCTCAGTCGCGCTTCGCTACCGATTGGCGCACCGGGTGGTAGCTCGCCGGACTCGATCCGGGCTCGAAGCAGGTCGGCGAGCTGCACATAGACGGGGGTGTGCGATCGCGGATCGATGGTCATGCCTCCAGCGTTGACGCCTCATGGGCAAGTGATCCTTTGGCCGAATGGCCTTGTAGCCATAAGGCATTAAGGGTTAGGGTGGCAGCCACAGCAGGTGATCAGGCGATGACAGCCGCGCTATCACTCGTCGGTGAGCTGGCTCTGGTGGCCGTACTGCCGGGTGGGGCTGCGGTGGCAGGGCCGGGGTGGGCCGCCCGTTCGCGGCGGGCGGGTGGACCACCCCTTCCAAGGGAAACCCCAGCGGAAAGGTGGGACAGGTCGTGCGCTTCTTCCGGCTTACCCGTCGGCATGAAGAAAGCAAGCAGAACAGCAAGCCGGGCTACTACCGGTCGGCGGCCTGTCCGCCGCTGCGCCCCTGGCAGGTGCGGGAGCGGCGGTTCCGGCCGAGCCGGTTCGGCCGGCGCGGGCTCGACCCGCAGGAGGTGCACGAGTTCCTCGACCGGGTGGCCGACGACCTGGCCGCCGTCTACGACGCGCTGGGCACCAGCCGGCAGGAGACGGCGCGGATCAAGGACGCGCTGCGCGGCTGGCAGTCCGAGCAGGCGCAGCGCGCCAACGCGGGGGCGCGATACTGATGCCGCCCGACCGGCAGCGTTTCGTCATCCATCTTCCGGTGCTCGCCGGGGACCTGGTCGGTGCCGTACGCCTGGCCCGGGTGGTGGCCCGCTGGGCGAGGCTGCTCGCCACGGCCGACCCGGGCGAGACCACCGTCTCCGCCGAGGACAACCAGGGCGTACGCCATCGGGTCTTCTGCGATCTGCCGCTGCCCAACGGCCGGCGCTGCCTACTCGGGGCCGACCACGACGGGCCGTGCGCGCGGCGGTTGGTCCGGTGACCGGGCCGGCGGTGATCACGTGTACCACCTGCGCGGGGCTGGGGTTCCTGCTGGAGCCCTGCTACTGCGCCGACGGCGGCAACCGGCTGCTGGTGGACGGGGTCGACGACGTGGGCGAGGCGTACCGGGACTGCCGGCTCTGCGCCGGGGCCGGGACGGTGACGCAGGCCTGCGTCGACTGCGGGCGGCGCGAGCGGTGCCGGGCACAGCTCGTGCTCACCGTGGTCAACGTCGACACCGGCGTGACCGCCTCGCGCAGTGTGGTGCCGGGCAGCGTCGAGTCGACCCGGGACGCCCGGGGCCGGTGGTGCCTGGCGTTGGCGCCGCTGCTGCGCGAGCTGACCGACGCCGTCGGCGCGACCGGTCTGATCGAGCGGCGCCGGCCGTGGGAGGTGAGCCAGCAGACGCTGGGGCTCGGCCCGCGCTGGCGGCCCGGCCTGCCGGCCGAGCAACGGTACGCGTTGGAGGCCGAGGCGATCGCCCGCCACCGGCACCGGCCGTGGTGGGTGCTGCTCGGCCGGTCGATGCTGCTGCCGCCCGACGAGCCGGACGAGGCGTTGGGCCGGCTCTGCGCCCTGGCGGACCTGCTCTGCCTGGACCTGGTGGTCGAGGCGCGGCGGCAACCCTGGCGCGATCCGACCTGGCAGGTCCGCTTCGAGGTGCCCGGCGGCGAGGTGCCGGCAGAGGCGACCGGCCACCCGGACCTGCGCCTGGCGCTCGCCACCACCAGCATCGACAATGCCCTGCTCGGGCTCGACGAGCGCGGGCGGACGGCACCCGCGTACGCCCTGCGACCGGTGCGGGCGACGGCGGCCCAGCCGGTCGTCGACCTGGACCGGCTCGGCCGGCGGATCGACGCCGACCTGACCCGCGCGCCGGCCGCGCAGGCGATCTGGCGCGACGGCCGCTGGTGGCACACCCGCCTGGTGCCCGGCGGGCAGACCGTCGTGCTGCGCGAACGGGAGACCGGGCAGGTAGCCCGCCGCCGGCTGACGGTGCTGCTGCGGGCGGCGGAACCGCCCGCGCCCTCCTGGCAGAGCGAGCCGATCGACCATGACACCTGTCCCGACTGCGTCCCCGGCAGCCGGCTGGTCCGTTGTGACTGCGTCGTGGCTGACCGGTCGCCCGACCCGGCCTGTCGCCACTGCTCAGGGGCGGGGTTCACGCCGTCGGTCTTCCCCTGCCCCCGCTGCCAGGGCAGTAGGCGTCTGCACACCACCCTGATGGTGACCGTCACCGACCTGCGGGACCGGGTCCACCACGAACTCTGGCGACCCGCGTCGAGCGGGCCCGCGGCCGAGTCGAGGCACTGGCTCGCCGGGCGCTACCGGCTCGCGGACCGGGCGGCCCAGCTCGGCGTACGCCCTCAAGACCTCACCGAGGCCGACGGCGGCAAGCCGGTCGCCGTCGAGCTGCGCGAGGGTCTGCTGTACGGCGACGAGCGCGACCCGGAGCGGGAGTTCGTCACCCGGGCCGCCGCCGGTCGGCCCGGCGCACGCCTGATCGTGGTCGCCGCGCGGCCCGACGTCCCGCCGCTGGCGGACCTGGTCCGGCTCGCGGTCGGGCTGTCCCTGTGCCTGGCGGTCACTGTGCGCGCCCACGGCCCGGCCGAGCTGGGCAGGTGCTCGTGGGGCGTCCAGCTTGTGCCCTGCGGAACCCCGCCGGATCGGCTCGACGGGCCGTGCCGGCCCTCCGTGGAGGCGGCGGTCGCGTTCTGCCTGCGGTTTTTGGACAACGCGGTGCTGGCCGCCGTGCCGGTGGACCCGGACGTGCCGATCCCCGTCCCGCAGTCGCCGGTCGAGCTGCCGCTCGCCGACCCGGTGCCGGTGCTCGTCCAACTCGGCGAGCGCTATGCCGGCACCCCGGTGGCCGTCGAGTTCAGCCGGGGCGGCTGCCGGATCCAGGTACGCGGGCAGGACGGCTGGGTGCCCGTCGCCCAGGCGTCCACTCTCGCCGACGCGGCCCAAGGCCGGCTGAGGTGGCCCGTCGGCCCGGCACCGGGGCAGCCTGGCGGGCCGGAACGGCCTACCGTTACGCGAATGACGCTCAGACTGGAACCGATGACCGACGAGCAGTACCGCCGGTATCGAGACGACGCCGAGGTGTCCTACGCCCAGCACATCGCGGAATCCGGCATGCTGCCGCCGGCGGAGGCGCGGCAGAAGGCGCGGGACGACTACGCGCGGCTCCTGCCCGACGGGCTCGCCACCGAGGGCCATCACCTGTGGACCGCGTACGACGGTGACGTCGAGGTGGGAATGTTCTGGCTGAACGTCGAACGGAAATCGGACGGGCCGCATGCGTTCGTGTACGACTTCGAGGTGCGCCCCGAGCTGCGGCGCAAGGGCTACGGGCGCGCGATCATGGAAGCGGCCGAGGCGCGGTGCCGAGAGTGGGGCATCGTCGGCATCGGTCTGAACGTGTTCGCCGCCAACGTCGGCGCCCGGGCGCTGTACGAGCAGATGGGCTTCGAGGCAGCCACGGTGCAGATGCGCAAGCGCTTGTAGGCGATCCGGTCGCCGTCAACCGGCGCGGAGGGCTTCCTCGACGCCGGGCTCCTGACGGCCGAGGTGCACCGGGTCGCGGCCGGACACCACGTCCACCACCGCCTTCACACAGGCGCCGTACTCGCGGGTCGAGCTGATCCGCCACTTCACGGCGTACCGTCCCCGGACGGAGTCGTCGCCCACGCCGTTGGCCTCGATCCCCAGGTGCCGGCAGAGCGAGACGGCGCGGGGCAGGTGAAAGGACTGGGTCACCACCGTGAGACGGTCCACCCCGAAGATCTGCTTGGCCCGCACGCACGAGTCGTACGTGTCGAATCCGGCGTAGTCGAGCACCACCTTGCCCGACGGCACACCCCGGTCTACCAGCCAGCGGCGCATCGCCTCGGGCTCGTTGTAGTCGGCGTGCATGTTGTCGCCGGACACCAGGATCACGCGGACCTTGCCGGCGTCGAACAGGCGCTGGGCGAGCTGCAGCCGGGCGGTGAGGAACGGCGCCGGCTTGCCGTCCGCCTCCACTTTCGTGCCCAGCACCAGAGCGACCGGCGCCTCCGGCACACTGGCCTCGTCGAAGATGTGGCCCTCGGCGCCGCCGCGGATCCACGCCACGCTGGCCGCGCTCACCACGGCGGCCAGCGCCGCGCCGACGGCGACGCCGACCAGTGCCCGTCGCACCCGACGGACGGTCCACCACTGCTTGACGACCGCGAACCATTTCAGCATGGGAATGAGTGTCTCAGGCAGGCGCATCTGTGGGTTGACCCGTCACGCGGCTGGCGCTCTGTCGTTAACTGAGGGTGATGTCGGCCTGCGGAGATCCGCTGTCACCCAACGTGACGGCGTTGGATCTGCCCTCGTTTGGTGCCCCGGACGCATCGGCTGCTTGAACAGCGGAAACCTGTGGGGCGATTTCCGCACGGTGACCTCGCCTCTCCGCCTTTGCTCTGCAGCCAGCTGCGCAACAGGAAACCGTGCGTGACTGTTGCGTATATGGCTGCAGAGCAAAGTTACCCGCGACCCTTCGGGGCGCGGTAGGAGATTTGTACAGACAGTGATGGCGACTCGCTGCAGCTGACGCCACGGCTGGTGGGCGTCAGCGGCGGGACGCGTCCGTGGGCCAGCGCGTCCAGCGGTGGCCGGAGAGGGTCAGGAAATGTGGTGCAGGATCAGGTTGTGCACGTGGTGGCTCTTCTGGGCGCCGCGGAACTCGACCTCGTAGGTCTGCGCGCCGACGTGGATCGCGATCGCACCGGTGGAAAAGTACGCGCCGCCCCACGACTTGTTGCTGACCACGCTGACGCTGGTGATCTTCGAGTACGGGATGCTGGTGATGGCGTACCGCTTGCCGATGAAGGAGCGGTCCTGAATGATCACCCGCCGGTCGGTCAGGCCGATGAACCCGGTGCCGGTGCCGATCGCGTCGTAGACGGCGATGATCTGCTCGCCGGCCAGGAGCCCGCTCTGGATCTGCTGGAACTGGTCTTTGCGGTCATACGTGGGGGTGGTCATGCCCTACGACGGTAGGCGGGGCGTGCCAGGCGGATCAGGGCTGAGTGACGGCCCGGACCGCGTCCTCGATGCGGGCGGCCAGCAGGACCGCACCCTCGGTCAGCGGGTCGCCGTCGCCGTGACCCACCCGGATCTGCGTACGGTCGGCGCTGCGGCTGATCTCGGGGCGCAGGTGCAGCGCGTCGGCCACCACCTTGACCCGCTCGGTCAACGCGGCGTGCTGGGTGTCGTCGAGGGCGATCGTGCGGTGGATCTGCTCACCTTCGCGGGTCCACCCCGTCAGCAGGGCGAGGGCATCGCTCAGATAGTCGTGCTTTGCCCGGCCGCTGAACAGTGCGCGCATTACCGCACCTCCGAGGCGTCGTTGCCGGCTCGTGGCCAAATCGTCGCTGTCCCGTGTCCTGGTTGACGGCCTCTAGTGTGTCGTCGTGCGGATGGTGTGTCCACGCCCACACTTCCGTGTTCTGCTGTCCTGACGGCGGTATCAGCTACCCAAACCGCCGATTGATCTGGCACCCTGGACGCCCGTGCGGACCGAACGGGCGAGCGGTAGTGGGCAGGCCGACCGGCGTGAGCTGAAGGTGGTCGTCGGCGCTGCCATCATCGTGGACGGCCGGGTGCTGGCGTGCGCCCGATCCGCGCCACCAGAGGTAGCCGGCCGCTGGGAGTTCCCAGGTGGCAAGGTCGAGCCGGGAGAGAGCGAGAACGCCGCGCTGGTCCGCGAGTGCGCCGAGGAACTCGGCGTACGGGTGGAGATCGGTGCCCGGGTCGGCCGGGACGTTCGGATGGCCCACGGCCGGTCCGTTCTCCGGGTCTACCTGGCCCGCCTCCTCCACGGCGACCAGCCGCAGGCGCTGGAGCACTCCGAGTTGCGCTGGCTTTCCGCCGCCGAACTCGACAGCGTGCCCTGGCTGCCCGCCGACGTGCCGATCGTCGCCGCCCTACGCCCCCTGCTGCCGTAACGGGACGGGGGCCGGCGGCGTGTGCCGCGGCCCCCGTCGTCGTCCGTGCCGGCTCAGTGCTTCGGCTCGTCCTGCTGCGGGTGAGCGAAGTTGAGGTGCTGCGGCGGCAGCGGGAACCGGACGTCGTCGCCGAACGGTGACGGCGCGGCGGCCTTGTCGAAGGTCAACTCGGTCAGCGGCAGCCGACCGTTGGCGTCGACAGCGGGTGCCGTCGGGTGCGGCACCTCGCGGTGCCAGTTGACGCCCGCCTGTGCCTGCGCCTCGGACCGCGCGTCGTGCGAGCCACCGGCGTGCGAGTGCATTTCCAGCGGGTCACCCGCCGTCGCGGCGTCACTGTGATGACCGCTGGTCACGCTGGTCTGAGGCACCTGACCCCTCCGGAAGATCTTGCTACCAAGCCACACAAGGGGATCGTACCTGCGGTCGACGACCCGTTCCTTCATGGGGATGATCCCGTTGTCGGTGATCTTGATGTGCTCGGGGCAGACCTCGGTGCAGCACTTGGTGATGTTGCAGAAGCCGAGTCCCATCTCGGCCTGCGCGTACTCCTTGCGGTCGGTCTTCGCGTCGAGCGGGTGCATGTCCAGTTCGGCCGCCCGGATGAAGAACCGGGGACCGGAGAACGCCGGCTTGTTCTCCTCGTGGTCGCGGATCACGTGGCAGACGTTCTGGCACAGGAAGCACTCGATGCACTTGCGGAACTCCTGCGAGCGCTCGACGTCCACCTGCTGCATGCGGTACTCGCCGGGGGCCACGCCGGCCGGCGGTGCGAACGCCGGGGTCTCCCGGGCCTTCTCGTAGTTGAACGAGACGTCGGTGACCAGGTCCCGGATGACCGGGAACGTCCGCAGCGGGGTGACCGTGACGGTCTCGTCCTCCTCGAACGTCGACATCCGGGTCATGCAGCTCAGCCGCGGCTTGCCGTTGATCTCCATGGAGCAGGAACCGCACTTGCCGGCCTTGCAGTTCCACCGGCAGGCCAGGTCCGGCGCGTCGGTGGCCTGGAGCCGGTGGATCACGTCGAGGACGACCTCGCCCTCGTTGACCTCGACCGTGTAGTCCTGCAGGTCGCCGCCGGTCTCGTCGCCCCGCCAGATGCGGAACTGCCTCTTGGTCCCCATTACTTGCTCGCCTCCTCAGCGAGGGCGTCGAACTCGGCGAGTTCCTCGTCGGTCAGGTACTTGGCCAGCTCCGCCCGGTCGAAGAGGGCGATCAGTTCCGGGCGCAGCTTCGGCAGCGGCTTGTGCGTCAGGCGGACCGCGTCGCCGTCCAGCGAGCAGACCAGGTTGACCCGCCGCCACTTCGCGTCCATCTTCGGGAAGTCCTCCCGGGTGTGCCCGCCGCGCGACTCCTGCCGCTCCAGCGCGGCCTTCGCGGTGCACTCCGAGACCACCAGCATGTTGCGCAGGTCCAGCGCCAGATGCCAGCCCGGGTTGTAGCGCCGGCCGCCGGACGCGCTCACCTTGGCCACCCGTTCCCGCAGCTCCGCCAGTCTGCGCAACGCGTCGACCAGCTCGCCCTCCCGGCGGATGATCCCGACCAGATCCCCCATCACCGCCTGCAGGTCCTGCTGGAGGACGTACGGGCTCTCGCCGGTGTCCCGCTGCAGCGGCGCGAGCGCCGTCTCCACCGCGGCCTCCACCGCCGGCAGCGACACCGTCGGGCGGGTGGTGAGCTGGTCGGCGTACGAGGCGGCGTGGCCGCCCGCCCGCTTACCGAAGACCAACAGGTCCGACAGCGAGTTGCCGCCGAGCCGGTTGGAGCCGTGCATACCACCGGAGACCTCACCGGCGGCGAAGAGCCCGCGTACGGTGCCCGCCGCCGCCCCGGAGTCCGGGTCCACCTCGACGCCGCCCATCACGTAGTGGCAGGTCGGGCCGACCTCCATCGGCTCCTTGGTGATGTCGACGTCGGCCAGCTCCTTGAACTGGTGGTACATCGACGGCAGGCGGCGGCGGATCTCCTCGGCCGACTTGCGGGAGGCGATGTCCAGGTAGACGCCGCCGGCCGGCGTACCCCGACCGGCCTTGACCTCGCTGTTGATCGCGCGGGCGACCTCGTCGCGGGGGAGCAGCTCGGGCGGACGCCGGTTGTTGTCCGGGTCGGTGTACCAGCGGTCCGCCTCCGCCTCGTTGTCGGCGTACTGCTTGCGGAACACGTCCGGCACGTAGTCGAACATGAACCGCTTGCCCTCGGAGTTCTTCAGCACCCCGCCGTCGCCGCGGACCGACTCGGTGACCAGGATGCCCTTCACCGAGGGCGGCCATACCATGCCGGTCGGGTGGAACTGGAGGAACTCCATGTTGATCAGCGTCGCCCCGGCGCGCAGTGCCAGCGCGTGACCGTCCCCGGTGTACTCCCAGGAGTTCGAGGTGACCTTGTACGAGCGACCCACGCCACCGGTCGCGAGGACCACCGCCGGCGCCTCGAGGAGGATGAACTCGCCGGACTCCCGGTAGTAGCCGAACGCGCCGGCGATCCGGTCGCCGTCGAGCAGCAGCTCGGTGATGGTGGTCTCGGCGAAGACCTTGATCCGCGCCTCGTAGTTGCCGAACTCCCGCTTGTCCTCCTGCTGCAGGGAGACGATCTTCTGCTGGAGGGTACGGATCAGCTCCAGCCCCGTCCGGTCGCCGACGTGCGCCAGCCGCGGGTACTCGTGGCCGCCGAAGTTCCGCTGGGAGATCTTCCCGTCCTTCGTACGGTCGAACAACGCGCCGTACGTCTCCAGCTCCCAGATCCGCTGCGGCGACTCCTTCGCGTGCAGCTCGGCCATCCGGAAGTTGTTGAGGAACTTGCCGCCGCGCATGGTGTCGCGGAAGTGCACCTGCCAGTTGTCCCGGGAGTTCACGTTCCCCATGGCGGCCGCGGCGCCGCCCTCGGCCATCACGGTGTGCGCCTTGCCGAACAGCGACTTCGAGATGATCGCGGTCTTCTTGCCGGCCAGTCGGGCCTCGATCGCCGCGCGCAGGCCGGCGCCGCCGGCCCCGATCACGACGACGTCGTAGTGGTGTCGTTCGATTCGCGTCTCAGTCATGTCCAGGGGCCTCTAGTTGATGAACCGCGGGTCGGCGAACCAGCCGGCGGAGACCGCCATGATGTAGAAGTCGGTCAGCGCCAGGGTGCCGAGGGTGATCCAGGCGAGCTGCATGTGCCGGACGTTCAGCCAGGAGACGAAGGTCCAGGCCTTGTAACGCACCGGGTGCTTCGAGAAGTGCTTGAGCCGGCCGCCGATGATGTGCCGGCAGGAGTGGCAGGAGATGGTGTACGCCCAGAGCATCACCACGTTGCCGATCAGGACCAGGTTGCCCAGCCCGAACCCGAACCCCTTGGGAGAGTGGAACGCGTAGAACACGTCGTACGTGTTGATCGCCGAGATGATCGCGGCGGCGTAGAAGAAGTAGCGGTGCAGGTTCTGCCCGAGCAGCGGGAACCGGGTCTCCCCGCCGTACGTGGCGTGCCCGTCCGGGACCGCGCAGGCCGGCGGCGAGAGCCAGAACGACCGGTAGTAGGCCTTGCGGTAGTAGTAGCAGGTCAACCGGAACAGCAGCAGGAACGGCAGGGTCAGCGCCGCATCCGGGATGATCCACCAGTTCGGCAGGAACGTGCCCATGTGGGCGGAACCCTCGCCGCACCGCTCGGTCAGGCACGGGGAGTAGAACGGCGTCAGGTAGTGAAAGTCCTGGACCCAGAACCACTTGTGCATGAAGACCCGGACCGTCGCGTAGATGATCCAGGCGCTGAGGCCGACGACGGTGATCAGTGGCGCGAGCCACCAGCGGTCGGTCCGCAACGTCTTCGCCGCGATCGCGGCGCGTGCTCGCGCCCCGAGCGGCCTCGTTGCCGTTGATGTCATTCAAGTCTCCCTGACGGCGCCCTCGCGGGGCGGCAGATCACCTTCCGTACCGGCCAGCGGACCGGCGACCGCGTCCACTGCCACGTCTTGCGCACGCATGCGACCACGCCGGCGAACCGGCGTAGCTAAATGACACACGTTACGCCGATCTTCGCGGCGTGGCCGCGCATCGCAGTGTCCCGTGTGTCCCGCAGGTTGGAAAGACCCGAGCCATGATCAATATTCGCGTCGCTGGAATCGACCGGCCGCGCGGGACTGTCCGGTCCTGCGCCACCCGGGGCGGTCAGCCCGACGCGCCGCCGGTGAAGTTCCACGACGCCAGCCGCAGCGGCGGGGCCTCCCACCAGGAGCCGTCGACCCGGTCCGGCTGGCGGACCGGCTGCCGGCCCAGGCCGAGCACCCGGCCCGGCCCCAGAGCACGCGGGTACGACTCGGTGAAGCGGAAGTCGCGGACCGCCCTGGTCGGCACCCCGTCCTCGACCAGCCAGACCCCGTTCCGGGTCAACCCCGTGATGACCAGCCGTTTCGGATCGAGCACCCGGGTGTACCAGAAGTCGCTGACGAGCAGCCCGTGCCGCAGCCCGGCGACCAGTGCGGCGGTGTCCGGATCGGCCACTGCCCCAGCCAGCGCCCCACCGCCGGTGGCCGGGCGGTCGCCGTCGGTGCCGGGAAGGAGGCGCAGGTTGTGCGGGATCGGGCCGAAGGTGGCCCCCTCGGGCGTCCCGTGACCGGTGGACTCGGCACCCGCCTCGGCGCCGCTGCGCCGGTCGTGCGCCACTGCGGTCGTGGTGCCCGCGTCAATCAGGGTCAGTGCCCGTCGGGGCGCACCCTCCAGGTCGAACGGCAGCGCCGAGGCGTGCAGCGGGTCGTCGACCAGGGTCACTGACGGGTCGAACTGGACGGTGTCGAGCTCGGCGAAGGACTGCCGCTCGGCGTGCCGCTTGCCGTTGAAGCCGAACCAGGCGAGGTTTTGCAGCAGGTCGGCGACGGCGGCTGGTTCGAGCACCACCTCGTACCGCCCCGGGGGCAGCTCGACCGGGTCGGTCGCGGCCCGCGCCTTCGCCGCCGCCCGCGCGCCGAGCACCGCGCCGTCCAACTCGCCGAGCCGGTCGGCGCAGCGGCGGGCCACCCCGTCGGCCCCGCCGGTACGCGCGATGCCGTCCATCGCCGCCTCGGCCGTACGCCCCACCACCGCATGCCCGGCCGAGTTGGCGAACGCGCCCGACCGGCACGCCGTCCGGCAGTAGCCGGCCGTCTCCAGCCCACCGGCGGCGTCCACGAAGGCGCGTACCCGGGCGGCCCGATCGTCCGGGGCCGCGTACGCGGTGGCCTCGTCGAAGACCGCGCCCGGCGGTACCGGCGACGGCGCGGTCAGCCCCGGCCAGGCCGGGTCGGCCGGGACGAGCCGGGCCGCCGCTACGGTCCGCTCGACCAGCGCGGCCAGCCCGTCGGGGTCCAGCAGGCTGCCGGTGCCGGCGGCGGTCCGCCCGTCGACATGCAGCCGCAGCCGCACCGTGGTGCCCGACTCGGACACGTTCTGATGGATGAACGAGTTCGCGAACCGGGTCAGCGCCAGGTCGGTGCGGATCACGGTGACCTCGGCCTGCGCGTCCGGCCCGGCGAGCCGGCGGACCAGCTCGACGACCCGGCCGGCGACGTCCAGCTCGCTCATGCGCGTACCCCCACCCGGACGTTGCGGAAGCGGGCCGGGGCGGCCGGATGGCCGGTGTGCCCGACCTGGCCCGGCTGGCCCTTGCCGCAGTTCGGCGTGCCCCACGGGACGATCTCCGAGGAGAGCATGTCCATCGAGCGCCAGAAGACCGGCCCGATCCCGGTGTAGGTGGGGTTGCGCAGCATCCGCCCCCGCCGGCCCTTCTTCACCTCCCAGCCGACCTCGCAGCCGAACTGGAAGTTGAGTCGCCTGTCGTCGATCGACCAGGAACGGTTGACGTCCATCAGCACCCCGTCGTCGGTGGCCGCGATGATCTCGTCGAGGGTGTGCGGGCCCGGCTCCAGGCCCACGTTGGTCATTCGTACCATCGGCAGCCGGGCCCAGCCGTCCGCCCGTACGCTGCCGCCGTAGCGGAGACCGGCGACGGCGGCCGAGTCCCGGCCGGCGAGCACCCCTACCCAGCGGCCCGCGCGGACCGCGTCCCGCTTGACCGCCGGGGAGCCCTCGTCGTCGAAGCCGAAGCTGCCGAGGGCACCCGGGATGGTCGGGTCGACGGTGATGTTCATCAGATTGGAGCCGTACCGCAGCGCGCCGAGCTGGCGCAGATCCAGCCAGGACGTTCCGGCGAAGGCGGCCTCCCAGCCGAGGATCCGGTCCAGCTCGATGGCGTGCCCGACCGACTCGTGGATCTGCAGGGCGAGTTGCTCGCCGCCGAGGATCAGGTCGGTCTCGCCGGACGGGCACTCGGGCGCGGTGAGCAGCTCCCGGGACTCCTCGGCGATCCGGGCGGCGTGCGCGGCCAGGTCGAGCGAGGTGACCAGCTCCCAGCCGGTCGTGCCGTACTGGCCGCGGTAGCTCGGGTAGGAGCGGCGCTGCGTCTCGCCGTCGCCGATGGAGGTGGCCGAGATGCCGGCCCCGCATTCGCGGATGCGCTGGTCGATGCGGTGCCCCTCGCTGGAGACGAACCACTTGGTGGTGTCCCAGATCTGGTAGAGCCCCTCGGCCAGGTCGGCGCCGTGCGCGCGCATCGTCTCGGTGGCGCGGACCAGCAGGTCGCCCTTGTCGGAGAGGGAGACGCCGAGCGGGTCCACCTCGCAGCCGGAAGCCCAGCTCGCGACGGTCGCCGCGACGGGGACCAGGTCGATCGGCGGGCCGGGGACCCGCGCGCTCGCGGTGGCGATCGCCGCGGCGCGCCGGCCGGCCTCGCGGGCCTCCGACAGCTCGGGTACGGCGTGGAAACCCCAGCTCGACCCGACCAGCGCCCGGACGCCCAGCCCGATGCTCTCGTCCTGGGTCAGCTCCTCGATGTCGCCGTTGCGGGCCGACATCGACTCGTAGCGGCGGTGCATCACCCGGGCGTCCGCGTACCGGGCTCCCGCGTCGAGGGCGGCCTGGACAGCGTCGGTCGCCGCATCGAACTCGCTCATCGGTTCACCCTAGGCGAGCGCGCCGACATCTGTCAGGAGACGAGATCCTCCGGCCGGATCGTGGCGCGGACGGGCTCGGTCAACTCCAGCACCTCTCCCGCCTTTGTGATGGACCGCTCGACATAGTGCCCACCCTGACGTTGGTAGAGGAACATGGTCAGGGTCTCCTGCTCGATCAGGAGGTACCACTCAATCCCGGCAGCGGCGTAGTAGTGCATCTTGAGCACCTTGTCGGTGGCCGCGTTGCTCGGCGAGATGATCTCGCAAGCCAGGTGGACATCACGGGCGTCGATGACGAGCACCTGAAGATCGATGTCACTGGTGATGACCAGATCGGGAATCGGGATCCGGCCTGGCCGCAGGCGGACGTTCACCGCTTCGAGCACCCGCAGGCCGGCCTCACGCACCGGCTTGCGGAGCGCGGCGCGGAGTTCACCGGAAATATTCTGGTGCAGCGGGGTCGGTCCAGGGGTCACGTAGAGGCTCCAGTCGAAGAGTTCGACGCGTTGCTGCGTCTCGCCGAGGGCGAGGTACTCCTCTTCGGTCCACGGTCCGTCGTGGTCGAACACCGCCGCGGTCATGTCACCTCCACCTCATGCCGGCACGCATCTTCACCTGAGCATCCCGGCCATCGTCGCACTCGCCGTGCGATCCCGACACGGAGACATCGAGCTGTTACCGGGAGTCTCCAGTCGATGGGCTGGCCAATCTCGAAACCCACTCGTTACGCTCGGCCCACTGACATCCCACGATTCGTAGCTTATTTTCGCCTCCAAGGATTTGCTGTAAGTTCCCTTCATTTACTGAAGAGGGAGGCGGTCGTGGGCAGGTCGGAGTCGGCGCCGTCCGGGGAACCGGACCGCCCCGAAGTCCCGGAGCAACGCTCCGGTGAGGATCCCTATCTGCGGGTGAATGACCTACGGGTGCGCTTCGACACCGAGGACGGTGTGGTCCGGGCGGTGGACGGGGTGTCGTTCTCCGTGGAGCGGGACCGCACGCTGGGCATCGTCGGCGAGTCGGGCTCGGGCAAGAGCGTGACGTCGCTGGCGATCCTGGGTCTGCACAACGCGAAGCGGGCCACGATCACCGGTGAGATCCGGGTGGGCGGCCGTCAGCTGGTCGGGCTGCCGGAGGAGGAGATACGGCGGCTGCGCGGCCGGGACATGGCGATGATCTTTCAGGATCCGCTGTCGGCGTTGCATCCGTACTACACGGTCGGTCGGCAGATCGCCGAGGCGTACCGGGTGCACCACCCGAGCGCGGGAAAGCGGGAGGCCCGGCAGCGGGCGGTGGACATGCTGGGCCGGGTGGGGATTCCGCAGCCGGAGAAGCGGTTCGACCAGTATCCGCACGAGTTCTCCGGCGGGATGCGGCAGCGGGCGATGATCGCGATGGCCCTGGTGAACGACCCGGACCTGCTGATCGCCGACGAGCCGACGACCGCGCTGGACGTGACGGTGCAGGCGCAGATCCTGGATCTCCTCGCCGACCTGCAGGCGGAGTTCCGGTCGGCGATCATCCTGATCACGCATGACCTGGGGGTGGTGTCCCAGGTGGCCGATGACGTGTTGGTGATGTACGGGGGCCGGGCGGTCGAGCGCGGCAGCGTGGCACAGGTGCTGCGTGCGCCGCAGCATCCGTACACCTGGGGGTTGTTGTCGAGCGTGCCGTCGTTGCACGGCGACGCGGACGCGGACCTGGTGCCGATCCGAGGCAACCCGCCGTCGTTGATCAACTTGCCGTCGGGGTGCGCGTTCCACCCGCGCTGCCGGTATGCCGGCCGCAACGGCGACCGTTCCCGCACGGTGGTGCCCGAGCTGCGGTCGGCCGGGAATGCGGGCCACCTGGTCGCCTGTCACCTGCCCGCCGAGGAACGCACCCGGCTCTACCGGCAGGACATCGCCCAGGTGGGAGTCGCCCGATGACCGAACCACTGCTCGCGGTGCGCGGGCTGACCAAGCACTTCCCGGTACGGGACGGTTTCCGGGCCAAGGGCGCCGTGCGGGCGGTCGACGGGCTGGACTTCGAGGTGCGCCCCGGTGAGACGTTGGGCCTGGTCGGGGAGTCCGGGTGCGGCAAGACCACCACCGGCCGGATGCTGGTACGCCTGCTGGAACCCACCGCCGGGACGATCGAGTTCGCCGGGCGGGACATCACCCATGCCCGCCGTCGGCAGCTGCGGCTGTTGCGGCAGGACCTGCAGATCATCTTCCAGGACCCGTACGCCTCGCTGAACCCCCGCCACACCGTCGGCCGGATCGTGGCCATGCCCCTGCAGGTCAACGGGATCAACCCACCCGGCGGTGTCAAGAAACGCGTCCAGGAGCTTCTCGAACTGGTCGGGTTGAATCCGGAGCACTACAACCGCTACCCGCACGAGTTCTCCGGCGGGCAACGCCAACGCATCGGCATCGCCCGCGCCCTCGCGCTGCGGCCGAAACTCATCGTCGCCGACGAACCCGTCTCCGCGTTGGACGTCTCCATTCAGGCCCAGGTCGTCAACCTGCTGCGCGAGCTGCAACGCGACCTCGACCTGGCGTTCGTGTTCATCGCCCACGACCTGGCCGTGGTACGCCACTTCTGTCACCGGGTCGCCGTCATGTACCTCGGCAAGATCGTTGAGATTGGCGACCGGGCGGACATCTACGAGCGCCCGCAGCACCCGTACACCCGGGCGCTGCTGTCGGCGATCCCCGACGTGACGAAGCTCGGGCCCGGTGGTCGCATCCGGTTGACCGGCGACGTGCCCACCCCGCTGAACCCGCCGTCGGGCTGCCGGTTCCGCACCCGCTGTTGGAAGGCGGAGGACATCTGCGCCGCCGAGGAACCGACGCTCGTGCCCGGGGACGGTGGCGGGCAGTGGACGGCCTGCCACTTCCCGGAGAAGGGAGAGCTGCGGTGAGTGAGCAACGCATCGGCACCGGTCTCGACATCGCGGCGGCGCCCACGGAGCCGGTGCTTGCGGAGACGGCGAAGCAGTTTGTCGGCCGGTCGCCCGGGCAGCTCGCCTGGTTCCGACTGAAGCGGGACCGAACGGCCATGATCAGCGGTGGTGGGCTGATCTTCTTCATCCTGCTCGCCGCCGCCGCGCCCCTGGTGGAATGGCTCTACGGCAAGGGGCCGCTGGAGCGGTTCACCCAGTTGCTCGACCGCAACGGAAACCCGCTGGGCTACGCCGGCGGGATGAGCCCGGACCACTGGTTGGGGGTGCAGCCCCGGTTGGGCCGGGACATCTTCATCCAGCTGGTCTACGGTCTGCGTACCTCGCTGATGGTCGCCTTCGTCGCGGCGCTGCTCACCATCACGCTGGGGGTCCTGATCGGCATCCTCGCCGGCTACCTGGGCGGCAAGGTCGACGCGGCGATCACCTGGTTCATCGATCTCACGCTGGCGTTTCCGTTCTACATCTTCTGTTTCGCGTTCGTGCCGATCGCGGCGGCCCAGTTCTACGGCCCACGGGATCAGGAGGCGGCGTGGTTCAGGCCGCTGCTGCTGGTGCTCATCTTCGCCCTCTTCAACTGGACCTACACCGCACGCCTGGTGCGCGGCCAGGTGCTGTCGCTGCGGGAGCGAGAGTTCGTCGAGGCGGCCCGGGCGTCCGGCGCCGGCCTGGGGCATGTGCTCTTCCGGCAGCTGTTGCCCAACCTCTGGGCGCCGATCCTGGTCGTCTTCTCACTCAACGTGCCGTCCCTGATCACCGCCGAGGCGGCGCTCTCCTTCCTGGGCATCGGCATCGTGGAACCCACGCCAGACCTGGGCCGGCTGATCTCGGACAGCATCCCGTACGTCCGCGGTGATCCGGCGTTCACCCTCACCGGCGGAATCGCGCTCTTCCTGCTGGTGCTTTCGTTCAACCTCTTCGGTGACTCGTTGCGCGACGCGCTCGATCCGAAGTCGACCCGATAGGCGGCCTGGACGATGCTTCGTTTCGCCATCAAAAAGCTGCTGCTGGCGGTGAGCACACTTATCACGGTCAGTGTTCTCACGTTCGGGCTGTTCTTCGCGGTGCCCAACAATCCGGCCGAGCTGATGTGCGGTAACCGCAAGACGTGCAGTCCCGAACAGCAGCAGATAATTGCCCGCCGGATGGGACTGGACAAGCCGATCGTCACGCAGTACACCGACTACATGAAGGGCATCGTCGCCGGACGGACCTTCGGCGAGGGTGAGGCGGCACGAAAGTGTCCGGCGCCGTGTCTGGGCTATTCGTTCCGTAATGACGAGCCGGTTTTGGAGATCATCGGCAGAACCCTGCCGGTCACCCTCAGCATCGTGTCCGGGGCGGCAGTGGTCTGGCTGGTGCTGGGCGTCTCCATCGGGATGATCTCGGCACTGCGTCAGGGCACCGTGTTCGACCGGCTGGCGGTCGGCACGTCGCTGGTCGGCGCCTCCGTCTCCATCCTGCTCTTCGGGCCGCTGCTGCTGATCATCTTCGTGTACGAGGGTGGCTTACTGAGCTATCCGCGATACACCCCGATCACCGAGAATCCGTTGAAGTGGGCCGAGGCGCTGGTGTTGCCGTGGTTCGCCCTTGGATTTCTCAACTCGGCCATCTACGCGCGGCTGTCCCGGGCGCAGATGTTGGAGACGCTCTCCGAGGATTTTGTTCGTACCGCCCGGGCTAAGGGGTTGCCCAAGCTGAAGGTGTACGGCCGGCACGCGTTGCGCGCGGCGATCACCCCGATCATCACCATCGCCGGCCTGGACCTGGGTGTCTACCTCGCCGGCACGGTGATCACCGAGACGATCTTCGGGTTCACCGGGCTGGGCAAGGCCTCGCTCAACGCGGCGCTGAATCTCGACATGCCGCTGGTGATGGCCACGGTGCTGTTGTCAGCGGTCTTCATCGTGACGGCCAACGTCATTGTCGACGCGCTCTACGCGGTGATCGATCCACGGGTGCGACTGGGCTAGCCGGTTCGAAGCGGCGGGTGTTCCCGGGTTCCGGGAGGAGCCGGACGCCATCCGTTATCCGAAAGAAATATCCAGGTAACAGGATGAAGGCGGAGGATACCTTCATTCTTGGAACGGAGGGACGACCTGATGCGACCAAGACGTGCGGTGGCCGCCACCGGCATCGCTTGCATGCTTGCGGCAGCCGCTCTCGGTGGCTGCTCGAAGAACACCGGCGACGGTGGCTCGGATGACGAGAAGGTCCAGCAGCAGACCAGCGCGATCGCGACCGACCCGAAGGACTCGCAGGGTCCGGCGCCCGAGGTGCCGGGGGCCAAGCGGGGTGGCACGCTCAAGCTGATGCTCGAGACCGACTACGAGCACCTGGACCCGCAGCGGACGTACACCGTGCAGGCGATGGCGACGGAGCACCTGCTGGTGCGCACGCTCACCCAGTTCCGCGAGGACGGCAAGGGCAAGCTGACCCTCGTCGGCGACCTCGCCGAGACGCCCGGCAAGGACGTCAACGGCGACTGCAAGACCTGGGAATTCACCCTGAAGAAGGGGGTGAAGTACGAGGACGGCACCGAGGTCAAGGCGGCTGACGTCGCGTACGGCATCGCCCGGTCGTTCGAGGAGAGCATCGACGGCGGCGCGACCTACGTTCAGGAGTGGCTGGCCGACAACCCCAGCTACAACGCCGACTACAAGGGGCCCTACACCTCGGGCAACACCAACGTGCCCGGTCTGACGGTCGACGGTGACTACGGCCTGAAGTTCGCCTTCAAGAACCCGCACTGCGACCTGCCGTTCGCGCTGGCGCTGCCGACCTCGGCACCGGTGCCCCAGGCCAAGGACACCAAGACCGAGTACGACCGTCGGATCTTCTCCTCCGGCCCGTACAAGATCAAGGAGTACGTGAAGGACACCCGGCTGGTCCTGGAGCGCAACCCGAACTGGGACGCGAAGACCGACCCGCTGCGGCACGACTACCTCGACGGCGTGGTCGTCGAGATGGGCCCGAACGCCACCGCGCAGACCGAGCGGGTGCTGGCCGGTTCCGGCGACGACGCCGCAGCGATCGCCTGGGACGGCGTGCCGCAGTCGCTGGTCAACCAGGTGCTGAACGGCGACCAGGCGATCAAGGACCGGCTTGACCACGTGGCTGGTCCGTTCGTCTACGTGTTGAGCATCAACAACGAGCGGATCAAGGACATCAAGGTGCGCCAGGCGATCGGCTGCGCGCTGGACAAGCAGGGCATCCTGCTGACCCAGGGCGGCGACGCGGCCGGCCGGCTGACCAACACGCTGATGGCCAACACCACGATCGGCTGGGCCGACTACCCGGACCCGACCGGCTGCGGCCCAACCGGTGACCCGGAGAAGGCCAAGGAACTGCTCGGCGGCCAGAAGGTCAAGCTGGTCTTCATGTCCCGCAACAGCGAGTTCGGCCAGCAGACCGCCCCGGTGGTCAAGGAGAGCCTGGAGAAGGCCGGCTTCGAGGTCGTCGTCCAGTTCGTGGAGCGGGCGCAGCACAACCCGATCGCCCGTACCCGCGGCAACCAGTACGACATCTACATCTCGAACTGGGGCGCGGACTGGCCGAGCGGCGCCTCGACCATCCCGGTGCTGTACGACGGCCGCAAGCTCGGCCCGCAGGGCAACTCCAACGTGTCGTACTTCAACGCCGACGACGTCAACGCTGAGATCGACAAGGCTTCGGCGATGCCGGCGGGCGATGCGGGACCGGCCTGGGCCAAGATCGACAGGATGATTGAGGAGAAGTACTACCCGGTCGCCCCGATCTTCCAGAACAAGCACATGGTGCTGCTGGGCGCGAAGGTCGGTGGGGTCTTCGTCTCCGACAACATCGGCGTGGAAGTGCTGTACAACGCCTACCTCAAGTGACCTGAGGTGAGGGAAGGGTCCCTTCTTGTCGGCTGGCGGAAGGGGCCCTTCTGCGTACCCCGGCTCAGCCGAGGTGGCGGCGGAGGAAGTCCAGCTCCAGGCGTAGCAGCTGCTCGGCGACGCCGCCGGCGGCCAGGTGGGAGGCGCCGGTCAGCGGCAGCACCGCGTGCGGCCGGCCGGCGGCCAACAGCGCCGCCGAGAGGCGCAGCGTGTGCGCGGCCACCACGTTGTCGTCGACCAGGCCGTGCACCAGCAGCATCGGCCGGGCCTGTGCCGGGTCGCCGACCGGCTCGGCGGCCAGCTCGACCAGCGAGTGGTGGGCGTAAACGTCCATCCCGTCGTCGGGCAGCCCCAGATAGCGCTCGCTGTACGCGGTGTCGTACAGCGTCCAGTCGGTGACCGGGGCGCCGACGATCGCGCACCGGAACAGCTCCGGGTGGCGCAGCACCGCCAGCCCGGCCAGCCAGCCGCCGAACGACCACCCCCGTACCGCCACCCGGGCCAGGTCCAGGTCCGGGTGCTTGCCGGCGAGCGCGGTCAGCGCGTCCACCTGATCGGTCAGGATCACGTCGGCCACCCGCCGGTGAATCGCCTTCTCGAACGACGGGGCGACGCCCGGGGTGCCCCGGTTGTCGATGGTCACCACCGCGAAGCCCTGCTCGGCCCACCACTGCCGCTCCAGCCAGGCCGCCCGTGCGGCGATCACCTCCTGATGACCCGGGCCGCCGTAGACGTCCAGCAGCACCGGCAGCTTCGTCCCCTTGACGTGCTCTGACGGATAGAGCACGGCGCTCGGCAGCCGCCGGTCGGTCACCCGCACCATGGTCGGCCGCGGCGCGTACGGCGGGATCGCGGCCAGCGAGCGCAGCTTCGCCACCTCCCGGTCGCCGTGCCACACCGCCCAACTGGTGCCCGGGTGCTCCAGCGAGGCGGCCCCGACCACCAGCGTGGCGCCGCCGATCGCGGCGGTGTGCCAGCCCGGGTCGCTGCCCATCCGGCGGGCGTCCACCCCACCGCCGATCACCGTGCGGACCCGGTAGAGGTGACGCTGGCTCGGCTCGCCGTCGCTCGCCTCCACCAGGAGGTCCGCCGGGGTGCTCCCGCCGCCCGGCAGCCGCCCCACCACCCGGCGTACGTAGAGCGAGGGTGGGGTGAGCAGGGTGCCGTCGGCGAACAGGCAGCGGGCGTCGTACCCGTCGTGGGCCAGTTCGCCGCCGACCAGCACCCGGCCGTCGGGCAGATGTGCCGGGGTGCCGGGGATCGGCTCCACCCAGCGCGGGTCGGCCAGCTCGGCGTGCACCTGCGTCTCGCCGGTCCGCGGGTCCACCGCGAGCACCAGGCCGTGCTGCTGCGATCGGCGTAGCACGGTGATCAGCGGCCCGCCGTCGGCCCAGCCGACCGAGGTCAGGTACGGGTAGGTCTCGCGGTCCCAGTGCACGTCGACCCAGCCGCCGTCGAGGTCGAGCAGGTGCAGGCTGACCTCCGCGTTCGCCCCACCCGCCTGGGGGTACGCGACGGTCGTCGGCGGGCTCGCCGGGTCGGCCGGGTCGTGCAGGTGCCAGTGCGGCAACCGGGACTCGTCCACCCGGGCGGCCAGCACCGTCCGCCCGTCCGGGGCCCACCAGTAGCCGCGGTACCGGCCGAACTCCTCGGCCGCGATGTGCTCGGCGAGCCCCCAGGTCACCCCGCTGTCCTCGCCGGCGAGCAGGTTGTCGGCGCCGTCCGGTTCGACCACCCGCAGCTGGCCCCGGCGTACCCCCTCGGCCGCGTCGGTGACGTAGGCCAACCGCTCGCCGGTGGGATCGGGGCGTGGATCGATCACCGGGCCGACGGCGGCCACCTCGACCACGTCGCCGTGCACCAGGTCGGCCCGGAACAGCCGACCGGCCAGCGCGAACGCGGCCACCCGGCCGGCTCCGTCGAGCGCGTAGGAGCCGATGCCGCCGGCGGTGAGCCGCAGCCGCTCGCGCAGCGCCCGTTCGCCGGGTGCCAGGGCGGGGGGCTCGCCGTCGGAGCCGAGCAGCACCGCCGGGTCGGCGACCAGTCGCTCCTCGCCGGACGTGACGTCGAGCAGCCAGAGCGCGTCGGCCGGGTCCTCCGGTCCCGATGAGCGCAGGAAGATCACCCGGGACCCGTCGTCCGCGACGGAGACGGCGCGCGGCGCCCCGTGGCTGAACCGACGGGTACGGGCGGCCAGCTCGGGAAAGTCCACAACTCGGATCGTAAGACCGGGCCGGGCGTGATGTGGCCGACCTACGCGGACGCGTAAGCCTCGCCGGGGCAGGACCGCCGGATAGAGTGACGCTCGTGACGACGCTGCCCGACCGACGCCTGCTGCTGGTCCACGCGCACCCCGATGACGAGTCCATCGGCACCGGCTCGACGGTGGCGCACTACGCCGCCACCGGCGCCCACGTCACCCTGGTGACCTGCACGCTCGGCGAGGAGGGCGAGATCCACGTACCGGAGCTGGCCCAGCTCGCCGCGGCCGAGGCCGACCAGCTCGGCGGTTACCGGATCGGCGAGTTGGCCGCCGCCTGCGCCGCGCTCGGCGTCACCGACCACCGCTTCCTCGGCGGCGCGGGCCGCTACCGGGACTCCGGCATGATGGGCCTGGCCACCAACGAGCACCCCCGGGCCTTCTGGCGGGCCGACCTCGACGAGGCCGCCGGGCACCTGGTGGCGATCATGCGCGAGGTCCGCCCGCAGGTCATGATCACGTACGACGCCAACGGCTTCTACGGCCACCCCGACCACATCCAGGCACATCGAGTGGCGATGCGCGCACACGAGTTGGCCACCGCCGAGGGGATCGCCCCGGCGAAGGTCTACTGGACGGCGATCCCGCGCAGCGTGCTGGAGGCCGGTTTGAACGCGTTCACCGAGTCCTCGGACAACCCGTTCGCCGGCGTCGACAGCGTCGACGACCTGCCGTTCGGCACGCCCGACCCGGAGATCGCCGCGCGGATCGACGCCACCGACCAGCACGCCGCGAAGGAGGCGGCGATGCGGGCGCACGCCACCCAGATCCCGCCCACGTCCTGGCTCTACTCGATTGCCGGCAACTTCGGCACCGGGTTCATGGGCGTGGAATATTTCACCCTGGCGGTCGGCGAGCAGGGTCCGGGCAGCGGCCCGTACGGCTGGGAGGACGACCTCTTCGCCGGGCTGCCGCTGGACGGACCGGACCGGTCCCCGGTCGCCGCGGTCGGCGCGCGGTGACGCTGCCGGCCGTGCCGATGCCGGTCGCCGCCGAGCCGCCGTCCACCGAGCCGCCCGCGAGGTCGGCGCGGCCCCTGGCGGGCGTTGCCCTGCGGATCGCCGGCGGCGTCGTGGCGATCTGGGCGGGCCTGCTCGCCGCGGTGCTGGAACTGATCTTCGCCACCTGGGCCTGGGAAGTGGTCAAGGGCCAGCCCGGCGGCCTGACCAAGGGGACGGTCGGCACCTCGCTGGCGGTGGGTGCCATCGCCGCGGTGGTGGCGCTGACGGTCCTGGTGGGCTGGTTCGCGCACACCGTCGTCGGCACCCGCTGGGCGGTGGCGCTGCCCGCCCTGGTCTGGTTCGCAGTGGTCGTTGCGGGTTCCGTCAAGACCACCGAGGGCGACCTCGTGCTCACCGGCGACAACGTGATCGGCCTGGGGATGATCGTGGCCGGCGCGGTCACCTTCGCGGTGCTGGGTTTCCGTCAACTCGTGGTGCCACCCACCACCTCCTGAGCCGGGGTGCCCGCGCCCTGGTGGGCGACTTGCCGACCGTAACGCTCGGTGGCGAAGGGTCCGGGTGAGCCGGCAGGTAGTCGGCGACTTTGCTCTGCAGCCATTGGCGCAGCAGTAACCGATCGTGATCCTGGCCGGATTGGCGTGCAACCGTGCTGTCGGCGAATGTCCAGTTCAGCAAGGTGTTGCGTCCGTGGCTGCAGAGCAAAGTTGCCTCCGGAGTCCCGCCGGCGGCGATGGGCTTGCTCACGTTGAGTGATTGACGACGCTTGTTGCGGAGCGTAGTCGGTCAGCGGTGGCTGCTCCGGGTCGAGGTGGCCGGGCGCGCGCAGGGTGTGTGCAGGGTGTGCGTGCAGGAGAATCCGGGGGAGCGACGGTGCTGACGACGCACAGGTCGCGGTGGTAGATATTCCTGCCAGGGAGTCCGCCGCCGGGGCGGACGGTGATGGCGGGAGACGTGCGATGAAGGAGCGGTGGGGTGCCGCAGGCGTGCTGGCGGCGGCGCTGTTCGTGGTGAACGTGGTAGCCCGGCTGGTGATCAAGCTCGGCTTCCCGGACAACGATACCGCCAACGACCGCGTCTCCCTGGCGATGTTCGTGGTGATCGGGCTGGTGCTCGCCGTGCTGGCCTTCCGCTGGGGCACCGACCGGCCAGCGAGCCGCCTGATCGGCGACCTGGCGGCAGCGGTCGGGGTGGCGCTGGCGCTGACCGTGTTCGTCGGTCCGCTGCTGGTCGGCGAGAACCCGTTCGGCGGGGGCGCCGGGCTGTTCTTCGCCCAGATCTGGCTCTACCTGGCGGCCACCGGGGCGGGCGTGCTGGTGGGCTACCTGACCCTCACCGCGCTCGGCCGGGATCACCGGTCCCAGCAGCTCAAGCGGTTCGCTGAGCTGAAGGCCGCCAAGCCGCGCAAGGTCGTCCGCCGCTGACACCAAGCCGTCGGCGTGGCCGTGGTTCAGGCCGGGGCGACCCGGGTCAGGTAGGTGTGGTGGGTGGTGAAGCCGAGCTTCCGATAGAGGGCCACGGCGGGGGCGTTGCGCTGCTCGACCTGGAGGAAGGCATGGGTGGCGCCCTCCGCCGCACCCCAGTCGGCCAGCGCCCGGATCACCCTGCTGGCCAGCCCCTGTCGGCGCGCCTCGGGCAGCACCTCGATCAGGGTCAGGCCGAGCCACCGCCGCTCGCCGGTGACCGTGCCCCGGCCGAGGGCGACCAGCCGACCGTCGGCGTACACGTGGGCGAAGCGGATCCGGTGCACGGCGGTGAGCACGTGTCGGGCGGCGTCCGGCAGATCGCCCTTGCGCCCGGCGACGGCGGCGAACCAGTCGTCCGTCGGCGCGGCGGTCAGCTCAACCGGGGGCAGGGCGGGGTCGCTGCCGGCGGGTGGCGGCGCGGCCGGTCCCGCCAGCGACGCGGTCAGCGCGGCGAGCGCGGCGGTCTGCACCAGCACCGGCGGCCGGGCGGCCCAGCCCCGCGCGTCCAGTTCGGCGCCGATCGGGGTGGCCAGCGGCAGCGGCGTGTTCACCAGGGCCGGCTGCCCGTGGTCGGCGTACCAGCGCTGCACCGCGTCCAGCGCGTCGGGCAGCGGACGGTCCGGGTCGCCGACCGGCAGCGCCGAGTTCGCCCGGCCGGTCCAGCCGGCCGCGCTGCGCAGCAGCCAGTCGCCGAGCCGGCCGCGGACCGGGGCGGGCCACGCCTCGTCGGCGGCCAGCTCCAGGGCGGCCACCGCGACGGCGGTCGGCCGGCGGGCCGGCGGCACGCGCTTCGCCCGGTGCACCTCATCGACCGGGACCCGTAGCCGGCCCCGGTCGGTGGCCATCGTGATGTGGGTCTCGCTGAGCTCGACCAGCTCGCCGAGGGCGTCGGAGAAGAGCGGCCGGCCTTCGCGAATACCCACAATTCGGCGGACCACGATCCGGTGGCCCACGTCTTGCTGTCGGAGCACGATCGACCTCCTCCCCGGCGAGATACTAGGCTCTTACCGTCGCAGGTGATCGCGACGAGTCTTGCGGAGGAGAAGACCGGTGACCTACATCATCGCCGAGCCGTGCGTGGACGTGCTCGACAAGGCATGCATCGAGGAATGTCCGGTCGACTGCATCTACGAGGGCAACCGGATGCTCTACATCCACCCCGACGAGTGCGTCGACTGTGGTGCCTGCGAGCCGGTCTGCCCGGTCGAAGCGATCTTCTATGAAGATGACGTCCCGGAGCAGTGGAAGGACTACACCGGGGCTAACTACGAGTTCTTCGAGGACCTCGGCTCGCCCGGTGGCGCCTCCAAGATCGGCAAGGTGGAGAAGGACGCGTCGTTCGTGGCCGCCCAGCCGCCGCGCGGAGAGGGCCACTGAACCGGCCCGAGCCGGTCTCGTCGCGGCTGCCCGACTTCACCTGGGACACCCTGGACGTCGCGGCCGCGACGGCCGCGGCGCACCCGGGCGGTCTCATCAACCTCTCGATGGGCACGCCGGTCGACCCGGTGCCTCCGGTGATCCGGCAGGCCCTCGCGGACGCGTCGAACGCCCCCGGCTACCCGCTGACCGCCGGCACCCCCGCCCTGCGGGACGCCATCGCGGCCTGGGTGGCCCGGGCGTGCGGCGCGGGCGTCGACGGGCTCGGTGTGCTGCCCACGATCGGTTCCAAGGAGCTGGTCGCCGGGCTGCCCACGCTGCTCGGCGCCGGCCCCGGCGACGTGGTCGTGGTGCCGTCGATCGCCTACCCGACCTACGAGGACGGCGCCCGGCTGGCCGGCGCCACCACGCTGCGCACCGACTCGCTGACCGCGGTCGGTCCCACCCCCCGGGTACGGCTGGTCTGGGTCAACTCGCCCGGCAACCCGACCGGTCGGGTGCTGCCCGCCGCCCACCTGCGCAAGGTGGTCGACTGGGCGCGCGAGCGCGGTGCCGTGGTCGCCAGCGACGAGTGCTACCTCCCGCTCGGCTGGGACGCCGAGCCGGCCTCGATCCTGTCGCCCGAGGTCTGCGGCGGGTCGTACGAGGGTGTGCTGGCGGTGCACTCGCTCTCCAAGCGCTCCAACCTGGCCGGCTACCGGGCCGGGTTCGTGGCCGGTGACCCGGCTTTGGTGGCCGAGCTGCTCAAGATCCGTAAGCATGCCGGCCTGATCGTGCCCGCGCCGGTGCAGGCGGCAATGGTGGCCGCGCTGGGCGACCAGGCGCACGCCGACGAGCAGCGGGAGCGTTACCGCGCCCGGCGGGAGCGGCTGCGCGCCGCGTTCACCGACGCCGGCTTCACTGTCGAACACTCCGAGGCCGGTCTCTACCTCTGGCTGACCCGCGACGAGGACTGCTGGGAGACCGTCGACTGGCTGGCCCGGCGCGGCATCCTGGTCGCCGCTGGCATCTTCTACGGCCCGGCCGGCGCCCGGCACGTCCGGGCGGCGCTGACCGAGTCCGACGAGCGCATCGCGGCCGTCGCCGACCGGCTCGCCCAACCCTGACGAGCGCGACGTGGCGGCCGATCCAGGCGGACCGGCCACCACGTCGGGTCAGTCGTTGACCCGCTCGAACACCTTCAGCAGGGTGTCCCGGCTGTGCTTCTCCAGGAACTCGCTGGACATCAGCTCCTGCATCTGCACGGTTCGGCCGTCGTACAGGGTCAGGGTCGCCTTAAGCGGCACCTCCCGCGTCACCTCGACCGAGGTGATCTCCTCGTACGGCAGGTACGGGTGCCGGGTGGCCAGCTCGCCCACCGGCTCCGCGCTGACCAGCTCCGTGAGCCGCTTCTCGCCCTCGCTGGACCTGCCCGGGTCGGGAATCAGGACGAGGCCGTTGTCCAGCACGAGCACGTCGTGCTCCCGGCCGTCGATCTTGATGTTGGCGAGCCCACCGATCAGATCGGCGTCGCGCGCCGACGCCCGGGCCTGCACCACCGTCGCCTGCGTCACGTCGACGCCCAGCTCGGCGAGGCGGGCCAGCGCCTCGTCCAGCGTCTGCGGCGACACCGCCAGCTTGGCGATCTCGGCCAGGTCGCACGGCTCACCGTCCGGGCCGATCAGCCGCGCCGGCGCGGACCAGGACAACTGCCACCGGGCTCGCCCCGAGCGAATCGCCGCGTTGTCGAGCAGCGTCTCCATCGGGCCGGCGAAGGCGATCGCCGCCTCCTTCCGGGTGGCGTCGGGGAAAAACTGCTCGGCGAACTCACCGAGCCGGCCGGCGCGGACCAGGTCCAGCACCGTCGGCAGGCCCGGGGCCGCGGTGTCGGTGAACCGGCCGGCCGCCCGGTAGATGCCGTCCGCCTCCTGCTGCACCCCAACGGCCAGCGTCTCGGCGATGAACTCGGGCCAGGGCAGGATCCGCCGCGAGCCGTGCTCGACCACCAGGTCCTGCAGCTGCCGCCCGGCGATCGCCACGTCGGCGAGCATGATCGAGGCCGGCCGCTCGTCCGGCCGCGCCTGCTCCGCCGGCGCGTCACCCATCGCGGCGACCCGTACGCCGATCGGTGGGTGCGTGTCCCAGCGGGACGCCTCCTGTTCGGGCGCGTTCTCCCGCAGCTCGTCGATCTCGTTCCGGCGAGCCTCGATCAGCTGGGCGAAACCGCCGAAGAGGTCGTCCGGCGCGAGCCCGGCCGACCAACCCGACTCGACGTACGCGCGCATGTAGAACGCCCAGGCCGCGTCGAGCGCGGGCAGCGTTCGCAGTGCGGAGGTGGCGGCCTCGTGGCCGGCGAGGCGCACCGACGCTCGGTCGGCCTCCAGCTCCTGCCGGCGGGACGCCGCGTTGTCGACCAGCAGGTAGAGCCTCGCGTAGCCCCGGAAGACCCAGCCGATCGGGTTACGCCGGCTGATCCGCTCGATGGTCCCCCCGATGGCCAGCCGGCCCCGGTAGGCGATTCCGCCGAGCCGGGTGTGCCGGCCCGAGTAGTGGCCCAGCTCGTGCGCGAGCACCGAGCGGAGCTGGTCGACCCGCATTGCCTGCAGCAGCGGCAGTCCGATGTAGAGGGTGCGCCGGCCGCCGATCAGGCCGAGCAGCCGGCTCTGCTCGGCGACCGCCGCGTTCACCTCCGGCACCAGCCGGATCTCGTCGGGCGCGCGGGTGCCGACGGCGGTGGCCAGCTCCCGCACGGTGGCCCAGAGCTGAGGCGCTTCCCGCTCGCCCAGGATCAGGCCGGGTGCCGGCTCGTTCTTCGTGCGGATCGCCTTCCAGAGCCCGACGGCGACCGCGCCGAGCGCGGCGACCAGTGGAAGCAGCACCTTGCTGGTCAACAGGCCGTTGGTGTGGCCGAACAGCCAGACCCCGAGCGCGGCGACGGCGGCGAGCTGAAGCAGCGCGACGACGTAGAAGCCGACCAGCATGACCACCGAGGCGAGCGCCCGGTACGTCGCGGACATTCGGTTCCTTCCGAGGAGAGGTGAGCTGCCCGCCCACAATGCCGGGCGAGCCGTCCGGGGACCGTACGACGTACGCGCCGATCGAGCAAGATCCTTCCGCCGGCCTCGGCCCCTGACATTCGGCGGCCACCACGGGAGGCCCGGGCGATATTCTCGGCGGGACTTCCAGCGGGGCCGCCCCGGCCCCGTACGACGGGATGCCGAGGTGGGCATGGGCGGGCAGCGGCGGGTGGCGGTGGTCGGCACCGGCCTGATCGGTGGCTCGGTGCTGCTCCGGCTCCGGGACGCCGGGCTCGACGTCGCCGGCTGGGATCCGGACCCGGCGACCCGCCGGTACGCCGCAGAGCGGGGCGTCGCCGCCCCGGACACCCTGGAGGAGGCGGTCGCCGGCCGGGACGTCGTCTTCCTCTGTGGCCCCCTGCCCACCCTGGCCACGACGCTGACCCGGGTGGCCGGCGCCACCGACGACCGGTGCGTGCTCACCGACGTGGGCAGCATCAAGGCGGAGGTGGCAACTGTCGCCACCGCGCAGGGGCTCGGGCACCGGTTCGTGCCCGGCCATCCGATGGCCGGCGCCGACCGAGCCGGCCTCGCCGCAGCCTCCCCGGATCTGCTCGACGGGGCCGCCTGGGTGCTCTGCCCGGGGCCGACCGGGATGACCGCGTTCCGCCGACTCACCGCGCTGCTCATCGACGTCTTTCACGCCCGGGTGGTGCCGATGTCCGCGCCCGAGCACGACACCGCCGCGGCGCTCGCCTCGCACGTGCCGCACCTGCTCGCCGGCGCGCTGGCCGGGGCCGTGCAGCGGGCGGCGCTGCGCGACGCGGTGCTGGCGCTCGCCGCAGGCAGCTTCACCGACGGCACCCGGGTGGCCGGTGGCCCGCCGGAGCGGACGACGAACATGCTGCTCGGCAATCGCGACCGGGTGCTGGCCGAGCTCGGCGCGGTGCGGAACTTCCTCGACGAGCTCTGCGCCGCGTTGGCAGCCGGGGACGCCGGGGCGCTCACCGCTCGGCTCGACGAGGCCCGGGCGGCCCGGGCCGCGCTGCGCAGCCGCTCGTACACCACCCACCGGCGTGAGTTCCCGGCCGCCGCCGAGCACGCGGGGGAGCTGGCGTACCTGCGGGAGCTGGGCGCGGCCGGCGGGCACCTCACCGGCTGCCACGTGGCGGCCGGCGCGGTCAGCTACACGGCACACCTGCCTGGCTTAGGGTGAGGGGCATGGCGGACGCACCGGTGGTGGCGGTACGCGGCGAGGCGTACCGGGAGGTCGCTCCCGAGCTGGCCCGGTTCGCGGTCACCGCGTCCGCCCGGGACCGGGACCGGGAGACGACGCTGACCCGGTTGGCCGAGCGGGCCGCCGCCGTTCGGGTGCTGCTGGACTCGGCCGGGCCGGCCGTGGAGCGACGGGAGACCGGCCAGCTCCGGGTCTGGCCGGAGACGAAGCGTTCCGGCGAGCGGGTGGTCGCCTACCACGGCAGTGTCACCACGACCGTCACGGTCGCCGACTTCACCGCGCTCGGCGAGCTGATGCTCCGGCTGGCCGACCAGGACCAGGTCGAGGTGGCCGGCCCGTGGTGGTCGCTGCGGCCGGACAGCCCGGCGTACCGGGAGGCGCGGCACGCCGCCATCGCGGATGCGCTGGCCCGTGCCCGGGAGTACGCGGAGGCGCTCGGCGCTCGGGTGACCGGCCTGCTCGAGCTGGCCGACACCGGCCTGGCCGCCGCCCCGCCGATGCTGGCCCGGGCCGTCGGTTCCGGCGGCATGGCCGGCGGGGCCCCGCCCGAGCTGGAGCTGGATCCACGCCCGCAGCCCGTGCAGGCGGCGGTCGAGGCCCGGTTCACCATCAGCGAGCCGGTGCTCGGCTGATGCTGCCGGCGCAGGTGCTCCCGCTCGGTGATCTGGGCACCCGGGCCCGGGCGCTGGCCGCCGCCGGGCCGCGGCAGTTGCTCGGCATCGCCGGCGCGCCCGGCGCGGGCAAGTCCACCCTGGCCGAGCGGATCGTCGCCGAGGTCGGGCCGGCCGCTCGGCTGGTGCCGATGGACGGCTTCCACCTGGCGCAGTCCGCGCTGGTCCGGTTGGGTCGGGCGGAGCGCAAGGGCGCCCCGGACACCTTCGACGCCTACGGGTTCGTCGCCACCCTGCGCCGGCTGCACCGGCTGGAGCCGACCTCGGTGTGGGCGCCGGTGTTCCGCCGCGACCTCGAGGAGCCGGTCGCCGGGGCGATCGAGGTGCCGCCCGAGGTCCGGCTGGTGGTGACCGAGGGCAACTACCTGTTGCTGCGGGAGGATCCCTGGGACGAGGTGCGTTCCCTGCTGCACCAGGCCTGGTTCCTCGACCTGGACGTCGAGCTGCGGCAGCGCCGGCTGACCGCCCGGCACGAGGCCCACGGGAAGACCCCGCAGCAGGCGCGGGCCTGGGCGTTGGGCAGCGACGAGGCGAACGCCGCCCGGGTCGCCGGCACCGCCGAGCGGGCCGACCTGGTGGTCCGGTTAGCCGACCCCCTGCCGGGGTGACGGCACGGCCCGGCGGAGCAGCCGGGCCACCACCGCCCGTTCGCGGGCGAACTCCACCGCGTCGGGGTAGCCGCTGTGGCTGCGGATCGGTGGATCGGCCACCTCACCCCCGCTGGGGTGCAGCGCCTCCGGGTCGGCGACCGGCACGTCCCGCTCGCCGGCGCTGACCTGCCAGCCCAGGGGATCGGTCGGGCGCCAGAAGTTGGTCCAGGCGATGTCTCCGCCGGGCCAGGTCAGCGCCCGGGTGAGCACCCGCAGCCGGGCCGGTCCGAAGTACGCCGGGAAGACCCGGCCGTAGAGCCGGGTGAACTGGCAGCCGTACGAGAAGAACCAGATTCGCCGCCGCCACCGACGGGCGAGCTGGAGCAGCGTGGCGGCGCAGATGACGGTGCCCTGGCTGTGCCCGGAGAGGATCACTCCGTCCATCCGGCGGGGGTCGTGTGCGGTGAGCGCCAGCAGGCCGGCGACCCGGGTCTGGAGTTCCGGCACCGCGCGCTCGGCGTAGCTGGGCGGGGCGAGCGGGTGCGCGGCGCGCGGCCAGAACGTGCCGATGTCCCAGATCACGCCGACCGACCGGCGGACCGTGTCGCTGCGGTAGCCCAGCAGGCCGAGGGCGGCGACCACCAGCGGGAGCCAGCCCAGCAGCCATCCCCCGAGGTCGGCCGTCCAATCGACGAGGAGCTGCCAGCCGGACGGGACCCGCGAGCCGGGGCGGCCGCCGGAGAGCCCCGCCGCGCAGCAGAACGCCACCAGCACCGCCGAGCTGGCGGCATAGCGGCCGACCAGCCGGATCGCGTGCTCGCCGACGATTCGGTGCAGCGCCCGGAAGGTGCTGACGTCGTGGCAGCGGCGCAGGTCGTGGGCGGAGAGGTCGGCGGCATCCGCGGTCAGGGTGGCGTATTCGGCCGCGCGCAGGCGCCGGAAGAGGAAGGCGGCTCGGCTCAGCAGGCCGACGAGGGCGAGCAGGGCGACCACGCAGGCCACCCCCATCCACGACACCGCCGGTGGGGGTGTCACCCGCCCGCTGGGGCGGGCCCGGTCGTCGAGCAGACTGCTGCACCAGTGCAGCAGTCCGGCGGAGTAGGCGACCGCCAGCATCCAGCCGAAGCCGGCGATGATCGCCGGGCCCCGCCCGCCCCAGGCGACGCCGCCGTCCGCGTCCGGCGGCTGCTCGGCGCTGGCGGGCCCGGTGCGCGGCAGCAGCAGGCCGGTCACCGCGACGGCGATGGCCGGCACGGCCAGCATCCAGGGCCGCAGTCCGGCGGGGGCCGCCGGCAGGCCGGGCAATCCCCGCACGGTCCATACCAGCCCGAGTGGCAGCAGCACGCCGCCGGCCAGCGGAGCGACCAGCGCCCGCCGCCCGGACCGGGTCACCGCGCCGATCGCCATCAGCAGCAGCGCCTGGTACGTGGCGAGCCAGGCGACGATCGCGTCGTACCCGGGCAGCGAACGGTCGGCCTCGCAGCCGATGATGTCGGGATCCCGGATGCAGATCGGCACCCGGAGGTCGGCGAGTAGTCGGCCGTCGGGGAGCAGCAGGAGCAGAACCGTGCCGAGCAGCCCCAGCCCGGTGAGCGCCGCCACCGTCGCGCTCCACCGGCCCAGCGGGGTGTGGCCCTGCCGGCGGGTGAGCCAGGGTCGGCCCAGCGCGACCACGGCGATCGCCACGACCGCGGCGAGCGCGGCGACGGTCGGCCAGGCGACGGCGGCCCGCAGACCCTGCGGTGGAGCCATGATGATCACCCCGGTGACCGGCACCGCCGCGGCGACCACGGCTCCGGAGCAGAGGTGCAGGACGGCGGCCCGCCGCAGTTGCCCCTCGCCACACCAGAAGGTCGGATCCTGGAGCGGGTTCTCCAGCGGCTCGGGCTCGACCTGCGGCTCCGGTTCGTGGGCCGTCGGCCGGGGCTGCGGGTCGGCAGGCATCTCCGCCTCGTACTGGTAGGTGCGCCAGGCGACGGCACCGATCAGCACCAGCAGGAGCAGCGGCAGCAGCAGGCCGACGGCGAGCGCCCGGGTGCCCTGGCGCCACCAGTTGCTGGTGAGGAAGTCCAACGGGCCGGGGAGATGGTCGAGGCAGCCCTGGCCGACGCACTGCCAGCCGATCAGGTTGACGCCGACCCCGGTCACCGCGATCACCAGGGTGCCGGTGAGGCTCAGGCAGAACAGCCGGATGAGCCAGGCTGTGATGCCGGAGCGGCTGCGCCAGCGTTCCCGGTCCGGGTCGGGCGGGATGCCGGTGCGGGCGTAGAGCGCCACGTTGGCCAGCGCGAAGGGCAGCAGCAGCGTCCACAACGCCCGCTCGATGTCCCGTGCGGTCCGCGCGCCGGAGGTCAACTGCCCCCAGCTGTACGCCTCGACGGTGATCGGGTCGTCGGGACCGGCGGCGGTGGAGCGGTAGAAGCCGGTGACCGCGTCGCCGGCGACGAGCCAGGGCTGTGGGCCGTCGCCGCCCGGGGTGGGACGCAGACCGAGCAGCTGGTCGGGTGGAGTGTTCGACACCCCGTGCACCCGAAGTTCGAGCACGCGCTCCATCATCGCTGCCCCCTGGGAAGCCCTACTACCCAGAGTGCATCGTCCGGCGCGGAACCGCACCCCCTCGGAAGTGTTGTTTTAGCAGCTCAGATGGCCTTTTCCAGGGTGCGTACCGGTCGAGCGGGATTACCCACGGCGACGATGTTGGGTGGCAGATCCTTCGTCACCACGGCGCCCGCGCCGACCACCGTGTTTTCGCCGATGCTGACGCCGGCCAGCACGATGACCCCGCCGCCGAGCCAGACGTTGTCGCCGATCGCGATCGGTCGGGCCGACTCCCACTTGTCCCGCCGGGCCGCCGGCTCGATGGGATGGGTGGCCGTCAGGAGCTGCACGTTCGGCCCGATCTGGACGTCGGCGCCGATGGTGATCCGAGCGACGTCGAGGAAGACCGCGTTGAAGTTGACGAAGCTGCGCGGCCCGATGTGGGTCTGCCAGCCGTAGTCGCAGTGGAACGGTGGCCGGACCCAGGTGCCGTCCCCGAGCGAGCCGAGCAGCTCCCGCAGCGTGGTGAGCCGACCCTGCGGGTCGTCGGCGGAGCCGGTGTTGAAGCGTTCGGTGAGCCGGGCGGCCCGGTCCAGGTCGGCGGTGATCTCCGGGTCGTCGGCGATGTACAGCTCGCCGGCCAGCATGCGGTCTTTCATGGTGCTCACCGGCAGATCATGCCCCGCCGAGAGCGGCGATGCGCGGTAGATTGCGACTTCCATATGCATACCGAGTATGCAATCCTGGCGGTCGCCGTCGATGTGCTCTCACTCGATGTGGACGCCCCCTGAAGGAGGAATGTTGCGCCGCAACAGAAGGAAACTCGCCGCGATCGGCCTCACCCTGGGGCTGGCGCTCGGCGTACCCGGGCCGGCGTCCGCCGTGCCGGGAGCGGGCCCGAGCAGCCCGACCGCCCGCGCCGCCGCCCCGGCCGTCGGCCGGCCCGTCACCGTCACCCTGATAACCGGCGACCAGGTCACCGTGACCGCCACCGGCAACGCCGCAGTACGCCCCGCCGCCGACCGGGCCGGCATCCACTTCCTGGTCGGCCGGGAGGGCGGCCACCTCACCGTCCTTCCGCAGGACGCGCTGCCACTGGTCCGGGCCGGCCGGGTCGATCGGCGGCTGTTCGACATCACCGAGCTGATCGAGTCCGGCTACGACGACGCCCACCGGGACACGCTGCCGCTGCTGGTGTCGTACCCGCCTGGTTTGGCCCGTCGCGCGGCGTCCCCGGTCGGCGGCGCCCGGGTGATCCGCGAACTGCCGGTGATCGGCGGCGCGGCACTCGTCGCGTCGAAGGCCGATGTCGGCACGGTCTGGGCTGCGGCGTCCGCCGGCCGGGCCGGCGTCCGGGTCGACGCGGCGGGGGGTGTCGACCGGATCTGGCTGGACGGCCGGCGGCGGGTGGCCCTCGACCACAGCGTGCCGCAGATCGGCGCGCCCGCCGCCTGGGCCGGCGGCTGGACCGGAAAGGGGGTGACGGTCGCGGTGCTCGACACCGGCGTCGACCTCACCCACCCCGACCTGGCCGGCAAGGTCGCCGAGTCACGCAACTTCAGCGAGGTGCCCGAGGCGGACGACCTGATCGGGCACGGCACCCACGTCGCGTCGATCATCGCCGGCAGCGGGGCCGCCTCCGGCGGCCGATACCGGGGCGTTGCCCCCGACGCCACCCTGCTCTCCGGCAAGGTCTGCGAGGACCAGTACTGCTCCGACTCGGCCATCCTCGCCGGCATGCAGTGGGCCGCGGCGGAGAAGCACGCCACCGTGGTCAACATGAGCCTCGGCAGCGGGGCCAGTCCGGAGATCGACCCACTTGAGCAGGCGATCGAGACGCTGACCGAGCAGTACGGCACGCTCTTCGTCGTCGCGGCCGGCAACGACGGCCCAGACGGCTCGGTCGGCTCGCCGGCCACCGCCGACGCCGCGCTGGCCGTCGGGGCCGTTGACCGGAACGACGAGTTGGCGTTCTTCTCCAGCCGCGGGCCGCGCACCCGCGACGGGGCCATCAAGCCGGACATCACCGCCCCCGGCGTCGGCATCGTGGCCGCCCGGGCCGCCCACGGCGTCATCGGTGACCCGGTGGGGGAGCGGTACGTGACCCTCTCCGGCACCTCGATGGCCACCCCGCACGTGGCCGGCGCGGCGGCGCTGCTGGCCCAGCAGCACCCCAGCTGGACGGCCGCGCAGTACAAGGCCACCCTGATGGCCTCCGCGAAGCCGCACCCGGGCCAGACGGCGTTCCAGCAGGGCGCGGGACGGGTCGACATCGCGCACGCGATCACCGAGCAGGTGACCAGCGATCCGGCCAGCGTCTCGTTCGGCACGGCGACCTGGCCGCACGACCACAACCAGCCGATCGCCCGGACGGTCACCTACCGCAACTCCGGCAGCGGCCCGCTCACCCTCGACCTGGGCACCGAGGTCACCGGCCCGGACGGGCGCACCGCGCCGACCGGGATGTTCAACCTCAGCGCGTCCCGGCTCACCGTGCCGGCGGGCGGCACCGCCCAGGTGACGGTCACCGCGGACACCCGGCTCGGCGGGGTGGACGGCGACTGGACCGGGCGGCTGGTCGCCCGCGCCGGCGCGACGGTGGCGGTCACCCCGCTGGCCGTCAACCGCGAGGTGGAGAGCTACGACCTGACGGTCGTCCACCGGGACCGGGCCGGCGCGCTCACCGGGGACTACTACACCAGCCTGATCGCCCTGGACGGCCCGGCCGGCCCGACCACCCGGGCTTTCCTGTGGGGACAGCGCGCCGAGTCGCGGATCCGCCTGCCCAAGGGCCGGTACGGCGTGGCGAGCCTGCTCTACCGTCCGGACGGCGAGGACTGGTCCGAGATGTCCATGCTGGTCCAGCCCGAACTGGTGGTGGACCGAGACCAGCGGATCACTCTCGACGCCCGGCTGGCGAAGCCGGTCCGGATGACCGTGCCGCAGCGGGGAGCCACCCCGGTGTGGATCGACTCCACGGCGACCTGGATGGCCGGCGACCACCGCTACTTCTGGACGCTCGGGGCGGACACCTTCGACGGGCTGTACAGCGCCCAAGTCGGTAAGAACGTCTCCGACTCCCGCTTCGTCGGCACGCTGGCCAGCCAGTGGGCCGAGTCGAGGTACGCGGCCAGCCCGTACTTCTACGCCCTCAACGAGCACTTCCCCGGCCGCTGGCCGACCGGGTACGTACGGCACTACCAGCCGGCGGACCTGGCGACCGTGACGCACCGGTTCCGGGGCGGCGATCCGGGGCTGGAGACGGTCCTGCGGGCGGTCGTCCCCGAGTCGGACTACGCCCTCGGCTACGCCTCGGCGGCGATCCTGCCGGTGACCGTCCCCGGACAGCGGACCGAGTACTACAACGCCAACCAGACGAGATGGCGCTCCGTGACCGAATTCGGCGGCCCCGGTGAGGGCGGCTGGTACGAGACGAAGGCGGTGCTGGCGTCGGTGCCGACCCGGTACCCGGCCGGCCGGAGCTACCAGGAGGAGTGGAACTCCGCGCCGTACGGGCCGTCGTTCCCACAGCCGGACCGGCCGGGGCAGGGCGTGACGCGCAACGGCGACACGATGGTCGTCAACCTGCCGATGCACAGCGACGCCGCCGGGCATCCTGGTAATTCGGTCAACGACACCGAGCGGACCGCCCTGTATCGCAACGGCAGGCTGCTCGACGAGCAGCCGGACGCCGGGTACGGCGAGTTCACCGTCCCGCCGGGCGTGGCGGACTACCGGCTGGAGACCTCGGCCACGCGGCGCTTCACCGACCTGAGCACCGAGGTGTCGGCCGCTTGGACGTTCCGTTCGACGCACGTCCCGGGTGACGACTGGGCGCGGCTGCCGGCCATGGCGGTCCGCTTCGCGCCGTCGCTGGCGGCCGACAACAGCGCGCCGGCCGGCCGGGCGTTCACCATCCCGGTGACGGTGCACCGGCAGCCCGGCGCACCGGCCGCCACGGTCGCGGCGCTCACCGTCGACGTGTCGTACGACGGCGGGCGGACCTGGCGCAAGGCGGACCTGCGCAGGCAGGGCGCGGGTTGGGTGGCCGACGTCCGGCACTCCGCCGGTCGAGGCTACGTCTCCCTACGCGCCACCGCACGAGACAGCGCCGGCAACACGGTGACCACGCGGATCATCCAGGCGTACCGCCTGCGGTGAGTCGCGGCGACTCCAGCCGGAGTTGCCGGAAGCGTCCGGGTCCGCGGTTTTCCCGCCGCGGGCCCGGATCGCGTCAGTCGTTGGCGTGCAGGGCAGCGTTCAGCTCGATGCCCCGGCCGGTGCGCGGCTTGGCTTCCAGCGCCCCGGTGACCGAGTTGCGCCAGAAGAGCAGCCCGTCCACGCCGGAAAGCTCGCGGGCCTTGACCACCCGGCCGTCCGGCAGGGTGATCTTCGACGCAGCGGTGATGTAGCAGCCGGCCTCCACCACGCAGTCGTCGCCGAGGGAGATGCCGACACCGGCGTTCGCGCCGACCAGGCTCCGCTCGCCGATCCGCACCCGATCGGTGCCGCCGCCGGAGAGGGTGCCCATGATCGAGGCACCGCCGCCGATGTCGGAGCCGTCGCCGACCACCACGCCCTGCACGATCCGGCCCTCGACCATCGAGGTGCCCAGCGTGCCGGCGTTGAAGTTGACGAAGCCCTCGTGCATCACGGTGGTGCCCGAGGCCAGGTGAGCACCGAGCCGGACCCGGTCGGCGTCGGCGATTCGCACCCCGGCGGGGACCACGTAGTCGGTCATCCGGGGGAACTTGTCCACCCCGTACACCGCGAGGTGGCGGCCGGCGGCCCGCTCGATCACGCGCAGCTCGTCCACTCGCTCCGGCGGGCACGGCCCGGCCGAGGTCCAGGCCACGTTGGCCAGCTTGCCGAAGATGCCGTCGAGGTTGAGCTCGTTGGGGCGCACCAGGCGGTGGGAGAGCAGGTGCAACCGGAGGTACGCGTCGGCAGCGTCCTTGATCGGGTCGTCCAGCGAGCCGATCACGGTGACCACCTGGACCGTACGCAGGCCGGGCAGCGCCCGCTCGCCGACCGCGCCGGGCGGCAGGTCGAGGACGTCGGCCTCGCCCTCCCCGGGGACGAGGGGCAGCTCGCCGAGCCCGAGCTTGCCGGTCGGGTACCAGGTGTCGAGCACCAGGTCGTCAGCGGTGATCGTGGCCAGGCCGATGCCCCAGGCGGCTTCTGCGGTCGTCACGAGGATGACGGTACCGTGCGAGACATGCAGAACCCGCTGACCCCCGAGGTCTTGGCTGATCCGGTGGCGCTCACCCGCGCGCTGGTCGACATCGAGTCCGTCTCCCGCAACGAGAAGGCGATCGCCGACTGCGTCGAGGAGGTGCTGCGGGGCGTGCCGCACCTGACCACCTACCGGCACGGCAACACGGTGATGGCCCGTACCGACCTGGGCCGGGCGCAGCGGGTGGTGCTCGCCGGCCACCTGGACACCGTTCCGCACAACAACAACTTCCCGTCGACCATGCGGGGCGACCTGATGTACGGCTGCGGCACCTCGGACATGAAGTCCGGGGTGGCCTTCGCGCTGCACCTGGCGGTGACCCTGCCCGACCCGCGTTACGACGTCACGTACTTCTTCTACGAGGCCGAGGAGATCGAGTCGGAGTACAACGGGCTCACGCTGGTCTCCCAGGCCCACCCGGAGTGGCTCCAGGCCGACTTCGCGGTGCTGCTGGAACCGACGTACGGGGTCGTCGAGGCCGGCTGCCAGGGCACCATGCGGGCGATCGTCACCACGTACGGCGAGCGGGCCCACGCGGCCCGGTCTTGGCGCGGGGTGAACGCCATCCATGGCGCCGGCGAGGTGCTGCGCCGGCTCGGCGGGTACGAGGCGCGCCGAGTAATCATCGAGGGCTGCGAATATCGAGAGGGCCTGAACGCGGTCCGGATCGTCGGCGGGGTGGCCGGCAACGTCATCCCGGACCGCTGCGAGATCGAGATCAACTACCGGTACGCCCCGGACCGCGACCCCGCGGCGGCCGAGGCGCACCTGCGCGAGGTCTTCGCCGGCTTCGACCTGGCGGTCACCGACGCGGCGGCCGGGGCGGCTCCGGGACTGGACAACCCGCCGGCGCGGGAGTTCCTGGCCGCGGTGGGTGCGGCCCCGATCGGCAAGCTGGGCTGGACGGACGTGGCCCGGTTCGCCTCGATGGGCATCCCGGCGCTGAACTTCGGCCCGGGCGATCCCAACCTGGCTCACTACAAGGACGAGCACGTCGAGTTGACCAAGATCCGCGATGGGGCGGCCACCCTGTACCGCTGGCTCGCCGCCAACTGACACCGGATACGCGACCGGGGGCCCGTCGGTGCGGTGGGCCCCCGGGATCGTGCGGCGCTGCGTCAGACGGTCGTCGTCAGCGAGGTGTCCGGCTCGGCGGACTCGCCGGTGAGGTCGGCGTGGTGGGCTTCCATCATGCGGGCGCGGCGGCGCTCAGCCACCACGTCGCGGATTCGCCGCTGCATCTGCCGGCGGATCCGGATCATCTCGGTGTTGTTGATCAACGCTGGCTCCTCCCCCGAAGGCGCGCGCCGGGGCATACCCCGTATGTGTGAATAGTAAGACGTGCGGGCGACCGATTTAGTTGCCCAAGATCGCCAAGAATTTTTCCGGCTCGCCGGCCTCCACGCCCGGCCGCCGTGGCTCCATTACGGTGGCCCCATGAGCCAGAGCAACGGGCGGCAGTCCGGCCGCGGTCCGCGCAGGGAACGGCACCGGGGTGCGGTCACGCTGCGCAATCACGCCATCCCGACCAGCACCGCCGACCAGCGGCTGCTGGACTCCCGGGGCCGGGGCGACTGGAAGACCAAGGACGCCTGGCGGGCGTTGCGCATCCTGTCGGAGTTCGTCGAAGGCTTCGACACCCTGGCCGACCTGCCGCCCGCGGTCAGCGTCTTCGGCTCGGCCCGCAGCAGGCCGGAGAGCCCCGAGTGCCGGATGGCCGAGGACCTGGGCGCCGCGCTGGCCCGGGCGGGGTACGCGGTGATCACCGGAGGCGGCCCCGGGGTGATGGAGGCGGCCAACCGGGGTGCCAGCGAGGCGGGCGGGGTCTCCGTCGGGCTCGGCATCGAGCTGCCGTTCGAGCAGGGCATCAACGACTGGGTCGACCTGGCCATCGATTTCCGCTACTTCTTCGCTCGCAAGACCATGTTTGTGAAGTACGCGCAGGCGTTCGTCGTGCTGCCCGGTGGGTTCGGCACCATGGACGAGCTGTTCGAGGCGCTGACCCTGGTGCAGACGGGCAAGGTCACCCGCTTCCCGGTGGTGCTGATGGGCCTCGACTACTGGCGGGGCCTGATCGACTGGCTGCGCGACAGCATGGCCGCCGAGGGCAAGATCGGCCCGACCGACCTGGACCTGATCTGCCTCACCGACGACGTCGAGGAGGCGGTCCGGCACATCGTGGAGGCCGAGGCGGTGCTCTCCGCCGAGCAGGAGGCGATCCGCGAGGAGGCGGTCGCCCGGGTCGCCGCCGACCAGCAGGCCGCCGAGGCCGCGTCCGAGCGGCCGACGGGGCAGGGCTGACCCGATGGCCTCAGTCTGCGTGTTCTGCGCGTCCTCCCGTACCCTCGACCAGCGTTGGCTGGACCTGGCGGCCGAGACCGGCGCGGAGCTGGCCCGGCGCGGGCACACCCTGGTCAGCGGCGGCGGCCGCGTCGGCATGATGGGCGCGGTCGCGGACGGCGCGCGGGCCGCCGGGGGCCACACGCTCGGGGTGATCCCGCAGGCCCTGGTCGACCTGGAGGTCGCCGACCTGGCCGCCGACGAATTGCTGGTCACCGACGGAATGGCCAGCCGCAAGACGCTGATGATCGAGAAGTCGGACGCGTTCGTCGCCCTGCCCGGCGGGCTCGGCACCCTCGACGAGTTGTTCGAGGTGTGGACCACCGCCACCCTGGCCATGCACGCCAAGCCCATGGTGCTGCTCGACGTGGACGGCTTCTACCGCCCCCTGCTCGACTGGCTGGGCACCCTCGCCACCCACCACTTCCTCAAACCCGCCGCCCTCGACCTCCTCCTGGTCGCCCCCACGATCCCGGAGGCCCTGACCCTCCTGGAATCCCGCCTAACCTCATGATCATCCAGTGGGTGGGAGGGGGAGGGGAACGGTGTCGTAGTCAGGTGGTGGGATGGGGTGATGCAGGCGTACCGGTTGGTGCGTCGATCCGGGGGGTCGACGGGCGATGCCGCGTACCCACCGTCGCGCCGGCCGGACGCGGGGCAGGCCGAGGTGGTCGCGCACACCGGCGGGCCGATGCTGGTCGTCGGCGGGCCCGGCACGGGCAAGACCAGCACCCTGGTCGAGGCGGTCGCCGCCCGGGTGGCCGAGGGGGTCGACCCTGAGCGCATCCTGGTGCTCACCTTCAATCGGCGTGGCGCCACCGACCTACGCCACCTGATCGAGGCGCGGATCGCCGGCGCCGGCTATTCGTCCGGGAACGGGCCGGCCGCGGGCAGCACCGCCCGGGTGGTCCGCGAACCGCTGGTCCGCACCTTCCCGGCGTACGCGTTCGGCCTGCTCCGCCGGGCCGCCGCCGAGCGGGGCGAGCCGTCGCCCCGGCTGCTCACCGGCCCCGAGCAGGATCTGATCATCCGCGAGCTGCTCGACGTGGTCGGCGAGGAGTCGGGCGACGATCCGGTCGGCTGGCCGGAGGACCTGCGGCCGGCGCTGCGCACCCGGGCGTTCGCGCAGCAACTGCGCGACCTGCTGATGCGCGCCGCCGAGCGGGGTGTCGGCCCGGTCGAGCTGGCCCGGCTGGGGGAGAAGCTGGGCCGCGCCGACTGGCCGGCCGCCGCCCGCTTCCTGCGGGAGTACGTCGCCGTCCTCGCCCTTCGCGACGTGAGCAACCGCGGCTCGATCGCGTACGACCCTGCGGAGCTGGTCCGGGCCGCCACCGGCCTGCTGCTCGACGATCCCGAGCTGCTGGCGGCCGAGCGCCGCAGGCTGGCCCACGTCTACGTCGACGAGCTGGCCGACACCGATCCGGCTCAGCTCGACCTGCTCGCCGTCATCGCTGGCGGGGGCAAGCCCCTGGTCGCGTTCGCCGACCCCGATTCCTCCACGTACGCCTTCCGCGGCGCTGACCCCGCCGGCGTCACCACCTTCCCGCACCGCTTCCGCACCGCCTCCGGGGCGCCCGCCGCGCAGGTGCTGCTGACCACGTCGTACCGGGCCGGCCCGGAGTTGCTGGCGGCGACCACCCGGCTGGCCCGCCGACTGCGCGGGCCGGCGGCGCACCGGCGGCTGCGCCCGCTGCCCGACGCGCCGCCCGGCACCGTCGAGGTGCGCACCTTCCGCTCGGCGACCAGCGAGTCGGCCTGGCTGGCCCACGCGTTGCGTGAGGCGCACCTGCTCGACGGGGTGCCCTGGTCCCGGATGGCGGTGCTGGTCCGCTCCACCGGCCGACAGCTGCCGTCGTTGCGGCGTGCCCTGCACACCGCCGGCGTGCCGACCGTGGTGCACGGCGAGGATCTGCCGCTGCACCTGCAGCCCGGGGTGGCCCCGCTGCTGCTCCTGCTCCGCTGCGCCCTCGAACCCGACCGGCTGGACGAGGAGACGGCGGTCGCCCTGCTGCACTCGCCGCTGGGCGGTGCCGACCCGCTCGCCGAACGGCGGCTGCGGCAGGGGCTGCGCGCCCTCGCGTTGGCCGCCGGCGACCGCCGGCCCTCCGGCGAGCTGATCGTCGAGGCGCTGCGCGACCCGGCCGAGCTGGCGGCCATCGAGCGGCGCTGGGCCGCCCCCGCGCAGGCGGTGGCGCAGCTGCTGGCGGTCGCCCGGCAGGCGGCGGCCACCCCGGCGACCACCGCCGAGGACGTGCTCTGGGCGGTGTGGCGGGAAAGCGGGCTGGCCGAGCGCTGGGCGGGGGCGATCACCCGGGGCCGGGCGGCCACCGGGGAACACGAGACCGCCCAGCGCTGGCGGGCCGAGGCCGCCGACCGGGACCTGGACGCGGTGCTGGTGCTCTTCGACGCGGCGGCCCGGTTCACCGACCGGCTGCCCGGCGCGCGCACCGAGGTCTTCCTCGACCACGTGCTGGGGCAGGACCTGCCGGCCGACACCCTGGCCGCCAGCGCCGACCGGGGCGAGGCGGTACGCCTGCTCACCGCGCACGCCGCGAAGGGCCTGGAGTGGGACCTGGTCGCGGTCGCCGGCATGCAGGAGGGCGTCTGGCCGGACCTGCGGCTGCGCGGCAGCCTGCTCGGCTCCGAGCGGCTGGTCGACGTGCTCGCCGGCCGGGCCGACGGCACCGGCGAGCGCGCCGGCCTGGTCGGGCAGACCTCGGCGCTGCTCGACGAGGAGCGCCGGCTGTTCCACGTCGCGGTCACTCGAGCCCGGCGTCGACTCCTGGTCACCGCGGTCGCGTCGGCGGCCGTCGGCGGCGACGACCATGAGGAGCAGCCGAGCCGGTTCCTGCTCGAGCTGGGCCCACCCGCCGCCGCGGACGGAGACCAGCCGGAGCCGACCGTGCTTCCGGTCACCCTGCCGCCGCGCGGGCTCACCCTGTCCGCACTGGTGGCGGAGTTGCGTACCGCGGTGATCGACCCGGCGGCGCCACTCACCCGGCGGCGCGCGGCGGCGGCCGAACTGGCCCGACTGGCCGCCGCCGGGGTGCCCGGCGCGCACCCGGACGACTGGTGGGGGCTGCGCGGCCTCTCCGACGACCGGCCGCTGGTCGACGAGGGCGAGCCGGTCCGGGTCACCCCGTCCGCCATGGAGAGCGCGCTCCGGTGCAGCCTGCGTTGGCTGCTGGAACGGCACGGCGGCGCCGCCCCGGCCAGCGCCGCGCAGGGCGTCGGCAACCTGGTGCACGCCGCCGCCATGCTGGCCGAGGACGCCAGCGTCGACCGGGCCACCCTGGTGGACTACGTGGCCGCCCGGTTCGACGCGATCGAGCTGGCCGCCCGTTGGCTGGTCGGCCCGGAACGCGTCCGCGCCGAGGCCATGGTGGACAAGCTGCTGCGCTGGCTGGCCGGCAACCCGCGCCGGCTGCTGGCCATCGAGCACGAGTTCGCGGTACGCCTCGACGACCCGCGTCGGCCGGTCGCGCTGACCGGGCGGGTGGACCGGCTGGAGGTGGACGCCGAGGGTCGGCTCGTGGTGATCGACCTGAAGACCGGCAAGTCGACCGCGGTCACCGAGCGGGAGGTGGCCGAGCATCCGCAGCTCGGGGCGTATCAGGCGGCGGTGGAGGCGGGGGCGTTCGCCGAGTTCGGCGACGAGTCCGGGGGCGCCGCGCTGGTGCAGCTCGGCACGAGCGCCCGGGAGGCCAAGGAGCAGACCCAGGCCGCCGCCGGTGAAGGGCCGGAGGCCGGCTGGGCGACCGCGCTGGTCCGGCGTACCGCGGATACGATGGCCGCTGCCACCTTTGCCGCGGTCGCCAACTCCAAGTGCCGGGTCTGCCCGGTCCGGACGAGCTGCCCGGTCTCCGGGCAGGGGCGCCAGGTGGTCGAGCCGCCGACCGTTCGCCGCCCGGAGCAGCAGTGACCCAGCCCACGCTCTTCACCAGCGCGACGCCGACCCCCCGGACGGCGGACGCCGGTCCCCGGTACACCCCGGTGGAGCTGGCGAAGCTGCTGCGGCTGCCGGCGCCGACCCGGGAGCAGGCGGCGATCATCGCCGCGCCGGTCGAGCCGCTGCTGGTGGTCGCCGGGGCCGGCTCGGGCAAGACCGAGACGATGGCCGCCCGGGTGGTCTGGCTGGTCGCCAACGCCTACGTGCGGCCCGAGCAGATCCTCGGGCTCACCTTCACCCGCAAGGCCGCCGGCGAGCTGGCGCACCGGGTGCGTACCCGGCTCGACCAGCTCATCCGTCGGCTCGGCCGGCCACGCCGGGGGATCCAGGACGACACTCTGGCCGGCGAGCCGACCGTCTCGACCTACCACTCGTACGCCGGGCGGATCGTCACCGAGCACGGGCTGCGCGCCGGCCACGAGCCGACCACCCGGTTGCTCACCGAGGCGTCCCGCTGGCAGCTCGTCGACCTGCTCGTACGCAACTACGACGGCGACATGTCCGAGGTGGACCGGATGCCCAGCACCGTCACCGACGCGGTGCTGGCGCTGGCTGGGGAGTTGGACGAGCACCTGGTCGAGCCGGACGAGTTGGCCGCCTGGACCGGCCGGTTCTTCGCCGACGTGCAGTCCCGCCCCGGCCGGGTCTACGCCGACGTCCGGAAGGCGTTGCAGCTCCAACAGAACCGACTGAAGCTGCTGCCGCTGGTCCGGGCGTACGCGCGGCGCAAGGACGACTTCGAGGCGATGGACTTCGCCGATCAGCTCGCCCGCGCCGCCCGGGTGGCCCGGCGCCACCCCGGCGTCGGGCTGATCGAGCGGGACCGGTTCCGGGTGGTGCTGCTCGACGAGTACCAGGACACCAGCCACGCTCAGGTGGTGCTGCTCAACGCGCTCTTCGGCGGTGGCCACCCGGTCACCGCGGTCGGCGACCCGTGCCAGTCGATCTACGGCTGGCGCGGCGCCAGCGCCGGCACGCTGGACCGCTTCCCCACCGAGTTCGCCCGCGCCGACGGCGCCCCGGCCCGGGTGCTCGGCCTCACCACGAGCTGGCGCAACCGCCCGGAGATCCTCGGCGTCGCCAACGCGCTCTCGGTGCCGCTGCGGGCGGCCGGCGCCCGGGTGCCGGAGCTGCACGCCGCGCTCAGCGTCAAGGACCCGATCCCGCACCGCAGCCCCCGCGGGCAGGCGGCCGGCACCGTGCACTGCGCGCTCCTGGAGACGTACGCCGACGAGGCCGAGTGGATCGCCGACAGCGTGCTCGCGGCCTGGCGCGGGGCGGCCGGGATGCCGGGCGCCCTGCCCGAGCATCTCCCGGTGCCCCGGCGGCCCACCACCGCCGTGCTGGTCCGGCTGCGCAGCCAGATCCCCGCCATCGAGTCCGCACTGCGCGCCCGGGGCCTGCCGGTCGAGGTGGTCGGGCTGGGCGGCCTGCTGGACACTCCCGAGGTCCGGGACGTGGTCTGCACCCTGCGGGTGCTCGCTGACCCGACCGACGGGGCGGCGCTGCTGCGCCTGCTCACCGGGGCGCGCTGGCGGATCGGGCCGCGCGACCTGGTCGCCCTGCACCGGCGGGCGAAGGCCATCGCGCGGGCCCGTCGGGAGCTGGCCGGCGACGACGGGCCGGAGATCACCGTGGACGTCCTCGACGAGGCCACCCTGGTCGAGGCGCTGGCCGACCTGGGGCCGGCGCAGGCGTACTCGGCGGAGGGGTATACGCGGCTGCGGTCGTACGGGATGGAGCTGGCGCTGCTGCGCTATCGGCTGGACCAGTCCCTGCCGGAGCTGATCGCGGACATCGAGCGGACCATCGGCCTGGACGTGGAGGTGGCGGTCCGGGCCGGCCGGGACGGCACCGGCGACGCCGGTCTGGCCCGGGGGCACCTGGACGCGCTCGGCGACGTGGCGGCCCGGTTCAGCGGCGAGACGCCCGGCGCGACCCTGGCCGGTTTCCTCGCCTACCTGGCCGCCGCCGAGGACGAGGAGCGCGGCCTGACCCCCGGTGAGGTCGAGGTGGTGGAGGGCGCGGTGCAGATCCTGACCGCGCACGCCGCCAAGGGTCTGGAGTGGGACGTGGTGGCGGTGGCCGGGCTGACCCGGGGGGTCTGGCCGGGGCCGGTGCGCAACTCCGACCACTGGCTGGGCGGGTTGGGCGTGCTGCCGTTCCCGCTGCGCGGCGACGCCGACGGGCTGCCCGAGCTGGGCCTGGCCGGGGCGGAGGACCAGCGTGGGGTGGCTCGGGCGCTGGCGGACTTCGCCGACGGCTGGCGGGCGCACGACGAGCGGGAGGAGCGCCGGCTGGCGTACGTGGCGGTGACCCGGCCCCGGCGGCTGCTGCTCTGCTCCGGCTACTGGTGGGGGGAGGGCACGAAGAAATTCCGTGGGCCCTCGGTTTTCCTGCGCGAGGTGCACGACGCCTGCCTGGCCGGCGCGGCCGGGCACCTGGTCGACGAGTGGGCGCCCGAGCCGGCCGGTGATGCGGTGAACCCGACCACCGAGGTGGTGCTCCGGGCGGAGTGGCCGGCCGACCCGCTCGGTGCCCGCCGGCCCGCGCTGGCCGAGGCCGCCGCGTTGGTCCGTCGCTACCTCGCCGAGCCGGCGGCGGCCCACCGTGAGGCGATGGTCCGGACGAGCGGCGGTGCGGCGGCTGAATCGTCGTCGGCGGTGGGCCCGGCGGTGGGCCCGGAGGTGGATCCGGAGGTGGTCCGCTGGCGGCGGGAGGCCGATTTGCTGCTGGCCGAGCGGGCGGAGCTGGCCCACCGGGCGGAGGCGGTCGACGTCGAGCTGCCCCGGCAGCTGTCGGTGACTCGGCTGGTGGCGCTGCGCCGCGATCCGGTGGCGCTGGCCCGGGCGCTGCGCCGCCCGATGCCCGCCGAGCCCAACCCGTACGCCCGGCGCGGCACCGCCTTCCACGCCTGGCTGGAGCAGCGGTTCGGCGCCGACCGGCTGTTGGACGTGGACGAGCTGCCCGGCGCGGCGGACGACGACGCGGCCCCGGACGAGGCGCTCACCGAGCTACAGGAGCGGTTCCTGGCCAGCGAGTGGGCCGAGCGGATGCCGGTGGAGGTCGAGGTTCCGTTCGCCACCGTGATCGCCGGCGTGGTGGTCCGGGGCCGGATGGACGCCGTCTTCACCCGCCCCGGCGGCCGGTACGACGTGGTCGACTGGAAGACCGGTCGCCAACCCACCGGGCGGGAGGCCGAGGCGGTGGCGGTGCAGCTCGCGGTCTACCGGCTGGCCTGGGCCGAGCTGGCCGGGGTGCCGGCCGAGCGGGTGGGTGCCGCCTTCCACTACGTACGGGACGGCGTCACCGTCCGGCCGGCCGACCTGCTCGACGCCGACGGGCTGACCGCGTTGATCGCCGGCGTGCCGGAACTTCCGGACAGGGCTGCGTCGTCCCGCCAGTCGTGATACGGTAAACACGTTGCAGTTTTGGTTTCCAGAGACTCTGTGTGCGCCTGGCGGATTGTGGCCCCAGGCGCACTTTGTCGTGTCCGGAGTACTCCGGGCGGAGCGACCAGCAGCGACAGGTGTGCCCGGTGGCACACCACCCTTCCGGCCTGCGACAGGCGTGGGCCGGACCGTTCCGTCAAGGAGACGAAACACATGGCTATTGGCACCGTCAAGTGGTTCAACGCTGACAAGGGCTTCGGCTTCATCACCCCGGACGGCGGCGGCGCCGACGTCTTCGCCCACTTCTCGGCGATCCAGTCCTCCGGCTACCGCAGCCTGGACGAGAACCAGCGGGTCGAGTTCGACGTGACCCAGGGCCAGAAGGGCCCGCAGGCGGAGAACATCCGCCCGCTCTGAGTCGCCGCCTGACCGGCACGCCGGTCTGAGCAACATCGGGGAAACTGCTGCCTCAACCGCGGTTGAGGCAGCAGTTTCCCCGCACTTGTCTGCGGCACCCGTCGGAAAGGTGACTGTGTCGCGCATCCGTGTCGGGTGATGCTGGCATCCGGGGGGAAGAGGCCGGGTGTGCCGGCCGGGCGCGGAAGGGGTGACCATGGCAGGCGAGGCCCATTCGGGGGCGGCGCGCGAGTTGCTGCTGGTCCTCGCGGTCGCGGGACTGGGTCTGGCGCTCGCCATGGTGGCCGCGTTCGGGCCCTGGCATCCGGCGTCCGCCGGTCCCGCCCGGGCCGGGCTGGTCGAGCTGCACAGTCCGGCCGGGCGGGCGGTCGACGCGGGCTGAGGCCGACAGCGGGTCAGGGAGTCAGTTGCCGGCCTGGTCCAGCACGCCCCACCGGCGGCGGATCGCCTTGTCGGCCGCGCCGAAGGCGACGTCCACGCCGAGCCCCACCGTCAGGATGACGATCATGATGGCCATCAACCGGGGCGCCTCGTTGAGTTCCCGGGCGTAGGTGAGCTGCGCGCCGATCGACGTCCGGGTGGCGATGACCACCAGCAGTTCGCCGGCCATCAGGCTGCGCCAGGCGAACGCCCAGCCCTGCTTGAGCCCGGCCACGATCGCCGGCAGCGCAGCCGGCGCGATCACGTACCGGTAGAGGTTGAGGCCGCGGGCGCCGAGGTTGCGGCCCGCCCGTACCAGCAGCGGCGGCACGTAGTCGACGCCGTGGATGACGCCGTTGGCGACCGACGGCGCCGCGCCGAGCACCACCACGAAGAAGATCGCCTGCTCGCTGAGCTGGAAGAGCAGGATGGCCAGCGGGAACCAGGCGATCGACGGCATGGTCTGCAGCGCGGTGATCATCGAGCCGAGCGCGGCGCGGAGGACCTTCACCCGGGCCACGGCCAGGCCGAGCACCAGCCCGACGGCAACCGCGACGGCGAACCCGACGACGGCCCGCCGGCCGGTGGTGGCCAGGCCCTCCCAGAGCGCCGGGCTGACCAGGTAGTCGCCGAGGTCCGCGAAGACCGTGGCCGGGCCGGGCAGGACCCACGGGTCCTTCCAGCCGGTCCAGACCACCGCCTGCCAGCCGGCGACGGCCAGGGCCAGCGCGGTCAGCTTCGGCCACAGCGCCGACCAGGCTCGGCGCAGTCGGCTGGGGCCCTGCTCGCGGCCCGCGATCTCCAGGGCGTCCAGGCCGGTGATCTCCGCGTCGCTGCGCGCGGACCCGACGAACGTGTCACTGGCCATGGCGGCTCACCTCCGTACGCAGCCGGGCGGTGACCTCGGCGGCGATGGTCGCGATCTCCGGGGAGTCGATCCGGCGGGGCCGGGGCACGTCGACCTGGGTGGACCAGATGATCCGGCCGGGCCGGCTGGAGAGCAGGATGATCCGGTCAGCCAGCCGGGCCGCCTCACGGACGTTGTGCGTCACGAAGAGCACGGTGAGCTTCCGCTCGGACCAGATCCGTTCCAGCTCGTCGTGAAGGATGTCCCGGGTCATCGCGTCGAGCGCGCCGAACGGCTCGTCCATCAGCAGCACCGGCGTGTCCAGCGCGAGGGTCCGGGCCAGCGCGACGCGCTGCCGCATGCCGCCGGAGAGCTGGTGCGGGCGCTTGCGGCCGAAGTCGGCCAGGTGCACCGTGCGCAGCAGCGCGGCGACCCGCGCCCGGCGCTCGTTCCGGGGCACCCCGCGCAGCTTGAGCGGCACCTCGACGTTCGCCTCGACGGTGAGCCACGGGAAGAGCGCCGGCTCCTGGAACATCAGGCCCGGTTTCGCATCTCCCAGCTCGACCCGCCCGCCGCTGGTCCGGTCCAGCCCGGCGACCAGGTTGAGCAGGGTGCTCTTGCCGCAGCCGGAGGCACCGACCAGGCAGACGAACTCGCCGGGGGCGACGTCCAGCGACACCCCGTCCAGGGCCAGGACGGCGTGCTCACCCTGGCCGTACACCTTGGTTACGCCGCGCAGCGCGACCGAGCCGGTCGCGCTGCGCGGGGCGGTCGTGGTCGCCGTCACGGCTGGGTTACCTCCGGTTTGCCCTGCGCCTTGAGCACGTCGTTGAGGTATTTCAGGTCATAGAGGCCGGTGAGGTCAACGGGCTGGGTCAGCTCGACGGCGACCGCGTGGTCCAGGCCGGTCTTCAGCGAGGCCGGAATCGGGTCGTCGGTGAACTCCAGGCTGGGCCACGCCTGCTTGATCAGCTTGAGGTCCAGCGGCTTACCGGTGATCTTGCCAATGTGGTCGGAGATGGCCTGCTGGGCCTCGTCCGGCTTGCTGTTGACGAACTCGTTCGCGGCGACCTGCCCCTCGACCAGCTTCTTGACCACGTCGGGGTGGGCCTTGAGGAACTTGGTGCTGACGATCAGGTTGGTGATGACGAACTTCCGGTCCGGCCACAGGTCGCGCTCGTCGACCAGCACCTTGCCGCCGGCGTTGACCAGCCGGGAGACGTACGGCTCGGGCACCCAGGCGCCGTCAATCGCGCCGCTGGCGAAGGTGTCCACCGTCTGCGCGTTCTCCTGCGGGACGACCTTGACGTCGCCGCCACCCTCCTTGGTGGTGGTCAGGCCCTTCTCCTTGAGCCAGTAACGCAGCGCCACGTCCTGGGTGTTGCCCAGCTGCGGCGTGGCGATCTTCTTGCCGCGCAGCTGTTCGACCGAGGTGATCTCCGGCTTGACCACCAGGGCGACGCCGCCGGAGGCGGCGCCGGAGACGACCCGGACCGCCTCGCCCTTGGACTTGGAAAAGGCGTTCACGGTCGGGTTCGGACCGATGTACGTGGCGTCGACCGCGCCGGAGAAGAGCGCCTCGATGGCGGCCGGGCCGGCGTTGAAGGTGTTCGTCTCAAGCCTGACCCCGCTGCCGAGCTTCTCGGTGAAGATCCCCTTCTCCACACCGACCACCGCCGGCGCGTGGGTGATGTTCGGAAAGTAGCCGAGGCGCAGGGTCACCGGACCGCTGGCGGCGTCGCTGTCGTCGCCGCAGGCCGCCGTGCTGCCAAGGGCGACCGTGCCGAGCACGGCGAGGGTGGCCAGCGAGGCCAGCCGACGCATGGGGAGCCGTCTCATCGCGCGTCCAATCCGTATTCCTACTTAGTTGGTAGGAAGAGTGGGGCAAGCGCGGAGCGGCGTCAAGACCCATCTACGATCTGGGATGGATGGTCTCGTGATTCACGTTGATTCCCACCTGTTCGGAGGAGTGGGTGGGGCTGGACGGCCCATCGCCGCCACCGCCGTCCGGAGCGCCCGGCCGCACTGCGGGTACGGCCGGCGCGGACACGTTAGGGTCGGTCCGTGCCGTCGAGAGCGAAAATTCCAGCGACGAAGTACCCGGTCGAGCGGTTCAACCTCGACAACGGCCTGCGGGTGGTCCTCACCCCCGACCGCAGCGCCCCGGTGATCGGGGTGGCGGTGGTCTACGACGTCGGCATCCGGTCCGAGCCGGAGGGGCGCACCGGCTTCGCCCACCTCTTCGAGCACCTGATGTTCCAGGGCTCGGAGAACCTGGAGAAGCTGGCCCATTTCCGCCACGTTCAAGGCGCCGGCGGGACCTTCAACGGCTCCACCCACCTGGACTACACCGACTACTACGAGACCCTGCCGAGCAACGCGCTGGAACGGGCGCTCTTCCTGGAGGCCGACCGGATGCGCGGCCCCCGACTGACCGAGGAGAACCTGCGCAACCAGGTCGACGTGGTCAAGGAGGAGATCCGGGTCAACGTGCTCAACCGGCCGTACGGCGGGTTTCCCTGGCTGACCCTGCCGCCGGTCATGTTCGACACCTTCCCCAACGCGCACGACGGCTACGGCTCCTTCGACGACCTGGAGTCGGCCACCGTCGACGACGCCGCCGACTTCTTCCGGCGCTACTACGCCAGCGGCAATGCCGTCCTCGCGGTGAGTGGGGACATCGACGTGACCGAGGCGACCACGCTGATCGAGCGGCACTTCGGCGACGTGCCGGCCTGCCCCGCCCCACGTCGACCCGACTTCACCGAGCCCGACCTGACCGCCGAGCGGCGCACCTCGTACACCGACAAGCTGGCGCCGCTGCCGGCGGTGGCCGGGGCCTGGCGGGTGCCCGACCCGGTGACCGACTTCGCCGGCTACCTGCCGTACGTGGTGCTGGCCGAGGTGCTCACCGACGGGGACGCGTCCCGGCTGGTCGAGCGGCTGGTCCAGCGGGACCGCACGGTCACCGGCCTCGGCGGTTACCTCGGCTTCATGGGCGACCCGTTCGACGTCCGTGACCCCACCGCGCTGCTGCTCCAGGCCCACCTGCCGCCCGGAGGAAGCGTCGACCAGGTGTTGCGCACCATCGACGAGGAACTGGACCGGCTCGCCACCGACGGGCTGACCGAGGGAGAGCTGGCCCGTACCCAGGCCCGGATGGCCACCCACCTGCTGCGGGACACCGACGCGGTGCTCGGCCGGGCGCTGCGGATGGCCGTGCTCGAACAACAGCGCGGCGAGCCGGGCCTGCTCAACGAGCTGCCTCGGCTGGTCGGCGAGGTGACCGAGGAACAGGTCCAGGCCGCCGCCGCCACCCTGCGGCCGGAACGCCGCGCATCCATCGAGGTCATCGCCGGAGGTGCTGCCCAGTGAGCGCAACCGTGGAGACCGGGACCCGGCCGTTGCCGGCGCTCGGCCCGACCCACAAGCTCAAGCTGCCGACGCAGGCCGAGCGCACGCTCGCCAACGGGCTCACCGTGATCGCCGTACGCCGCACGGCGATCCCGCTGGTGGAGCTGCGGCTCTGGATGCCCGCCGGGCGCACCCACGTGGCGCGCGGCGCGGTCCTCGCGCAGACCATCCTCTCCGGCACGGCGACGCACAGCGCGACGCAGCTCGCCGCCGAGTTGCAGAAGGTCGGCGGTGCGCTTGCCGCCGGCATCGACCCGGACCGGCTCATGCTCTCCGGGGCCAGCCTGGTCACCGGTTTGAACCGGATGCTGGAGCTGCTCGCCGATGTGCTGACCGGGGCCGTCTATCCGAACGACTGGGTGGAGATCGAGCGCGACCGGCTGGTCGACCGGATTCAGGTCGCCCGGAGCCAGCCCGCCCACCTGGCCCGGACCGCGCTGCTCAAGCGGATCTACGGTCGGCACCCGTACGCCGTGCAGACCCCCGAACCGGACGAGGTGCGTACGGTCCGGCCAGCCGTCCTGCGCCGGCTGCATGCCGAGCGGGTGCACCCGTCCGGCGCGGTGCTGGTGCTGGTCGGCGACGTGCAGCCGGAACGGGCCCTGGACGCCGCCGAGCAGGCGCTTGGCGGCTGGCACGGGGCGGGGCACGCCGCCGAGTTGCCTCCCGCACCGCCCCTGGAGCCCGGCCCGCTGCTGCTGGTCGACCGACCCGGCTCGGTGCAGTCCTCGCTGCGGATCGCCCTGCCGGCGGTGCCCCGCACCCATCCCGACCACGCCGCGCTGCAACTGGCCAACCTGGTCTTCGGCGGCTACTTCTCCTCCCGCTGGGTGGAGAACATCCGCGAGGACAAGGGCTACACGTACGGGCCGCACTCGGTGGTGGAGCATTCGGTGGCCGGTTCGGTGCTGGTCGCCGCCGCCGAGGTGGCCACCGAGGTCACCGCACCGGCGCTGCTGGAGACCCGGTACGAGCTGGGTCGCCTCGCCGCGTTGCCGCCCAAGCCGGAGGAGCTGGAGCAGGCCCGGCAGTACGCCCTCGGCACGCTCCAGCTCGGCATGTCCACCCAGGCCGGGCTGGCCTCGCTGACCAGCGCGTACGCCGGCAACGGGCTGCGCCTGGACTTTCTCGCCGAGCACGCCGCCCGGCTGGCGAAGGCGACCGTGGACGACGTGGCCGAGGCGGCGGCCCGCTACCTCGCCCCGGCGAAGGCGGTCACCGTGGTCCTCGGTGACGCCGAGCGGGTCGCTGAGTCGCTGGCCACGCTCGCCCCGGTCCGAACGGAGCCGGCGTGAGTGGCGAGCCCGCCCCGCCGCTGGCCCGGTCCACGCTGGACCGGGCGGCGCACCGGCGTACCGACCCGGACTGGCTCGCCGAGGCGTGGGAGCGGGCCCGGGTGCTGGTGCTGGACTCGACCGACGACGGCCGGACTCTGGTGCGGGGCGAGGCCGCCCCGCCGGAGCTGGTGCTGGTCGGCCCGGACGAGTTGCCCGAGGTGCCCCGATCGGTGCCGATGTTCCTCGGCGTCGAGTCGGACGGCGTACCGGTCTTCGCGGTGGACGCGCCGCTGCCGGAGCTGCCCGGCACCCGCCGGGTCGACCTGCGCGAGGTGGGTCACCTGCTGCTCGACCGGGATGCGGGGATCTTCACCACCGGGCTCGCCCTGCTGAACTGGCATGTCCGGCACGGCTACTCGTCGGTCACTGGATATTCCACTCAGGTCGACGAGGCCGGCTGGTCGCGGGTCGACGCGCTGGGCGAGCGGGTCTGGCCGCACACCGACCCAGCCATGATCGTGCTGGTCCACGACGCGGTGGACGGCCCGGAGGGGCGCTGCCTGCTCGGCAGCAACGCCGGGTGGACGCCCGCGCCGGGGGAGCGCCGTTACTCCTGCCTGGCCGGCTACATCGAGCCGGGGGAGTCGGCCGAGGCCGCCGTGCTCCGCGAGGTCCGTGAGGAGGTCGGCGTCCGGGTCGGGGAGATCTCGTACGCGGGCAGCCAGTCCTGGCCGTTCCCCGGCTCGCTGATGCTCGGTTTCCTGGCCCGCGCCGACGTCGACGAGCCGATCCGGGTCGACCCCGCCGAGATCGTTGACGCCCGCTGGTTCACCCGGCGTGAGATCGGCGCCGCGCTGGCCGGCGAGTCGGTCGACGTCGACGGGGAGCGGCTGGTCCTTCCGCCGCCCACCTCGATCGCACTGTTCCTCGTCCACCGCTGGCTCGACGGGCACTGCTGACCGGCGGGAGCCGGACGCGGTCCCGGCCCGGAACCGTCGTTGCCGCGGCGGTCCCGGGCCGGGAACACGGGCCGTCGTAGCCGGGTAGGGCAGGAAACGCGGCGGGGGAGGCCGGTCCGGCAACGACGGACGTCGGATGAAATCAGCTGCCGCCCCAGCGGTAGGGGTCCTCGGGGTCGTGGCTCTCGACCGGGAGCACCTTGACCCGTTGCCGGCCGGCGCGTACGGCCCCTACGCAGGCCAGCGCCCGGGCCAGCAGCAGGGCGGCGTCCCGGTCCTCGGCGTGGACGACCTGGCGGCGCGGCTCCGGCGTGGTGGTCTCGTCGCGTACCCGGCCACCACCGGCCCACGCGGCAGCGATGTCGGTGTCGGCGGCGTTACGGATCTCGGTGCGGACGATCAGGAACCGCATGGCTGTCCTCCGGGTGCGGATGGACGGATACGCGATGGAACTTCCACGTCACTCTTTCGCCATGTTACGCCCGGTCGTCGTCCCAGCAAGTGAAACTCGACGATCGTTGGCGGGCGTTGGCCGATCGGAGGAGACCAGGTCAGCGCCGTTGTCGGGGTGGAAGCACGGCGGGGCCGCCGGCGCGACGCCGACGGCCCCGAGGTGCTGGGCGGATCACTTCAACGCGAACTGCCCGTTCTTCGCACCGCCGATGAAGCCCAGCCATCCGGCCCGGTTGAACAGCAGCACCGGCCCGCTCGGGTCCTTGCTGTCCCGCAGCGCCACCGCCGCCGGCCCGGTGCGCAGTGGCGCGATCTCCACGCAGTTCGAGGTCTGACTGCGGCTGCTCTTGCGCCAGCCGGCACCAGCGAGTTGCCGGGCGAGGTCGGATGAGCTGTTGCGGATCTCGTTCATGGTTCTGCTCCTGGTCTTGGAGTGCTCCGATGGGGACGAGTGACGCCGCGTGGGACGGCCAGGTCCGCGTGGATCACCGGTCCGTCGTCAGGCGCCCCGAGCCGTGGCGACGCTGGGTCGGCGCCGTTGCCGACCTGAACGCCGCGGTGGGCTCGGCTGCCGTTTCGGCCAGCCGTCCCGTCGCCTCGATGAGCCAGGAGAGGGTGTCCGATGCGGAGAGCGCCGCTGAGCGTAGCCACTCGAACACCACTTTATAGCGATTTAGGGTGTTTGCCTCGGTTGACATGACGTCGGTAAACCCACCTTCGATGGCCAGCGTCTCCGGGTCGAGCGGATCGGCGAACCGGTAGACCGAGAAGGCGGTGGGTGGGAGGTACCAGTCGCCGACCCGGGTGTCCCGCAGCAGCAGGTGCAGCGTCACGTTCGGCAGCATGGCCAGCTCGCAGAGATGCACGATCTGCTCGTACAGGACCTCGCGCGGGCCGGCCCGCCGGCCGAGGGCTGCCTCCTCCAGCACCGCCGTGTAGCGCGGCGCCTCGGGGGAGCGGGTCAGCAGCGCCTGGCGGGCCTGGCGGGCGCGTACCTCGGTCTCCGGGTCCTCGGTCTCCGGGTCGCCGGCCTGTTCCGCGACCCGGGACGCGGAGCTGATCCGGTGCCGGGCGTAGCCGGGGGTCTGGAGCAGCCCGGGGACCAGCACCGGGTTGTACTCCGAGATCACGGCGCAGCCCGCCTCCAGCTCGGCGAACGCGCGCTGCTGCTGGGTCATCACCGGGAAGTTGCGCAGCCAGCCGCGCATGTCACCGGCCTCCAGGGTGATGCCAAGCAGTTCCTCGCGCAGTTCGTCGTGCACGCCGTAGAGGGTCAGCAGAACGGCGACGTCGTCCGGGTCGGGGCGGCTGCGCCCGTTCTCCAGTCGGGACAGCTTGGACGCGGAGGCCCAGCCGATCCGCTCGATGACCTGGTCGCCGGTGAGGCCGGTCAGCTCACGCAGCCGGCGCAACTCGGTGCCGAGCCTGCGACGGCGCAGGATCGGGCCTGGTGCGGCAGGAGGCACAGTGTCCTCTTTCCCGTCGACCGTCGCGACGCGACGGTAACTGTATGAAGTTCGCCCCCCACGGTCAGTATGGACGGCGCGACCGGTGTCGGAGGTTCCGGCGAAGGCGTGTCTCGAAACTAAAAGAGGGCCTACCCCGGCCCGGGCGGGAACGTCCGGGCCAGGGTATCCACCCCCGACACACCCCCGCCGGAGGGAACCTGATGCGCATCGTGCTGCGCCGCCCCGACTTCCGCCTGCTCTTCGTCGCCCTGCTGGCCAGCATGGCGGCCGAGTCGGTCCTGCTGCTGGCCCTCGCCGTCTGGGCGAAGGACCTGACCGGATCGGACGGCATGGCCGGGGCGACCATCTTCGCGATCATCGCGCCGATGACGCTGGCGCCGCTGGTCGGCTGGATCGTCGACCGGTGCCGCCGCCGGCCCTTTTTCGTGGCCGCCAACCTCGGCACGGCGGTGCTGCTCGCACCGCTCTTCGCGGTCCGCGACCGCGCCGACATCTGGATCATCTACGCGGTGGCCGCCTGCTACGGCCTGTCGTACATCGCGTTGAGCGCGGCCCTGAGCGGGCTGATCCGACAACTGGTGCCGAGCGAGCTGCTGGCCGACGCGAACGGGGTGCTGCAAACCGTCCGGCAGGGCCTGCGGCTGGTGGGTCCGCTCGCCGGGGCCGGGCTCTACGCCGCGATCGGGGGGTGGCTGCTGGTCGCCCTCGCCATGACCGGCTTCCTCGCCGCCGCGGCCGTGGTCGGCCTGCTCCGCGTCGCCGAGTCCGGGCCGTCCGGGCCGTCCGGCGCCGACCTGAGCTGGCCGGCCGAGCTGGGTGCCGGCCTGCGGCACCTGGCCGGCGAGCCCGCGCTGCGCCGCGCCCTGCTCGGCTACGGGCTCGGCTCGCTGGTGATGGGCTTCACCGAGTCGCTGATCTTCGCGTACGTCGACCTGGGGCTGCACCGGGAGGCCGCCTTCGTGGGCGTGCTCGTCACCGTGCAGGGCGTCGGCGGGCTGCTCGGCGGGCTCGTCTCGGCCGCCGTGGTGCGCCGGGCCGGGGAGGTGGGGTCGCTCGCCGCCGGGGTGACCTTCTTCGGGCCGGCCGCGCTGGCGCTGGCGTATCCCCGGCTCTGGCTCGGCGTGGTGGCGCTGCTGCTGGCCGGGGTGTCCCTGCCGCTGACCATGGTGGGGCTCAACACGCTGATCCAGCGGCGCACCCCGGCGAGGTTGGTCGGCCGGGTCGCCGCCGCCTCCGAGGCGTTGGTCAGCGGCCCGCAGGCGCTCTCCATCGGCACCGGCGCCCTGCTCGTCGGAGTCTTCGACTATCGCCTGCTCTTCGCCCTGGTCGGGATGGTCACCACCGCCGCCGGCGCCTACCTCTGGCACCACCGCCACCTGACCCCACCCGCCCAACCTCACCCCCCACTGCCCCGCACCCCTCACATTCCCGCCCCGCGCCGCCCGCTGCCTCCCGTTGATCACGAGGTTGCCGTGGTGGCACGTCGATCCCGAGGCCGCTGACCTCATGATCAACGGAGGGTGGCGGCAGCGGGGTCAGCCGGGGAGGGTGGACAGGTGGGTTTTGACCTGGGTGATCGAGGGGTTGGTCAGGGCGCTGCCGTCGGTGAAACGCAGGGTCGGGACGGTCTGGTTGCCGCCGTTGACGCTCATCACGAACTCCGCGGCCTGCGGGTCCTGCTCGATGTCGACCACCTCGTAGGCGATGCCCTCCCGGTCGAGCTGCGACTTCAGCCGGTGGCAGTAGCCGCACCACGGCGTCGAATACATCGTCAACATGGTCAGATCCTCCAAGGGGGATGGCTCGCGCCTGGCTCGATCAGGCCAGGCTAACCGTTTCAACATCGTCGGCGGCTGGGATGATTCCTCGCTGTGGTGGTTCACTCAGCGGCGGAACGGGTGCTGGCCGGTCTGGATCCGGAGCAGCGGTCCGCGGTGACCGCACCGGCCGGCCCGGTCTGCATCCTGGCTGGCGCCGGCACCGGCAAGACCCGGGCGGTGACCGCCCGGATCGCCCACCGCGCGCTCACCGGTGAGATCTCCCCCCGGCACGTGTTGGCGGTCACCTTCACCGCCCGCGCCGCCGCCGAGATGCGACACCGAATCGCCCTGATCGGGGTGCCAGGTGTGCAGGCACGCACCTTTCATTCCGCCGCTTTGCGCCAGGTGCGCTACTTCGCGCCCCGGCTGCTGGCCGGTCGCGCCATGCCGGAGCTGCTGGACAGCAAGGTCCGGATGGTCACCCTGGCCGCCGCCAAGGTGGGCCTGCGCGCCGACCGGGCCGCCGCCCGCGACCTCGCCGGTGAGATCGAGTGGGCCAAGTCGTCCCTGGTCGAGCCCGGGGAGTACGTGGTGGCCGCGGCCAAGGCGCTGCGCGAGACCCCGCACGAGCCGGCGAAGGTGGCCGAGGTCTTCACCGCGTACGAGCGGCTCAAGCGCGGCACCGGCGTGATCGACTTCGAGGACATGCTGCGCGCCGCGGTCTGGGGCATCGAGGAGCACGCCGACGTGGCCGAGCAGGTACGCGGCCAGTACCGGCACTTCGTCGTCGACGAGTACCAGGACGTCAACCCGCTACAGCAGCGGCTGCTGGACGCCTGGCTCGGCGGCCGGGACGACCTCACCGTGGTCGGCGACGCCAGCCAGACGATCTACTCGTTCACCGGGGCGACCTCGTCGTACCTGGTCGACTTCCCGCGCCGGCACCGCACCGCCACGGTGGTCCGGCTGGTCCGCGACTACCGCTCGACGCCGCAGGTGGTCGGGCTGGCCAACGCCGTGATCTCGCAGGCCCGGGGCGCCGAGGCCCGGCTGCGGCTGGAGTTGCACGGCCAGCGCCCGCCGGGCCCGGAACCCGATCTGCGGATCTTCACCGATGAGCCGGCCGAGGCCAACGCCGTCGCCGCCCGCTGCCGGGCCTTGATCGACAGCGGCACCCCGGCCCGGGAGATCGCGGTGCTGTTCCGCACCAACGCGCAGTCCGAGGCGTACGAGAAGGCGCTCACCGAGGCGCGGGTGCCGTATCAGGTGCAGGGGGCGGAACGCTTCTTCGAGCGACCCGAGGTGCGGCAGGCGATGGTGGCGCTGCGCGCCGCCACCCGCTCGATCGACGGCTCGATCCCGCTGCCGGCCGCCGTGGTCGAGGGGCTCGCCGCCGTCGGCTGGGCGCCCGACGCGCCCCCGCCCGGCGGCGCCGCCCGCGAGCGGTGGGAGGCGCTCGCCGCGCTGGTCCAGCTCGCCGAGGAGTACGCCGCCACGCCCGAGGTGGTGCCGATCGGGGAGGCCGCCGCGGTCGAGCGCCCGGTGACCCTGGCCGACTTCAACGAGGAGCTGGCCCGGCGGGCGGCCCAGCAGCACGTGCCCACCGTGGAGGGGGTGACGCTCGCCTCGCTGCATTCCGCCAAGGGTCTGGAGTGGGACGCGGTCTTCCTGGTCGGCCTGGTCGAGGGCACCCTGCCCACCTCCTACGCGAAGACCACCGAGCAGGTCGAGGAGGAACGGCGGCTGCTCTACGTCGGGATCACCCGGGCGCGGGAGTGGCTCTGGCTGTCGTACGCCGTGGCCCGCTCGCCGGGCGGACGGGCCCGGCGGCCCTCCCGGTTCCTGCCGCAGCTCGATCGCTCGGGCGGCGCCGAGCGGGCCGGTGCCGGCGCGGCCCGGCGGACCGAGCGGCGCCGGATCCAGGTGGTCTCCTGCCGGATCTGCGGTGCCACCCTGCTGGCCGGGGCAGATCGGAAGCTGGGACGTTGCCCGACCTGCCCGTCCGACCTGGACGAGGAGCTGTACGAGCGGCTGCGCGAGTGGCGGCAGCGGGTGGCCGAGGCGCAGCGGGTGCCGGCATACGTGGTCTTCACCGACGCGACGCTCACCGCCTTGGCCGAGCGGAAGCCCGGACGAAGCGAGGAGCTCATCGCGATCGCCGGGATCGGCCCCCGCAAAGTGGGACTTTACGGCGATACCGTGCTGGCCCTGGTGGGGGGCGCGGCGGTCGACGATGTCTGCCCGCAGAAAAGTTTCGAATCTGACCGTTAAATCGTTTGCCCTCGCCCCGAGGCGAGGAATAGCCTCAGGACACACCTCGCGAGCGGCGCCATTCTGGCTGCTCATGAGGGACGAGTCCACGGTCGGCACGAGGAAAGTCAGGGAGGTGGCCCCAATGGAGATCTACATCTACGAGCGTCCGGCGGCGATGCCAGCTGCCTGCGTTCCGCTGTCGGCCGTCCGGGTGGCCCTTGCCGCTCGACCGTCGGTCTCGCAGCCGCACCAGGCCCAGGTTCAGGCCGAGCTGAACCTTGCCGTGGCGCCGCTGGCGGGGATCGAGGGGACCAGTGGCTTCACGGGCATGGGCATCGGCGTCAAGAAGCGCACGGATGTCCGCGGCGTTCCACCTCGAGGTAGACCGGTCTGATCCACAGACCACCGGCTCACCTCGAGGCCGCGGAACCCGTAAACCGGGATCCGCGGCCTCAGTTTTTTGCACCGCCGTAACGCCGAAGTACGTCGGGAAAGCGATCCACGAGATCGAAGTGAGAGAGAGGTGACCGGAGGATGAGTCTGGCGTTGGCCCCGCTCGACGTGAGCGTCGAGGTGGAGGCGAACCTGCCCTGCCGGAAGTTCGACCCCGACCTGTGGTTCTCTGACGCGCCCACCGAGCTGGAGTTGGCCAAGTCGCTCTGCGGGGACTGCCCGCTGCGCGTCGAGTGCCTCGCCGGTGCGGTCGAGCGCGCCGAGCCGTGGGGAGTCTGGGGCGGCGAGATCTTCGAGCGTGGCGCGGTCGTCCCGCGCAAGCGGCCCCGCGGCCGTCCGCGCAAGGAGGACCTCGCCCGCGACGCCCAGCTCCGGGTCGAGGCCGAGGCGCGACTGGTGGCCAGTGGGCTGTCCGAGTCGCGCAACGCCGTCCGGCTGGCGGCCTGACACCCCCCGTTCCACACGTCCCCGCCGGTGATCCACCGGCCGCGAGAAAGCCGAATCGATGATGCACCTGCCGAATGGAACCGAGATGCAACTACTTCACGAAGCGTTGTCCCGGGCTCGAATGCCCCGGCCTCAGGCCGGTCGCACCACCACGAGCACTGAGGCAACCCGTTCCGCCCGTACCGTCGCCATGAAGAGCCGGAGCCGATCCGCTCGCGACCTGGGCGTTCTCTAGATCACTACCAGTACGACGGGGGCGGCGGCCGGATGGCCGCCGCCCCCGCGGCGTCTCCGTGGCGGCCCCAGCGGGTGGCCGCGCAGCGGCGGGCCTTGGCGCCCCGATGACGGCCGCTCCGGCGCTCAGGCCACCGGGGCGAAGCCGGGCAACCAGCGTTCCAGGATCGCCCGGTAGGGGGCCTTCGCCTCCAACTGGCAGAGCACGCCGATCGAGCCCAGCGTCACCCGGTGGATCAGCAGGTAGGACGGGGGCAGGTTGAGCTGGCGGCTCAGCTGGAACGAGGGCGACCGCGGGCTGGCCAGCCGGGTGGCCTCGGCGCGCAGCCAGGCCCGGGTGAACCGGAACTCCTCCTCGGCGACCGGGGTCAGCATCGGCTGGAGCCACTCCAGCAGCGCCTGCGCGTCGATCGGCTCGGTCTGGCTGACGAAACCCTCGTCGCGTAGCCCGTTCACCACGCCTTCCGCGTCGCCACGGATCGCCCGCGCGGCGATCCGGCCGATCGGCTCGGGGGTGCCCTCCGGCATCCGCGCCACCGCGCCGAAGTCGAGCACGCCGAGCCGGCCGTCGGGAAGCAGCCGGAAGTTGCCCGGATGCGGGTCGGCGTGCAGCAGCCCGGCGCGCATCGGCGCGGACAGGTGCAGCTCGGCCATCAGCCGCCCGGCCTGGTCGCGCTGCTCCTCGGTGCCGTTGCGGATGATCTCCGCGAGCGGGATGCCCGCCACCCACTCGGTGATCAGCACTCGGGGCGCGGCGTCCAGCACGGCCGGAATGAAGATCTGCGGGTCGTCGGCGTACGCCGCGGCGAAGGCGCGCTGCGACTCGGCCTCCAACTCGTAGTCCAGCTCCTCGGTGATCCGTTCACGCAGCTCGACCAGGAGCGGCTTGACGTCCAGCCCGGGCTGGATCGCGCGAAACATTCCGCCCAACCGGGAGAGCTGCTTCAGGTCCGCGAGCAGGGCATCCCCGGCGCCGGGGTATTGAATCTTCACGGCGACGTCCCGGTGGTGCGGTGCGCCGCCCGGGCCGTACCCCGGGTCACGCCAGACCGCGTGGTGCACCTGGCCGATGCTGGCGGCGGCGGTCGGGGTGTCGTCGAACTCCACGAAGCGATCCCGCCAGCCCGGCCCGAGCTGCTCGGCCAGCACCTTGTGCACGGTCGCCGCGGGCAGCGGCGGGGCGGCCTCCTGGAGCTTGGTGAGCGCCTGGCGGTAGGGCCCGGCGATCTCCTCGGGCAGCGCTGCCTCGAAGACCGACAGCGCCTGGCCGAACTTCATCGCCCCGCCCTTGAGCTGCCCCAGCACGCTGAACAGCTGCTCGGCGGTGCGCTGTTGGATCTCGGCGGAGATGACCTCGGACGCGAGCCCGGTGACCCGCTTGCCCATGCCGAGGACGGTCCGCCCGGCGAAGCCGAGCGGCAGAGCGGCGAGCTTGGCGGTCCGGGACACGGCCCGGCGCGGGATGTCGGTCACCCGGTCATTGTTACCGACTCGACGGGCCCGCTGCTGGTGCGAACCCGGAGCGGGTGGTGCCGATTCGGCTCGGACGACGCCCCGAGCACCCGCAGGACGGGTGGGGCGGCCAGCGGCGGCGGCGGAGCCGACCGGCCCCGGCGATGTCGACGGCGCAGCCGAGGGTCTCCGGGGTGCCGCCGTCAAGGTGGGCCAGCACCTCCGCCGCCGCGTACGCCACCGCCGCCAGCTGGGTGGTGGCGGCGCATGGGCGCTCGGACCCGTCGGCCGCGAGCTGGGCGGCGAGTGCCGGCCAGTCCGGGTCACGGTCCACCCGGTGCAGGTCGAGACAGTTCAGGCAGGGACCCGTCGGTGGCCGTACCAGCGGGCCGACCACCGGCACGCCACCGCGCAGGTCGACCAGGAGGTGGGATTGGCGACGCTGCGCGTACCGGGCGGCCAGCAGGGCCGCGGGCCGGTCCGTGCCGAGCTGGACCACCAGGTTGACGTGGCCCCGTCGGAGCGGCAGCGGGCCGGTCTCCGTCCCCGGCGCGCACCGGCCGAGCGCGGCCCGGATGGCCGGGACCAGCGGTTGACCCAGCTCCGCGGCGGTCAGGCCGGCCCCGATCAGGTCGCCGGGGCGGACCGGGCCGGCCAGGTCGGGCGCCACGTGGCCGACACCCGCCTGGGCCAGCGCGACGGCGATCGCTCCACCAAGCCGGCCGGCACCGGTGATCAGCACCCGGGCGGCCCGGCGACGGCGCAGCACCTGGGCCGGCGTGCCGGCCAGCCCAGCGGTGGCCAGGGACAGGGCTTCGGCCTCACCGGCCAGCCGGGCCCGGACCGGCCCGGCGAGGTCGCGGGGGAGCAGGCTGTGCGCCGGTACGACGAGACCCGCCGCCCGAAGCGTGTCCAGCAGGATCCGGGCCTCCTCCGGCGTCACCTGGGTTGTGGCCGCGTACGCGAGGACGGCGCGCTCGCTGCGGGTGCCGTCCAACAGGTCGAGCAGGCGGACGGCCCGGGGGTTGGCCACTTCCAACAGGACGGCCCGCCCGGGCTCGAGACCGAGTTGCAGGGTGTGTCGGTCCCGCCAGAGCCGGGTCAGGCCCGGCAGGAGCGTCGGACGGGCGAGTGGGGTGCGGCCGGTCATGCCACGAATCGTGGCCGTGTCCGCGCTGTCCGTCGATCGTTGTCCACAGGTGCGCCGGTCTGTATCCAGGGCTGTCCACAGGTAGAACCGGTTTATCCACAACCGGGCGGTAGCAGTGTCGGTCAGCCGACAGCCCGGGGCTGAACGCGCCGCCGGGGGAGGGCGACCGCCGGCCGCACTCCCCCGGGTGGCGGTGGTGCCGGCGGCTCAGGGCCTGCCGGCACCTTCGCGAATCAGACCTTGGCCTTGCCGAGGATGCGGTTCACTGTTGTGCCACACACCGGGCACTTGCCCTTGGCCATGTTCATGCCGGTCTTCGAGACCTCCACGCGCCCCTCGAAGTCCCGCTTCTCCTTGCACTTCACGCAGTAACCGTTGTAGGTCTGGGCCTGGTCGGCCACGCTAGCCCTCCTCATCTCGTCCGCCGGCATGGCCGGCGGGTCTCCCTGCGGCGGGCCACGCGTGGCTCCGGCGCCGGGGGGTTCTCCGCGGTCACGCTCGTGACCGCTGGTTGGCGGACCCTACCCAGCTCTGGGGGGTTCCATGTCAGCTGTGCGTCGACTCTGTGAGCTAGCCGACGACGAGAGTGTGCATGCCGAGTTAGGTCGGATAAGTCAGTTTGGCGGGGACACGCCGGGTGAATGCCCACAGATTCCCCTTCGGGTGGCCCCGCGTGCGGCCCCGCCGGTAGATCACCTAACGTGTGCGGACGCTGGTGGGTGGCGGCCGTAAGGAAAATTTTCAGGACTTTTGGTAACCAACCGCTACTTTCCGGACGCTGATCGTCGTGTTGGCTCTTGCGGATCCCTGGTCAGTACGCATTAGCTTGCCTTCGTGACAGTCATCCGAGGCTGCGCGGACCACTGATGGCCGCGACGCGGAAGCCGGTCGTCGAGGTGCGGCGCAGTCAGCGCCGGCGACGCACGGTGTCCGCGTACCGGGACGGCGAACGGGTCGTGGTGCTCATCCCCGACCAGTTCTCCCGGGCCGAGGAGAGCGAGTGGGTCGACCGGATGCTGGCCCGGCTCGCCGCCCGGGAGGGCCGACTCGCCCGATCCGACTCGGAGCTGCTCGCTCGGGCCGCCCGTTTGATCAACCTCTACCTGCCCGAGCACGGTGCCACGGCCGTCCCGGCCAGCGTGCGCTGGGTCACCAACCAGAACGGCCGCTGGGGCTCCTGCACCCCCGCCGACCGCACCATCCGGATCTCTCACCGCATCCAGGACATGCCCGACTGGGTGATCGACTACGTGCTCCTGCACGAGCTGACGCACCTGATCGTGCCCAGCCACAACGACCAGTTCTGGGCCCTGGTCGGCCGGTACCCGAAGACCGAACGGGCCCGTGGCTACCTGGAGGGCGTCGCCTCCGTCGCCCTCGCCGGCTGAGGTCCGCCCCGCCTGGTCTGACCGGCCACCGCGAGCCGTCTCGCCCGGCGCGCCGTGACCGGGCGCCGACCTTCGTTCGCACGCTACGAACTTGATGACGTGGACGACTCAGGCGCTCGTGACTCGTTTACGTCATCAGGTTCGTAGCTTCCATGAGGCCATACCCGCCCCGCTGCGGGTGCGTCACCCGGGACCGGCGGCGGGTCCGCCGTGTGGTGCGGCCCGGGTTAGGGTCGCACCGTGGCTCGACGCGTGGTGGTGGCGTTGCTCGCCCCGGTGGCCTGGACGCCGCCGGGGATCGATCCGACGCGGTGGCGTACCGCGCTCGCCGAGGACGTCGTGGACCTGCTCGCCACGCTCAACGAGGTGGAGACCGCGGTGGCGGTGACGCCCGAGGACCGCTGGCTGGCCGAGGCCGTGGTCTGGCCGGGCACCGCCGTGTACGAGGTGTCGGCACCGACCGTCAACGCGGTCTTCGCCGCACTGGCCGGCACCGCGGGCGGGTACGACCAGGCGGCCGTGGTGGTCGCCGACGCGCCCGACCTGCCCGGGCTCACCCTCGGCAAACTGCTGCGACCGCTGTCCAGCCGCCCGGTGGCGGTCGCCCCGGTGGAGGGCGACGGCCCCGGCCTGCTGGGAGTGGCGGCCCGGCTGCCCGTACCCGAATGGTTGCCGGCGGTGGATCTGGACACGGCCGCGCCGGCCGACGTGCGCGCGGCCGCCCCGCGTCCCGGCGACGTGGCCGTCACCGCCGGCTGGCGCCGGCTGCGCGGGGCGGCCGACCTGGCCACCCTCGACCCGGCCTTCGAGGGCTGGGACGCCACCCGCGCCGTCCTCTCCGGTCGGGCGGACTGACACCGCCAAGATGGCGAGGGTCAGGAGGACCGGTCGTCGCCCTCGGGCGGGGACTGCTCCTCAGGAGCGCCGGGGGCGGTGAAGTCGAAGTTGGCCAACTCATCGTCCAGGTCGCTGCTCGTCGCGGCGAACGCCGCCGGGTTGGCGAAGTCGTCGTTCGAGGGGAGCAGATCAGGGTGGCCCCAGATCGCGTCCCGGCCGGCGATGCCGCGGTGCTCGGTCAGCGCCGACCAGAGCGCGGCCGCCTCGCGCAGCCGACGGGGCCGCAGCTCCAGGCCGACCAGAGCGGCGAAGGTCTGTTCGGCCGGCCCGCCCGCGGCCCGGCGCCGGCGGAACGCCTCGCCGAGGCGTACGACGTTGGGCAGCCGCTCACCGGCGGCGCTGTCGACGACGTGGCACACCCACCCCTCGACCAGGGCGAGCACGGTCTCCAGGCGGGCCAGGCTGGCCTTCTGCGCCGGCGTGTCCTCCGGCGTGAAAATGCCCTCCAGGGCGATCGCCTGCATCGACTCCGGGTCGGTCGGGTCGACCCGGCCCATCGCTTCCTCGATCGCCTCGCGGTTGACCCGGATGCCGGCAGCGTAGTTCTCCACCGCGGTGAACACGTGCCCGCGCAGCCACGGCACGTGCTGGAAGAGCCGCTGGTGGGCGGCCTCGCGCAGGGCCACGTAGAGGCGCACCTCGTCCTCGGGCAGTTCCAGGCCCTCGCCGTACGCCCGGATGTTGGCCGGGATGAGCGCGGCGGTGCCGGCCGGGCCGAGCGGCAGGCCGATGTCGCCGGCGGAGAGCACCTCGGCGGCGAGCGAGCCGAGCGCCTGGCCGAGTTGGCCGCCGAAGAGCGCACCGCCCAGCGTGGCGACCATCGACTGCATCGGGCCGAGCTGGGCCCGGGCCTCCGGAGGAACCAGATCTCCCATCGCGCCGACCATCCGGCTGGCCACCGGGTCGCAGAGCTTGCGCCAGACGTCGAGGGTCTTGTAGATCCACTCGTTGCGGTTCCAGGCGACCGACGTCCGGATGCCGGAGGGCCACGAGGTGGCCGGCTCCAGCCAGAGGTCGGCGATGCGCAGCGCGTCTTCGACCGCGTTGCGTTCGAACGGCGAGACCGCCGGGTCGCCGGCGGCGGCGAGCTGACTCGCGGCCACCTGCCGGGCGAGGTCCCAGTTGACCGGCCCGCTGCCCGGCGCGGAGAGCAGGTGCTGCAACTGCGCCATGAACTGCTGCATCTGCGCGGGATCGTTGGGGTCTGGTGGTTGCCCACCCGGGAGCGCGAAGCCGAACGGAATATCAGGCACGTCGTCTACGGTACGCGGACGACGCCGCAGGTCGCGCCCGCCGGCATTGCGCTGAGGGCGAAGTCCGCCGGGTCGTCGAGCCGGGCGGCGGCGCCCCGCTCGGTACGCTCTGCCGCATGAGACGTCGCGGCGTGACCGTACTCCTCGGTGCACTGCTCACCGCCCTGCTCAGCATCGGTGCGTTGAGCATGCCCATCCCGTACGTGGTGCTCGGTCCCGGCCCGACGGTCAACACCCTCGGCACCTCGAACGGTAAGGAGATCATCGAGGTCACCGGCCGGTCGACCGCCACTTCCGCCGGGCAGTTGCGGCTCACCACGGTCGGGGTGCAGCCCACCGTCCGGCTCCGCTCGGCGCTGGCCGGCTGGTTCTCCTCCGACGAGGCGGTGGTGCCCCGCGAGCTGGTCTACCCACCCGGTGAGTCGCAGCAGCAGGTCGAGCAGCGCAACGCCGAGGACTTCCAGAACTCGCAGACCAGCGCGGAGACGGCGGCTCTGCGCAAGCTGGGCTATCCGGTCGAGGTGCTGGTGAAGGCGGTCACCCCGGGCGGGCCGTCGGTCAACGCGCTCAAGCCCGGCGACGTGCTCACCTCGGTCGACGGCCAGCAGGTGACCAGCGCCGCCCGGCTCACCGGCCTGATCCGGGCCAAGCCGGCCGGCAGCGCGCTGAGGATCGGATACACCCGGGACGGGCAGCCGGGCTCCGCCACGGTGACCAGCCGGGAGCAGGACGGCCGGCCGCGGATCGGCGTCGAGATCGACCAGCAGCAGCCGCACCCGTTCGAACTCAAGATCAACCTTGGGGACATCGGGGGGCCGAGCGCGGGGCTGATGTTCGCCCTGGGCATCATCGACAAGCTGGAGCCGGCCGACCTCACCGGCGGGAAGATCATCGCCGGCACCGGCACCATCGACGACGAGGGTCACGTCGGCCCCATCGGCGGGATCGCCCAGAAACTGGTCGGCGCCAAGAAGGCCGGGGCGAAGGCATTCCTGGTGCCCGTCGACAACTGCGCCGAGGCGGTCAGCAACGCGCAGCCCAACCTTCCGCTGCTCAAGGTGGCGTCGCTGGACGACGCGCTGAAGGCGTTGGAGACCCTGCGCGCCGGGGGGCAGCCGGCCCGCTGCTGAGGCGGTCCGGGCGTGGTGCGGAGGATCGTGACGTGACCTTGACCCGACGTGTCCAGGAATACCCCGTACTCTGGGTGCCTGGTCGGAGCCGATCACATCGAGCGTGCGGAGCCAACAGTGGTCATGCGTAGCAGCCCCCTGCCGAGAATGAGCCGGCGCGGACGCGCCACGATCGGGGTTCTGATCGGGGTGTTCCTACTCTTCACCCTGCTCGGGTGGGGGGTCAACGCCTGGACCGACTGGCTGTGGTTCGACGAGGTCCACTACACCCAGGTCTTCACCGGGGTCCTGGTCACCCGGCTGACGCTGTTCCTCGTGGTCGGGGCCAGCCTGGCGATGATCACCGCGGGCAATCTCTGGCTGGCGTACCGGCTGCGACCCCGGCTGCGCCCGCACTCACCCGAGCAGGCCACCCTGGAGCGCTACCGGATGCTGCTGAGCCCGCGGCTCGGCACCTGGATCGCCCTGGTCTCCGCCGTCATCGGGCTCTTCGCCGGGCTGTCGGCGCAGGGCCGGTGGGGTCAGTGGATGCTCTTCCGCAACGGCGGGAGCTTCGGTGTGCGGGACCCCGAATTCAAGGTCGACGTCGGTTTCTACGTCTTCCAGCTCCCGTTCTGGCGCTACCTGCTCGGCGTCGGCTTCACCGCGGTGGTGCTGGCCCTGCTCGGCGCGCTGGCCGTGCACTACCTCTACGGCGGGGTGCGCCTGCAGGGCGTCGGCGACCGGATGACCAACGCCGCCCGCGCCCACCTGAGCACGCTGGTCGCTGTCTTCGTCCTGCTCAAGGCGGTCGCGTACGTGCTGGACCAGCGGGCCATGCTGCTGGAGTACAACGAGGGCGCCAAGCTTTACGGCGCCGGCTACGCCGACGTGAACGCGCTGCTCCCGGCGAAGGAGATTCTCGCCTACATCGCGGTCGTGGTGGCGATCGCGATCATCGTGTTCTCCAACGCGGTGATGCGGAACCTGGTCTGGCCGGGCATCTCGCTCGCCCTGCTCGGGGTCTCGGCGGTGGCGATCGGCGGCATCTACCCGTGGGCGGTGCAGACCTTCGAGGTGAAGCCGAGCGCCCGCGACAAGGAGGCGCCGTACATCCAGCGCAGCATCGAGGCGACCCGGGCCGCGTTCGGGCTCGACACGAAGACCACCGCGTACCCGGCGAGCAATCTCGTCCCGCCGGCCAGCCTGGCCACCGACACCTCGGTGGTGTCGAACATCCGGCTGCTCGATCCGCAACTGGTCTCCCAGACGTACACCATGCTTCAGCAGGTGCGCGGCTTCTACGACTTCGGCGCGAAGCTGGACATCGACCGGTACACCGTGAGCGGCAAGACCTCCGACTACACGGTCGGCCTCCGGGAGATCAACTACGAGAGGCTGACCCCGCAGCAGAGCAACTGGATCAACCGACACACCGTCTACACCCACGGGTACGGATTGGTGGCCGCCCCGGCCAACCAGGTCTGCAACGGTGTGCCGTACTTCGTCTCGGGCTTCCTCGGGGAGCCGGCCAAGGAGACGCAGGGCTGCTCGTCGCCGACCGAGGAGATCCCGGCCGAGCAGCCGCGGATCTACTACGGCGAGCGGATGACGGACGACGACTACGCGATCGTCGGGCAGACCGGCGACCGCAACGTGGAGTTCGACCGCCCGATCTCGAGCGGTGGCGATCAGTACTACACCTACAGCGGTGCGGGTGGCGTCAAGATCGGCTCGTTCACCCGGCGGCTGCTCTATGCGATCAAGGAACAGGAGTCGAACTTCCTCCTCTCCGAGGCGATCAACTCCGACTCCAAGCTGCTCTACGTACGCAACCCCCGAGACCGGGTGGAGAAGGTCGCGCCGTTCCTCACCCTCGACGGTGACCCGTACCCGGCGGTGGTGAACGGCCGGGTGCTGTGGATCATCGACGGCTACACCACGGCCGCGACCTACCCCTACGCCGACCGGGTCAACCTGCAGACGGAGACGGCCGACGAGTTGACCGGGCGGGGCACCTTCCAGCTCGCCCGGGAAGACGTCAACTACATCCGCAACTCGGTCAAGGCGACCGTCGACGCGTACGACGGCACGGTCCGGCTGTACGAGTTCGACGACACCGACCCGGTGCTCAAGGCGTGGAACAAGGCGTTCGGCGGTGGCCTCGTGCTGCCCAAGGGCGAAATCCCGCCGGAGCTGACCGCCCACTTCCGCTACCCGGCGGACCTGTTCAAAGTGCAGCGCAACCTGCTCACCCGGTTCCACGTCACCGACCCGGGCGACTTCTACTCCGGGCAGGACTTCTGGGAGGTGCCGAACGCCCCGGACGCGCCGGACAGCGGGCAGCGGCAGCCGCCCTACTACCTCTTCACCCAGTTCCCCGGGCAGGACGACGGGCCACGCTTCCAGCTCACCTCCGCGGTCACCCCGAACCGCCGGCAGAACCTCGCCGCGCTGATCTCCGGGTCGTACGTCGACGGGCAGCCGCGGCTGGAGGTGCTGGAACTGCCGGACCAGACCCGGACCGGTGGCCCGGTCCAGGTGCATCAGCAGATGACCAACGACGGCGACATCCGGCAGCAGCTCAACCTGCTCTCGTCCAACCAGGCGCAGGTGCAGTACGGCAACCTGCTCTCGCTGCCCTTCGCCGACGGCATGCTCTACGTCGAGCCGGTCTACGTGAAGAGCAACCAGCAGGACGCGTTCCCGCTGCTGCAGAAGGTGCTGGTCTCCTACGGCGACGGCAGTTCGTACGTGGTGTTGGCCAACAACATCAGCGACGGCATCAAGCAACTCGTCGAGAAGGGCAAGCGGGCGGGTGCCGGCACCCCGCCGGCCGACCCGGGCGGCAACCCGCCGAGCGGTGACAATCCCCCGGCCACCGCTGAGCCGGTGTTCACCGGGGAGCTGGCTCAGGCCGCCGACCGGGTGCAGAGCGCCATCGCCGAGGTCAAGGCCGCCCAGACGTCCGGTGACTTCGAGCGGTACGGCCGGGCGTTGAAGACGTTGGACGAGGCGATGACCGCGTTCCAGCGGGCGCAGGAGGCGGCCAAGCCGGCAGCCAGCGGCAGCCCGGCCGCGTCATCCCCGCCCTCGCCCTCGCCGTCACCGAACGGCTGACACCGGCCCGACCCCCGTGGCCCGCAAGACCCGAAGCGGTCTCGCGGGCCACGGCCGTTTTGCGCCCAGTGGGGTCCGTGCGCTACGGTTAACGAGCCGACGCGGGGTGGAGCAGCTCGGTAGCTCGCTGGGCTCATAACCCAGAGGTCGCAGGTTCAAATCCTGTCCCCGCTACTCATGACGAAGGGCCCCGGAGATTTCTCCGGGGCCCTTCGCCGTTCCGCGCCACCGGCGCGGAGGGCGCCGCCCGCAAGGGTGGCGGCACGCGCCGCAGCGAAAGGTCGGACCCGGCTGATCTCCACGGCGGGGATGCGATAGGCTGTACATAGCGACGCGGGGTGGAGCAGCTCGGTAGCTCGCTGGGCTCATAACCCAGAGGTCGCAGGTTCAAATCCTGTCCCCGCTACTCATGACGAAGGGCCCCGGAGATTTCTCCGGGGCCCTTCGTCGTTCCCGAGAACCGATCGCGGAGGGCTTGCTCGGCAATTTCTGAGAGCCTACTCTCGAAACATGTCTCTCAGAAATCCAGGCGAGCAGGGCAACCCATACGGTGATCTGGAACTGACCGACCCGAAGGCGATGCGGGCGCTGTCGCACCCGGTCCGGCTAGCCATCCTGTCGCGGCTCCAGCGGTACGGCGCGGCGACCGCCACCGAACTCTCCGAGCACGTCGGCGCGACGCCCTCGGTGACCAGCTGGCACCTGCGGCACCTGGCGGGGTTCGGGCTGGTCCGCGACAGCGGCACCGGCGGGGACGCGCGGAAGCGGTACTGGGAGGCGAGCACCCGGGGATTCCGGTTCGACTTCCCCGACGACGAGGAGGGGCGGGCCGCCAGCCAGGTGCTGAGCCAGGCGCTGTTCGCGCAGTACGCAGACGCCCCGCAGCGGTGGATGACCGGGGTCGAGCCGCGGCTCGAACCGGAGTGGCGGCGGGAGGCGGGCGTGTCGAACACCGGCGTACGGCTGACCGTGGCCGAGTTGGCCGCCGTCAACGCCGCGATCGAGCAGGTGCTCGCGCCGTACGTCACCCGGGACGCCGCCGACCAGCCGCCGGACGCCCGGCACGTTCGCCTCATGCGCTACGTCATGCCCGAGGCGGAGGAGCGGTGACCGGCCCGGCCGCGCCGCGCCGATCGCTGCTCCGCGAGCCCGGCTTCCGGTCGTTCTTCGTCGCGCACACCGTCTCGCAGTTCGGCGACCGGATCTCCGAGCTGGCCTTCCCGCTCCTCGCGGTGCTCGTGCTCGACGCCACCGCCGCCCAGGTGTCGGTGCTGACCGCCCTGGTGTGGCTACATCGGCCGGATCCGGCGGGACCGGCCGGCACCGATCGTGGAGGCCGACGATTCCCGGCCGGCGGCGTTGTGGCGGCAGGCACGGGACGGGCTGACGTTCACGCTCCGGCATCCCGTGCTCCGGGCGGCCCTCGGCTGCACCACGACGGTCAACTATTTCAGCTTCGTCTTCAGCGCGTTGCTCGTGCTCTTCGCCAGCCGTACGCTCGGCCTACCCGCCGGGCTGCTCGGCCTCGCCCTGGGAGCCGGCGCGGTCGGCGGCCTGCTGGGCGCGGTGATCGCCCCGCGGCTGTCCGTCCGCATCGGCGTGGGCCGCAGCATCACGATCGGCGCCGTCGTCTTCCCGGCCTCGATCCTCCTGGTCGCCGTCGCCGGGGGACCGCTCTGGTCGAGGGCGCTGCTGGTGGGCGGGGCGGAGTTCCTCTCCGGGCTGGGTGTGATGCTGTTCGACGTCAACCTCAACGCCCTCAACGCCACCGTTATCCCCGACGGCCTGCGCAGCCGGGTGGCCGGGGCCTACTCCGCGGTCAACTACGGGATCCGGCCGCTGGGCGCGCTGACCGGCGGCGTGCTCGGCAGCTGGCTCGGCCTGCGACCCACGCTGTGGATCGCGGCGATCGGCGGCACGCTGTGCGTACTGTGGCTGCTGCCCTCGCCGATCCCGGCGGTGCGTTCGCTGGAGCATGTCGACGGGCTCGACGGCGACCGGGTCGATCTCACCGTCGCCGGCGCGTGATCCCGCCGGCGGTGTTCGCCTCCCCGCCCGGTCCCGGTTTGCGTGGCTCAGCGAGGATGACGGTATGTCTGCTTGGAACAGGTGGTGGGGCCGGCTCGGTGCGGTCCTCGGTACGGTCGCGCTCTCGGCGTTCGTGCCGGTCGCGGCGTGGGCGTCCACGGGAAGCGGCGAGGTGGTGACGGACGTTGCCCGACGGCGGGGCGGCTTCGGCTTCCTCGGGTTGCTCTGCTGCCTGCTGGTGGTCGGGGTGATCGTGGCGATCGTGCTGCTGATGATGCAGCTGATGCGCAACCGGCGGGGCGGCCCGCCGCGCTGACAGACCGGCCCGGCGCGCTGACGCCCGGCCGCCGGCCGGGCCGGTGAGACGGGCGGTGGCCGCGCCGGGCGACCGTCCGGCCCGTGGTGTACTAGCGGCGTGGAACTTCTGCACTCGGGCAAGGTCCGGGACGTCTACGCCGACGGCGACGACCTGATCCTGGTCGCCTCCGACCGCATCTCCATCTACGACGTGGCGCTGCCGACTCCGATCCCGGACAAGGGTCGCCTGCTCACCGCCCTGTCGCTGTGGTGGTTCGAGCAGCTCGCCGACCTGGTGCCGAACCACGTGGTCTCCGCCACCGACGTGCCCGAGGAGTTCGCCGGCCGGGCGATGCGCTGCCGGCGGCTGGAGATGGTCCCGGTCGAATGCGTGGCCCGGGGCTACCTCACCGGCGGTGGGTTCGAGGAATACCGCCGCACCGGCGCGGTCTCCGGTGTCGAGCTGCCCCGGGGCCTGGTGGAGGCGTCGATCCTGCCCGAGCCGATCTTCACCCCGTCGACCAAGGCCCCCAAGGGCGAGCACGACGAGCCGATCACCTACGCGCAGGTGGTCGACAAGCTCGGCGCGGAGACCGCCGCGCGGCTGCGGCAGATCACCATCGACGTCTACCGGCGCGGCGCGGAAATCGCCGCCGAGCGGGGCATCCTGATCGCCGACACCAAGATCGAGCTGGGCTGGACGCCGGACGGCAGCCTGATCCTCGCCGACGAGCTGCTCACCTCCGACTCGTCCCGGTTCTGGCCGGCCGAGTCGTACCAGCCGGGCCGGGCCCAGTTCTCCTACGACAAGCAGTACGTCCGGGACTGGGCCACCGACAGCGGCTGGGATCGGCAGTCGCCGGCGCCCGAGGTGCCCGCCGAGGTGGTCGAGGCAACCCGGGCGCGCTACGTCGACGTCTACGAGAAGCTCACCGGCAACCGCTGGTCCTGAACCCGGCCCGTCGCAGCGGGTCAGTGGTTCCAGGCGTCCTCGCCGAAGAAATGGCCCCAGATGTTGTCCACGAAGCCGCCCGTGCCGTAGGCCGGGTCCCCCTCGTCGTCCTCGCCGGCCGGGACGTACTGCGTCCCGCCGCCGAAGAGCAGGGCTCCCGCCCCGTACGGCGTGCCGCCGACGATCTTGGAGCCGACGAAGTCCCGCTCCGCCTTGGAGAGGAACCCGACGGCCACATTGTCCAGACCGTCGACGGCGGCCTGGACGAGATCCTTCAGCACGTCGGTGTTCCCAGTGCTCAACTGCACCCGCACGTCGACGGCGAGGGCAGCGGCGATGGTGGCGGCGCCGACGGTGGAAACCGTCTCGACAATCGCCTCGATGGACTTCAGCGTGGCCAGCCCCTCGGCGGCGATCGAGTTGGCGGTCGCCTCGGCGGAGGCCGCCGCCGGCGCGCCGACCACGGTGGCTGCCGCCGCCAGGATGAAGGTGGCGAAAGCGAAAAGGATCGTGGAGACCACCACGTACGCGACGACCAGGATGAGCAGCGCCGAAGCGACGCAGATCAGGGTCCCACAGACCAGCAGGGCAACGGCCTGGTCGCAGACCACCTGCACGTCGTACGCCTGCACGTGTTGCCCGAACGCGTTCCGGTCCGCGCCGCTCCACTGCTCCGGCGACACCGCGGAAACCGTATCGGTCAAGCCCTGCCGGACCGAGTCGAGCTGGCGGTAGAGCTCCATCCACTTCCGAGAGATGTCGATCAACGACTCCGGGTCGCACTGGTTCATGTAGACGATCTGAGCGACGGGCCAGGCCGCCGGAATGACCGCGGCGGCGAACGTTATCTCGGCCATGGCCGTCTTGGCGGCCGCAGCTGAACTGCTTGTTGCCATGCCGTCCTCACCTCACCGGATCGCGATTGTGCTGGCCTGTTCCGTCGCTTCCCAGTTGTCGGCGTTGCTGTTCAACCGGGACCGGATCTCGGTGAGGTGGGCCCGCTTGGTGCGCAGCTCCTCCTCCAGGAACTCCACCGCGCCGACGTACGCGAGCGCGAGCTGTGGGACCACCGTGGTGAAGTTGCTGTGTTCGATGGCCCGGGTCTCCTCCAGCAGTCGGGAAGCCTCTTCCAACCCCGACCCGACCTGCTTCTCGATCGCCTCACCCAGGGCGCGAATCGCCACCACGTCAACCTCGATCATCAGCCCTCCCGTGGCGCACCGCCGTTCGCTCTGCGCCGGCCGGGCCCGAGCCTAGCAAGATCGGAAATCGAGGGCTGTCCCGCCGCTGGTAACCTCCGGAGCATGGCATCCCACCCCCCGGCGCCGGTCCCCGGTGGATACACCGAACGGATGGCCGGTCGGCCTCGCTGGCAGCGGATGCTCTTTCCGGTTCTGCTGATCGGCGCGGCCCTGGTGATACCGGTGGGATTCGCCCGGCAAGCGATCAGGGCCGAACAGGTGACCATCCAGGTCGAAGCCTGTGACCTTCATGGACAGAAGGGCACCCGGGCCTGCCGGGGCACCTGGCGACTGGCCGACGGGCGTGCCGTGTCCGGGCCGATCGACGGTGGACTGCAGGATGTCGGTACAGAGATTCGTGGCTGGGGGAACGACGAACGGGCCACCGCCACCATCTTCACCTGGCTGATCGCACCGATCATGATCGGCTCGGCGCTCCTGGTCGGGTTGGGGGCCTTCGCCGTGGTCTGGCTGCGGCTGGCATGGCGGGCCCGCCGGGCGGGCGGCGGCCCGGCCGCACGCTGACCGGCGTCGCGTCAACTCGGGCCGCCGTCCGGCGTCAGACCCCCAGCTGGCGGCGCAGTCGCTCCATCAGCTCGCTGCTCTGCCGCAACGGGCCGCTGACCAGCTCGTTGAGCTGTGCCAGCTTGGCCTGTGCCGCAGCCGGGTCGCCGATCAGCGCCTGCGGTCCGGCCTGGTCGCCCGCGTCGCGTACCGCCTCGGTGGTCTGCCGCTGCAGATCCGCTCGGGCCGACCGGAGCAGCTCCTGCAGCAATTCGGCCAGCTCGGCCGAGGAGCGGCGCATCACCCGGGGGTCGAGCCGCAGCTCGTGGGCAGGGTCGTCGGCGGTGCAGGCCACCTCGATCTGCCCGTCCTCGCTGACCGCCCGGCCGATGAGCCCGGCCAGCCGGCCCCGCAGCTCCTCGCCACGGGTCATCTGCTCGCGCATCCGGGCGGCGATCCGCGCCATCGGGTCGTCGTTTCCCGTCGGCTGCCCGGTGGTAGCGGTCATCTTTGCGTCACCCTCGCATTGTCGTGCCGATCGCGTCTGGCAGACGGTAGCCGGAGTCTGTGCTCCGCGCACCAGTGGGTTCAGAAGGTGTGGAAGGTGTACACCCCGCCGATCACGACGCCGGCGCCCACCAGCAGCAACGCGACGAACGGGATGACCACGGACTCGGTACCGCTGCCTCCGTCGGGGACGACCAGGATCCGCGACGGTCGGGAGGGGTCGTAGACCACAGTGACCGGGTTGCCGTCCGGAGTGAAGGGGGATTGGCGCCACCGACCCGGCGATGACGTCATCAGCATCCCGTCGGTGGTGTGATAGCGCACCACGGGCGTGTAGATCTCGCCGCTTCTGATCTTGCTGACCAGCAGGTCCACCACCTCGCCAGGCACTCGGCGGCCCTCGCGCAGCAGGCGTCGGTCGCGCCAGAACCGGACCGTCCCGTAACCGATCCCGGCCGACCCGAGGCCGGACATGACGAGTAGCACCAGCAGGGGCACGGGCATCTGCCTCTCCGTTCGGTCAAACCGCGCCGCGGGTGATCCGCGTGCGGGTCACTCCACCCAGTCGAGGGTGCGTTGCACGGCCTTGCGCCACTGGCGCAGCTCCCGGTCGCGCAGCGCCGGGTCCATCTCCGGGGTCCACTCCGCGTCGGCGCGCCAGTGTTCGCGCAGGGTGGTCAGGTCCGGCCAGAAGCCGACCGCCAGCCCGGCCGCGTACGCGGCGCCGAGGCTGGTGGTCTCGGTGATCCGGGGACGGACCACCGGCACGTCGAGCACGTCGGCGAGGAACTGCATCAGCAGCGCGTTGTCGGTCATCCCGCCGTCCACCCGTAGCCGGCGCAGCGCCACGTCGGAGTCGGCGTTCATCGCGTCGACCACCTCGCGGGTCTGCCAGCCGGACGCCTCCAGCACCGCCCGGGCCAGGTGCCCCTTGGTGATGTAGCCGGTCAGCCCGGCGATCACGCCCCGGGCGTCGCTGCGCCAGTGCGGCGCGAACAGCCCGGAGAAGGCCGGCACCACGTAGCAGCCGCCGTTGTCGTTGACCGTGCGGGCCAGCTCCTCGACTTGGGGGGCGGTGGAGATCAGACCGAGGTTGTCCCGCAGCCACTGCACCAGCGCGCCGGTGACCGCGATCGCGCCCTCCAGGGCGTAGGAGGCCGGCTGGCCGGCGATCCGGTACGCCACGGTGGTGAGCAGGCCGTGTTGGGAGACGACCGGGCTGGTGCCGGTGTTGAGCAGCAGAAAACTGCCGGTGCCGTAGGTGCACTTGGCCTCGCCGGGCTGGAAGCAGGTCTGTCCGAAAAGGGCGGCCTGCTGGTCGCCGAGCGCGCTGGCCACCGGCACCCCGGCAAGCACCCCGTCAGCGGTGCCGTAGACCTCCGCCGAGCTGCGGATCTCCGGCAGCATCGCGGCCGGCACCCGCAGCGCGTCGAGCAGCTCCGGATCCCAGTCCAGCGTTTTCAGGTTCATCAGCATGGTCCGGCTGGCGTTGGTCACGTCGGTGACATGCCGGCCGGTCAGCTTCCAGATCAGCCAGCTGTCGACCGTGCCGAAGAGGACCTCGCCCCGTTCGGCGCGCGCGCGCAGCCCGTCGACGTGCTCGAGGAGCCAGCGCAGCTTCGGCCCGGCGAAGTAGGTGGCCAGGGTCAGGCCGGTGCGGGCCTGAAGCCGTTCCTCGTCGTACACCTCGGCCAGCTCGCGCAGCAGCGGGCCGGTGCGGGTGTCCTGCCAGACGATGGCGTTGGCGACCGGGCGGCCGGTGGCCCGGTCCCAGACCACGGTGGTCTCCCGCTGGTTGGTGATGCCGACGGCGGCCAGCCCGCTCGGGCCGGCGTCGGCGGCGGCCAGCGCCTCCCGCACGACCTGTTGGACGTTCGCCCAGATCTCCTCGGCGTCGTGCTCCACCCAGCCGGGCTGCGGGAAGAGCTGCCGGTGTTCGCGTTGGGCGACGGAGACGACCTCCCCGGCCCGGTCGAAGACGATGCAGCGCGACGAGGTGGTGCCCTGGTCGATGGCGGCGACGAACTCTCCGGTCACGGCAGCACGGTACCTGCCGGGATCGTCCGTCGCCTGCCGCGCGCCGGCCCGTACGATCGGCAAACGTGCGTGACATTGCCGTATTCAGCGGAACCGCCCACCCGGAGCTCGCCGCCGAGATCTGCGCCCACCTCGATGTTCCGCTGCACCCGGTGCGGGTGTCCCGGTTCGCCAACGACTGCCTGGAGGTGCAGTTGCAGGCGAACTGCCGGGAGCGTGACGTCTTCCTCATCCAGCCGTTGGTGCCGCCGGTGCAGGAGCACCTGGTCGAGCTGCTGCTCATGATCGATGCGGCCCGGGGCGCGTCGGCCGGACGGATCACCGTGGTGCTGCCGCACTACGCGTACGCCCGGTCGGACAAGAAGGACGCGCCGCGCATCTCCATCGGTGGCCGGTTGGTGGCCGACCTGCTCACCTCGGCCGGGGCGCACCGGGTGCTGGCGATGACCCTGCACTCCCCGCAGGTGCACGGCTTCTTCAGCGTCCCGGTGGATCATCTGCACGCGCTGCGCGAGCTGGCCAGCCATTTCCAGGGGTACGACCTGAGCAACACGGTGGTGGTCTCGCCGGACCTCGGCAACGCCAAGGAGGCCGCCGCGTTCGCCCGGATGCTCGGCACGCCGGTCGCGGCCGGCGCGAAGCAGCGGTTCAGCGACGACCGCGTGAAGATCAGCACGGTGATCGGCGACGTGGCGGACCGGGACGTCATCGTGCTCGACGACGAGATCGCCAAGGGCAGCACGGTGATCGAGCTGATCGCCCACCTGCGCGAGTTGAAGGTCCGGACGATCCGGTTGGCCTGCACCCACGGCCTGTTCTCCAGCGGGGCGCTGGAGCGGCTGAGCGAACAGGAGGGGGTGCTGGAGATCGTCTGCACCAACACGGTGCCGATCCCGGCCGAGAAACGGGCGCCGAAGCTGGCGGTGCTGTCGGTGGCGCCGGCCCTGGCCGAGGCGATGCGGCGAATCCACAACGGCGAGTCGGTGAGCGCGCTCTTCGCCTGATGCCCGAGTTAATAGGGGGCCCCTATACAACGCCAGGCGTTAACAAGGGGCCCCTCCTTGCACGAGGGTCGCGGTGATCCGGACGGTTGTGCCCGTCTCGCCGGTGTCGACCACCATGCTGTTGCTCAGTTCGCGGGCGAGCCACAGGCCCCAGCCACCGGCGGTGTCCGGGGTGGGCCGGCTGCGGTCGCTGAGCCGGCGGGCGCTGATCCCATGGCCGTGGTCGGCGACCTCGCAGACGAGTTCCCCGGCCTGGCGCCACAGCCGTAGCCAGCCCCGGCCGCCGCCGTGCCGGACGGCGTTGGTGATCAGCTCGTTGACCGCCAGCACGAAGTCGTCCAGCCGCTGGCCGTGCAGCCCGGCGGCCCGCGCGCAGGAGGTGACCGAGTGCCGCAGCTCGGTCACCTGGGCCCGGTTGAAGGCCTCGGCGATGAGGGGGAAGGGTTCGATGGGCGCAACCGTACGCGGTGCGGGGGTTTCTGCATTCGTCATGGCCCCGTCCCGGCGGTGGATCTCGGCGATTTTCGCGGCATTCCCACCTTACGTCGGGGTTTCTCGGGCCGCACCCACCAGCCCGTTCGGCACCGGCTGTGGCATGGTGTCGCGCATGTCGTCGTCTCCGGGTGGCCTGGAGGGGCCGCTCTGGCGGTCGATCGCGGTGTTCCGGATCGCTTCGCTGGCGTACGTCGGGGTGTTGGTGCTCCGCGACGCCCACCGGTACGCACACCCGCTCGCCGCCGGCGGCGTACTCCTGGTGATGCTGGCCTGGACCGGAGCGACCGCAGCCGGCTATGCGCGTCCGGCCGGGCGGCACTGGCCGTTGCTCCTGGCCGACCTCGGTGTGGTCATGGCGATCATGGTGGCGACCCCGTGGGTGGTGGGCCGCGCGGCGCTCGCCGCCGGCCTGCCCACGCTGACCGTCGCCTGGCTGGCCGGCCCGGTGCTGGCCTGGGCGGTCGCCGGTGGTCGGCGGTGGGGCGCGGTCGGCGCGCTGGTGCTCAGCGGGGTCGACCTGGCCACCCGGGAGCGGATCAACCAGTCCTCGGTCACCGGGGTGATCCTGCTGCTGCTCGCCGGCGTGGTGGTCGGGCACGTCGCCCGACTGGCGGTTACCGCCGAGCAGCGGCTGCAACGGGCGGTGGAGCTGGAATCGGCCACCCGGGAGCGGGAACGGCTGGCCCGGGACATCCACGACTCGGTGCTCCAGGTGCTGGCAATGGTGCAGCGGCGCGGCGCGTACCTGGACGGCGAGGCGGGAGAGCTGGCCCGGCTGGCCGGCGAGCAGGAGGCGGCCCTGCGTGCCCTGATCGGCCGTGCGGGCGCCGCGCCGGGCGAGGAGGGGGCGGGTGAGGAGGGGGCCGACCGGGACCTGCGCGACCTGCTCGACCGGTATTCCTCTGCACTGGTCGAGGTCGCCGCGCCGGCCACCCCGGTGCGGTTGCCCGCGCGAGTGGCCGGCGAGCTGGCCGCCGCCGTCGGAGCGGCGTTGGACAACGTGACCCGGCATGCCGGTGGGCGGGCCTGGGTGCTGATCGAGGACGAGGGGGAGACGGTGACCGTCTCGGTACGCGACGAGGGCCCGGGAATCCCGGAGGGTCGGCTGGCCGAGGCCGCGGCGCAGGGCCGGCTCGGGGTGGCGCAGTCGATCTGCGGCCGAATCGCTGATCTGGGCGGTGAGGTGCGGATCGTCTCCGCCGCCGACGCGGGAACGGAGATCGAGTTGAGTGTGCCGAGGAGCGGCCGATGAGCACCGGCGTACGGGTGATGGTGGTCGACGACCACCCAATGTGGCGGGAGGGGGTGGCCCGCGACCTCACCGAGGCCGGGCACCTGGTGGTGGCGACCAGCGGGGAGGGGCGGCAGGCCGTCCGGGTGGCCGCGGCGGCCCGCCCGGACGTGGTCGTGCTCGACCTGCAACTGCCGGACGTTTCCGGCGTCGAGGTGATCCGCGGGCTGCGCGCCGTGCTGCCCGAGGTGCGGGTGCTGATGCTGTCGGCCAGCGGCGAGCCGCAGAGCGTGCTGGACGCGGTGAAGGCCGGGGCCACCGGTTACCTGGTCAAGTCGGCTGCGCCGGCCGAGTTCCTGGACGCGGTGCGCCGCACCGCGGCCGGCGAGCCGGTCTTCACGCCCGGGCTGGCCGGGCTGGTGCTAGGGGAGTACCGCCGGCTGGCCGCCGCACCGGCCATCGCCCACGACGAGGCGCCCCGGCTCACCGATCGGGAAACCGAGGTGCTGCGGTTGGTGGCCAAGGGCCTGTCGTACAAGCAGATCGCCGGGCGGCTCGGGCTCTCCCATCGGACGGTGCAGAACCATGTGCAGAACACGCTCGGCAAGCTCCAGCTTCACAACCGGGTCGAGCTGACCCGGTACGCCATCGAGCAGGGCCTGGACTGATCGCTCACGGGGTCGCCTCGGGCGGTCGCGTCTCGTGGACGGCCAGCTCCTCGGCGGTCGCCCCGCCGCCGGCCGCGCCGGCGTCGTACCCGATGTTGTCGACCTCCTGGTCCGTGTGCGCGCCCTCGTCCGGCTCGACCAGCCGGCCCACCTGGTGGTCCGCGACGGTGCCGAGCTGACCGTGGTCGTAGAGGGAGACCGGCGAGTGCCGGTCGGAGGTCGGGCCCGGGTCGATCACGTCCGCGTCGAACTGGGCCTGCGCGGCGGCCTCTTCGCTGTCCGCCTCGGCGGCGATGCCCGGGTCGACCGGGCCGGCGAGCGGGTCGTCGGCGGGCCGCTCGTACGCCTCCCGCTGGAGCTTGTAGTCCAGCGACTCGCCGTCGAGTTGCTCCTCGGCGGTGGTCCCGAACCGGTCCACCGCGACCGGGTCGCGGTCGGCGGGAAGCTGGGCGGGCTCGGGACCGTCCGCCTCGCGTCCGGTCAGCACGTCGTCGTTGGCCGTGGAGTCGTCGTCGGCGGTGTCGGGCAGGCCCTCCGCCTCCGGGTCGGACACGGGGGTGGGGTAGTCGTCGTCGCGCATGACCGGTCACTACCCGCCGAGTTGACCGCGTTAACCGGGTCCGGCGGAATGGATCGGGAGGAACGGGCGAAAAGCGGCTAGTTTCGCGCCCCGGCGGGCCAGCGCGGGGCGGACGGTTCCCGATCTGCCAGGTTTCGACGCAGCGGGGCCGGGTTAATGGGACCCTCTGACCGGAGGACCAACGCTGGATTGAACGCGTGGAGGTGCACCATGCGCGTCGGCCTTGTGTGCGCGCACACCGGCCCGTCCGTCGAGGGGTCCACCGTCGGTACCCACCAGCACGTCGCGCGGGTGGCGGCCGAACTCGCCGGGCGGGGTCACGACGTCCGGGTCCACGAACGGCGCGACGAGCCGGGCCAGCCGGAGTCGATCGAGCTGGACGGCTACCGGTTGGAGCGGGTGCCGGTGGGCCCACCGATCCCGCTGGGCACCGCCGAGCTGGTGCCGCACGTGGCCGAGTTCGGCCGCTGGCTGGCGCAGCGGTGGTCCGGTGACTGGACGCCCGAGGTGGTGCACGGGCACTACTGGGTCGGTGGTCTGGCCGCCGCCCACGCCGTACGGGAGACCGACATCCCGGTCGTGCAGACCTTCCACTCGCTCGGCATCGAGCAGCTGCGCCACCTCGGTCAGCGCTACGACGGGCCGGGGGAGCGGATCCCGCTGGAGCGGGCGTTGACCCGGGCGGTGGACATCGCGGTCGCCCAGTGCAACGACGAGGTCGACGAGCTGACCCGGATGGGGCTCCAGCGCACCGCGGTGGCGATGGTGCCGACCGGGGTGGACACCACGTGTTTCCATCCGGACGGCGAGGCGGCGCCCCGGGACCAACGGCCCCGGATCCTCTCCGTCGGTGGGCTCTCGCCCGGGCACGGCCAGGAGGACGTGATCCGGGCGATGCGGCTGGTCGGCGACGCCGAGCTGGTGGTCGTCGGCGGTCCGCCCGCCGCGCGGCTCGCCGAGCACGCCGAGGCGTGCCGGTTGCGTGAGCTGGCCGACCGGACCGGGGTGGCCGACCAGGTGAAGCTGGTCGGTGCCGTCCCGCACGATCAGATGGCGACCTGGTACCGCTCCGCCGACGTGGTCGCCTGCACGCCGCACTACTCCTCGGCCGGACGGGTGTCGCTGGAGGCGATGGCCTGCGGGGTGCCGGTGGTCGGCTACGCGATGGGTGGCCTCGCCGACGCGGTGGTCGACGAGGTGACCGGAAAACTCGTCCCGCCCGGAGACGTCCGTGCCCTCGGGGTGACCCTGCGTCGGCTGCTGGCCGACAACGCCGGGCGGTTCGCGTACGGGCACGCCGCAGTAGACCGGGTGCGCTGCAGCTACACCTGGGAACGGACCGCCGGTGCGCTGGAACGGCTCTACGAGCGGGTGGTCAGCCGGCGCAGGCCGGTCGAGGCGGCCTGAGGTCAGCGGCGCGGTGGCCTGAGGTCAGCGGCGCGGCGGGGCGGCCGTGCCGGCGGCGATCATCGGGCGTTTGCGGTCGCGGGCGGAAGGGTGCTGGTGCTGCGGCTCGGCGTACCGGGTCAGGCCGACGACCGAGACCAGCGTGGCCAGGAAGCCGACGCCGGCCAGCCACTCCCGTCCGGGCCAGATCCGGTCGTTGAGCAGCAGCAGGCCGATGATCGCCGCGGGGATCGCCCCGGCGGCGTCCATCGCGGCCACCGCCGCCGTGGTGGAGCCGCGTTGCATGGCCAGGCCGAGCAGCAGCTGCCCGACCACCGAGTGAGCGATCAGCAGATAGAGCAGCGGGTCGCGGACGAACGCCTCCGCCGAGTCGGCCGAGGCGAGCGGCCGGGCGGCCACCGCCGCGGCGGAGAACGCCATCCCGGCCAGCGAGCCGAGCGCCACCGACCCGGGAGCGCCGCGCAGCCGGGCGCTGAAGAAGCCGAGCACGGCGATCACGATGAGCGCCGCCGCCAGGCCGGCGAGCCCCGCGGGACCGAGCTGCCGGGACGGCGCGGGCTCGGCGGCGAGCACCAGCGCGGTGATCCCGGCGAAGAGCAGCACGAGCAGGAGCACCTCGGCGACCGGAAGGCGCCACTTGAGCACCAGCACACCGAGCAGGGCGGTCACCCCGAGCCCGGCCGCCACGCTGGCCTGGACCAGGAACAGCGGCAGGTCGCGACGGGCCAGGAAGGCCAGTATGAAGCCGGCCATCTGGCAGATCAGCCCGACCAGGTAGGTCCGGTGGCCGGCCAGCCGTAGCAGCAGCCCCGGGTCGAAGGTGTGGTGCACGGTCGTGCGCGCCGCGGCCACCGACTGAAGCAGGTTGGCGAAGCCGTACGCGACGATCATCGCCGCCAGGAAACACCAACCGTAGGACGCCACCTGGCGAGGATAGAGGACCGCTGCCGGGTCAGCGCGCGGCTGGTGGGCCGAGCCGGGCCAGGATGTCCTCGTGCAGTGCGCCGTTGGTGGCGATCGCGCTGAATTCGCCGGCGCTGGCCCCGCCCGGGACGGGTCGGCCGGCCACGTCGGTGAAGGTGCCGCCCGCCTCGGTGACGATCGGGACCAGGGCGGCGATGTCCCAGAGGGACAGCTCCGGCTCCACCATCACGTCCAGTGCCCCCTCGGCCAGCAGCATGTAGCCGTAGAAGTCGCCGTACGCCCGGCTGCGCCAGGTGTCGCGCATGATCTGGAGCACGGCGTCCAGCCGGCCCGCCTCCTCCCAACCCGTCAGCGAGGAGTAGCAGAAGCTCGCGTCGGCCAATTCCGTGACGCCGGACACCCGGATCGGCGTGCCGGCACCCAGGTCGGGGCCGGCGTACGCGCCCTCGCCCTGGGCGGCCCACCAGCGTCGGCCGAGCGCCGGGGCGGAGACCAGGCCGAGCACCGGACGGTCGGCCTCCAGCAGGGCGATCAGGGTGCCCCAGACCGGTACGCCCCGGACGAAGTTCTTCGTGCCGTCGATCGGGTCGATCACCCAGCGTCGCCCGTCGGGGCCGGTGGCGGGTTGCTCGCCGTACTCCTCGCCGAGCAGGCCGTCGCCCGGTCGGTGCTCGGCCAGCAGCGCGCGGATCGCCCGCTCGACGGCGGTGTCCGCGTCGGTGACCGGGGTCAGGTCCGGCTTGGCTTCGACCCGCAGGTCGAGGGCGCGGAACCGGGCCGTGGAGATGGCGTCGGCGGCGTCGGCGAGCAGGTGGGCGAGGGCGAGATCGTCGGCGTACCCGGTCATGCCGGACACGGTAGCTGTCTTCCTGAGGTCGGCGTTCCGCCGGTCAGGAACCGGCGAGCGGATCGCCGGGGTTGCGGTCGGGCTCGCGCGGGTCGCCCTCGCCGGACCGGGAGGCCAGCAGCCGCCGGTACGACGCCAGCCGGCGCGGGTCGGCCTTGCCGGCGGCCACCCAGGCGTCCAGCGCGCAGTCTTCCTCGTCGGCGGTGTGTGGGCAGTTCGCCGGGCAGTCGACCGTCGCCTCCACCAGGTCGGGGAAGCCGTGCAGCAGGCTCTCCGCCGAGACGTGCGCCAGCCCGAAGCTGCGCACCCCGGGGGTGTCGATGATCCACCCAGGGTCGCCGTCGGAACCCGGCAGCGCGGGCAGCCGCAGCGCCACCGCGCTGGTCGAGGTGTGCCGGCCCCGGCCGATCGCGCTGACCGCGCCCACCGCCCGGTCGGCCTCCGGGACGAGGCGGTTGACCAGCGTCGACTTGCCCACCCCGGAGTGCCCGACCAGCACCGACACCCGCCCGGCGAGCAGCGCGCGCAGCGCGTCCAGCTCCGAGCCCGGCCGGATCAGCACGTACGGCAGCTCCAGCTCGGTGTAGTAGTCGAGGACCGCCTCCGGGCCGGCCAGGTCGGCCTTGGTGAGGCAGAGCAGCGGCTCGATGTCGGCGTCGTACGCGGCCACCAGGCAGCGGTCGATGAACCCGGTGCGCGGTGGCGGGTCGGCCAGCGCGCTGACGATCACCAGTTGGTCGGCGTTGGCGACGACGACCCGTTCCAGCCGGCCCTCGGCGGTGGTCGCGTCGTCCTCGGCGGTACGCCGCAGCACCGAGCTGCGCTCGGCGATCCGGACGATCCGGGCCAGCGCGCCCGGCACGCCCGAAGTGTCACCGACCAGCCCGACCCGGTCACCCACCACCACCGACTTGCGGCCCAGCTCACGCGCGCGCATCGCGGTGACGGTCGGGACGTCCGGCCCGGCGTCGGGCAGCACGCAGGTGTAACGACCCCGGTCGACGGCGATGACGAACCCGTCGACCGCGTTCTCGTGCCGGGGCCGGGTCCGGGTACGCGGGCGCGACGATTTCCCGGGTCGGATCCGGACGTCGTCCTCGTCGTACTCCCGCCGCCTGGTCGCCAGGACGTCCCCCCGTCGCGTCAGCTCTTGCCGGTCACCATTGCCGACCATAGTGCCGGGAACTCCGGCATGGTTTTCGAGGTGCACGTCACGTCGTCCACCTCGATGCCGGGGACGGCCAGCCCGGCCACCGCCGCCGCGTGCGCCATCCGGTGGTCGGCGTACGTCCGGAAGGTCCCGCCGCGCAGCGGGCGGGGGCGGATCTCCAGCCCGTCGGCGGACTCGGTGATGTCCGCGCCCAGCGCGGTGAATTCCCTGGCCAGCGCGGCGAGCCGGTCGGTCTCGTGTCCGCGGATGTGCCCGACACCGGTCAGCCGGGACGGCGAGTCGGCGAGCATCGCCAGCGCGGTCAGCGCCGGGGTCAGCTCGCTGACGTCGGAGAGGTCGGCGGTCAGGCCGTGCACGCCGTCGGTGCCCCGGACGGTCAGCCCGGCCGTGGTCAGCGTCACCTCGCCGCCCATCCGGGTCAGCAGGGAGCGGAGCTGCTCGACCGGCTGCATGCTGCTGCGCGGCCAGCCCTGCAGGGTCACCTCGCCGCCGGTGACCAGCGCGGCGGCGAAGAACGGCACGGCACCGGAAAGGTCCGGCTCGATCTCCCAGCCGCGACCGGCCAGCGGGCCGGGCTCCACCGCCCAGACGTCGGGGGCGCCGTCGTCGACCGCGGCCCCGGCGGCGCGGAGCATCTGCACGGTCATCCGCAGGTGCGGCGCGGACGGGACCGGTGGGCCCTCGTGCCGGACCACCAACCCCCGGTCGAAGCGGGGCGCGGCCAGCAGCAGCCCGGAGACGAGCTGACTGGAGGCGGAGGCGTCGATCACCACCTCGCCACCGGCGACCCGGCCGGTGCCGAGGACCGCGAGCGGCAGGCTGCCGCTCGCGGGGGTGTCGATGCGTACGCCGAGGGAGCGCAGCGCCCCGATCAGCGGCCCGAGCGGGCGGACCCGGGCCTGCTGGTCGCCGTCGAAGGTGACCCGGCCCGCCGCGAGCCCGGCCACCGGCGGCAGGAAGCGCATCACCGTGCCGGCCAGGCCGACGTCGACGTGCGCGGGGCCGACCAGCCGGTGCGGCCGAACCAGCCAGCGCTCGTCGTCGGAGATCGACACATGGGCGCCCAACCCGCGCAACCCGCCGGCCATCAACTCGGTGTCCCGGGCGCGCAACGGCCGGTCGAGCGTCGAGGAACCGTTGGCCAGCGCGCTGAGCACCAGGGCCCGGGCGGTCATCGATTTGGACCCGGGCAGGCGCAGCGTGACGGCGACCGGGTCGGTGGCGGTAGGTGCGGTCCACGGCTGCGGCGGCCGGGTCGCGGTCAGATTCCCCACGCCCCCATTCTGCCAACTCGCGGGACCGGTGGAACCGTTCGTCGCGCCTGCTCCCGGCTGTCGGGACAGCCAAAACGTCCCCGGCGAGCTAGCGTTGCGCCATGTGCGGGAGGTACGCGACGACCCGTAGCGCGGGCGACCTGAGCGCGCTGTTCGAGTCGTACGACGAGACCGGCGGGGCGGTCGGCCCGGACTTCAACGTCGCGCCGACCGACCCCGTGCCGCTGGTCCGACTGGCCCCGGAGGGGCACCGGTTGCTCTCCGTCGGCCGCTGGGGCCTGGTGCCGCACTGGTCCCGCAGCGCCGCCGGCGCCGCCCGCATGATCAACGCGCGGGCGGAGACCGTCGCCACCAGTCGGGCGTACGCCCGCTCCTTCGCCCGCCGGCGCTGTCTGGTCCCCGCCGACGGCTGGTACGAGTGGGTCCGCGAGCCGGACGGGCGGCGGCAGCCGTACTACCTGACCCCGGTGGACGGTTCGGTGCTGGCCCTCGCCGGGATCTGGTCGGTCTGGGAATCGGCGGGCTCGGCCCTGCTCAGCTTCAGCGTGTTGACCACCCCGGCGGTCGGCGAGTTGGCCGAGGTGCACGATCGGATGCCGCTGCTGCTGCCCCGACAGCGGTGGGCGTCCTGGCTCGGCCCGGCCGACGAGCCCGCCGCGCTGCTCGCCCCGCCCGCCCCGGAGTGGCTCGCCGGGCTGGAGATCCGTCCGGTCGGCCCGGCGGTCGGCGACGTCCGGAACGACGGGCCCGGGCTCACCGCCCGGGTGTCCCTGACGCGGGGGGAGACGGCCTCGGAAATGACGCTGTTCTGATCATCTCGGCGCATTGTCGTGTGCTGATTTGCCGAGGTTGCGCCCGAAACGTCGCTCGGCTTTTAGGAATGTTTACGGCAGAGGGTTGTCCCCGTGTCCGTAAGTGCGGTACAACACAGCGCCGGCGTTGGGCGTCTGTTCGCACGGGGCGGATGGCACCCATCGATCGCGTGTGATCATTTGCCGGTCCCACGGGGGAGGTGGGTGTATTGACACGGGCGCGTATGCCCCGGCCGCACGAGGTAGCCGCCGCACGACGAGACCCGCGACTGCTCCGGGCGCTGAGTGAGCGGCGGCACGACGAGGCGTGGCGGACCAGAGGTACCTGCCAGAGCGTGGATCCGGAGACGTTCTTTCCGGCACCGAACGAGCCGGCCGACACGGCCGTGGCGCTCTGCCGCAGCTGTGACGTCCAGGGCTCATGCCTGGCCTGGGCGCTGGAGGTGGGCGACTGCCACGGCGTCTGGGGCGGCACCACGCCGCGCGAGCGGCGGGCGATGCTCGTCGCCTGGCGCAGTGAGGTGCAGCCGGATCCGGACGTGGCTGACGAGGCCGGTCCGCCGGTCCGCGACAGCCTGCTCGCACTGGTGCCGTCGCGCTGATTCGCGCACCGTCGCCCGCGTCCCGTCGGGGCGCGGGCGACGGTCTTTTCCATGAGCCGCGCGATTGCGACGCGCGGTGCGGCCGGTACGGTGCGGCGATGTGCCGGACGCAGAATGGGCCGGTGCGGCACAGTGCTCAGCAGATAGAGACGCCCCGCGGCCCGGCCCGCGCCGACACCGACCTGCCGATCGGCCCGGTGGACACGCTGCTCGTGCTGGGGCACGGCGCGGGCGGCGACGTGGACGTGCCAGACCTGCTCGCGGTCCGGGACGCGGTGGTCAGCGCCGGGGTGGGCGTGATCCGGGTGACCCAGCCGTATCGGGTCGCCGGTCGGCGCGCGCCCGCTCCCGCCGGGCACCTCGATGAGGCCTGGCGGGCCGTGTTGGCCGCGCTCCGGGAGCGGCACTCGGCGGTGTCCCGCTGGGTGGTGGGTGGTCGCTCCAGCGGCGCCCGGGTCGCCTGCCGGACCGCCGGCGTCGTCGGCGCGGCCGGCATCGTCGCGCTCGCCTTCCCGCTGCATCCTCCGGCGCGCCCGGAGCGCTCACGCGCCGACGAACTGGCCACCGGCCTGCCCACCCTGGTGGTCAACGGCGACCGTGACCCGTTCGGCGTTCCCGACCCGGGCCCGAGCGTCGAGGTGGTGGTCCGCCCGGGTGAGCGGCACGACCTGCGGCTCGACCCGGCGGGCACCGCCGCAGTGGTCCGCGACTGGTTGCGCGCGCGAGGCTGGGCCGCCGCCTGACGCGTGGCCGCTGTTGTCAAGGGGCGGGCGTGACCGTCGGCGGCAGCGGGTCGTTGCATCGGTTGGTGTCGGGTGCCGGTCGGGCCTCCGAGGCCATTCTCCCAGGCCCTTCCTGGTCCCAGCACCGGTCGCGGCCGGGGCCGGGACCAGGAACGGCGGGCGGCGGCGGAATGTGCCGTCGACGGCGGGCGTTACCACCCCCGGACGACTATTGCAGCCGAGGGGGGTGGCCGGTGCCGATCGAGACACGGAGCCGGGAGCGGGACGAGCGGGACGCACAGGCGCTGAGGCGGCTGCTCGACGCGCCGGAGTGGGCTGCGGCGACGGTGAGTGCCAGCACACCGGCCGGAAGTGAATCTGCGGGCAGGTCAGTACGCGTATCCTCGGCGAGAAAGCATCCGACGCGAGGGGATGTGCGGTTGACCACCGAGAAGACGGACGAGCGCAGGGCCCGTTTCGAGCGGGACGCGATGCCCTTCGTCGATCAGCTCTACGCTGCCGGGCTGCGGATGACGCGGAACCCGGCGGATGCCGAGGACCTGGTCCAGGAGACCTACCTGAAGGCGTACGCCGCCTTCCACCAGTTCGAGCAGGGCACCAACCTCAAGGCCTGGCTCTACCGGATCCTGACCAACACCTACATCAACTCCTATCGGAAGCGGCAGCGCCAGCCCGTGCAGGCGCCCACCGACGAGATCACCGACTGGCAGCTCGCCGAGGCCGAGTCGCACACGTCCAGCGGGCTGCGCTCGGCCGAGACCGAGGCGCTCGACCGGCTGCCGGACAGCGACGTCAAGGAGGCCCTCCAGCAGTTGCCGGAGGAGTTCCGCCTCGCCGTTTACCTGACCGATGTCGAGGGCTTCTCCTACAAGGAGGTCGCCGAGATCATGGGCACGCCGATCGGCACTGTGATGTCGCGACTGCACCGTGGTCGACGTAATCTGCGCAAGCTGCTCGAGCAGTACGCGGCTGAGCGGGGGTTCACCGCCGCGCCGTCGAAGGGTTCGACCGCCACCGCCAGCCGGGAGGTGCGACCGTGAGCTGTGGAAAGCCGCACGAGACGGACTGCCGTGAGGTGATCGCGGAGGTCTACCTCTACCTGGACCTGGAGTGCGCCGATGAGCGGCGCGACCTGATCCGGCACCACCTGGACGAGTGCGGGCCCTGCCTGCGCGAATACGGGATCGAGCAGGAGGTGCGGGCGTTGGTGGCCCGCTGCTGCGGCAACGAGACCGCGCCGGAGCAGTTGCGGGAGCGACTGCGGGCCCGCCTGACCGAACTGGTGGTCTTCGAGACCACCGAGTCGCGCGAACTCACCGACTGAGCGCGAGCGCGACCAGACAAAGACACCGGTGGGGCCGGGGGGGCCGGACCCCGGGCCCCCCCGGGTGGGGGCCCCCCCCGCCGGCGCGGCCGCCCCCGCCCCGCCCGCCCTCCGGGCCCGCGGGCCGGGGCGGGGCCCCCCCGGCCCGGGCCGACCCGCTGTTATCGAGAATCTGGTGTGTGAGAGATGTTGCGTGTCATAGTCCGCCGACTGCTCCAGTTGGTGGTGACCCTGATGGCGCTGTCAGCGCTGATCTTCATCTGGCTGCGGAATCTGCCCGGCGGCCCGGTCGAGGCGCTGCTCGGTGAGCGGGGCACCCCGGAGCGCCGAGCGCTGCTGACGAAGGCGCTCGGCTACGACCAGCCGATCCTGGTGCAGTACGCCAAGTTCATGCAGCGGGTCCTGACCGGCGACTTCGGCAACTCGATCCGGAGCGGCGACCCGGTGACCGAGGTGCTCGGCCGTGCCTTTCCGGCCACCATCGAGCTGGCTCTCGCCGCCATGATCATCGCGATCGGGCTGGGCGTCCCGCTCGGTTACCTCGCCGCCCGCCACCGGGGCCGGCTGCTGGACAATCTGAGCATCGCCGGCACCCTGCTCGGCATCTCGATCCCGATCTTCTTCCTGGGCTACCTGCTCAAGGACGTCTTCACCCAGAACATCCACCTGTTCCCGCCGTCCGGGCGGCTCAGCACCGGCGTGGACAACACCAACGTCACCGGGTTCTTCGTCCTCGACGGGCTGCTCACCCGGGAGTTCGACGTCACCGCCGACGCGCTGTGGCACCTGATCCTGCCGGCGTTCACCCTGGCCACCATCCCGTTGGCGGTGATCGTCCGGATGACTCGGGCCAGCGTGCTGGACGTGCTCAACGAGGACTACGTCCGCACGGCCGAGGCGAAGGGCCTGCGGCACAAGACCATCCGCGGTCGCCACATCCTGCGCAACGCCCTGCTGCCCGTGGTCACCACCATCGGCCTGCAGACCGGCGCGTTGCTCTCCGGCGCGGTGCTGACCGAGAAGGTCTACAACTGGGGCGGCCTCGGCACGCTGATCACCAACTCGATCAGCGGCGGCCGCGACTACCCGGTGCTCCAGGCACTGATCCTGCTGGCCGCAGTGGTCTTCGTGGTGGTCAACCTCCTGGTCGACCTCTCCTACGCCGTCATCGACCCGAGGGTGCGTGTGCGATGAGTGAGCGTAGCGAGGGAATCATCAGGCACAGTGCGGCGGAGCCTCATGCTGCCGCCGAGCGAAGCGAGGTGGCGGCATGAGCGACCCGATCACCCGGCCCGGGGTGGCCGCCCCCCGCGACGGTGCCGACACGCCCGCCGCCGACAAGCGCCGTGAAGACGCGACCGAGCGCGGCATCGGCCGGCTCGGCGACCGCAAGAAGGCGAAGCTGGATGCGCTGGCCCAGGCCAGCGCCGACAAGGGCGGCGTCAGTCTGCTCCGGGACGCGGGTCGCCGGCTGCGACGCAACCCGGTCGCCATGGTCGGCGTGGTCATCGTCGCGGTGTTCGTCCTGGTGGCGGTCTTCGCGCCGCTGCTCGCGCCGCACGACCCGGCGCAGCGTTTCGCCGAGCTGACCAAGAACCTCACCGTCGACAACATCCCCGGCGCCACCGACGGGTTCCCGCTCGGGTCGGACCCGATGGGCCGGGACTTCCTCTCCCGCCTGATCTACGGCAGCCGGCAGACCCTCTTCGTCGGCGTGCTCGCCACGCTGATCGGGCTGGGGCTCGGGGCGCTGATCGGGGCCGTCGCCGGCGCGTTCGGCGGCTGGATCGACAACATTCTGATGCGCCTCACCGACGTGATGCTGGCCCTGCCGGCCCTGCTGCTGGCGATCAGCCTGGTCGCCATGGCCAGCCGGTCGAGCCAGTGGACGGTGATCATGGCGGTGGCCATCGTCAACGTGCCGATCTTCGCCCGGCTGCTGCGCGGGTCGATGCTGGCCCAGCGGGAGAGCGACCACGTGCTGGCCGCTCGGGCGCTGGGCGTGAAGCAGCACTCCATCGTGTTGCGGCACATGCTGCCCAACGCGATGACCGCGGTGATCGTGCAGGCCACGCTGACCCTCTCCACCGCCATCCTGGAGGCCGCCTCGCTCTCCTTCCTCGGTCTCGGCGACCCGGACATCAACCGGGCCGAATGGGGCCTGATGCTCGGTGTGGACGGTGTTCGCTACTTCGAGGTGCGGCCGGAGCTGGCCTACTACCCGGCGTTGGCGATCATCGTGGTCGCGCTCGGCTTCACCCTGCTGGGTGAGGGAATGCGCGAGGCGATCGACCCGAAGAACCGGCGGTGACGGCGATGCGGTGGACCAGCACAGCCGGTACTCGGCGGAAGGAAGTGACCCGATGAGCCTGCTCGACGTACGCGATCTGAGCGTGGTGTTCCAGCGTCGCGGTGAGCGGTCGTTCACCGCGGTCGACAAGGTCAGCTTCAGCGTGGAGCCGGGGCAGACCGTGGGCCTGGTCGGCGAGTCCGGCTGCGGCAAGAGCGTGACCAGCCTGGCGATCATGGGCCTGCTGCCCAAGCGAGGCAATAAGGTCACCGGCCAGGTGATGTTCGACGGCACCGACCTGCTCCAGCTCCGCCCGAGCGACATGCGGGACCGGCGCGGCCGGGACATCGGCATGATCTTCCAGGACCCGCTCTCCTCGCTGAACCCGGTCGTGCCGATCGGCGTCCAGGTGGCCGAGGTGCTGGAGCGGCACCGGGGCATGGATCGCAAGGCGGCGTTGAAGGAGGCCCGGGAGCTGCTCGACGCGGTCGGCATCCCGGACCCGACCCGGCGGCTGAAGGAATATCCGCACCAGATTTCCGGTGGCATGCGCCAGCGCGCGCTGATCGCCATCGCGCTGGCCTGCAAGCCGCGGCTGCTGATCGCCGACGAGCCGACCACCGCGCTCGACGTGACCATTCAGGCGCAGATCCTCACGTTGCTCAAGCAGCTCGTCGACGAGACCGGCACCGCGCTAGTCATGATCACGCACGATCTCGGCGTGGTGGCCGGTCTCTGCGACACGGTCAACGTGCTGTACGGCGGCAAGGTCGTCGAGCGGGCCGCCCGGCACGAGCTGTTCGCCCAGCCACGGCACCCGTACACCCACGGGCTGCTCAATTCCGTGCCGCGGCTGGACGCGCCCCGGGGTGAGCGGCTGCACGCCATCCGCGGCTCGGTGGCCGACAACATCCCGTGGGTGGAGGGGTGCGCGTTCGCCCCCCGCTGCGACCGGGTGGTGGACGCCTGCCTGGAGGGGACGCCCCCGCTCGAACCCAACGCGACCGGCGGCGACCTGCGCTGCAACAACCCCGTTTCCGAGGAGGTGGCGGTGCCGTGACCGAGCGAACCGAACCACTGGTCGAACTGCGCGACGTCAAGGTCCACTTCCCGATCAAGAGCGGTGTGCTCTTCGACCGTACGGTCGGTTACGTCTACGCCGTCGACGGCGTCTCGCTGTCAATCAACAAGGGTGAGACGTACGGCCTGGTGGGCGAGTCGGGGTGTGGCAAGTCCACCCTCGGCCGGGGCCTGCTGCGGCTGGTCGAGCCGACCGACGGGGAAATCGTCTTCGACGGCACCGACGTCCGCTCGCTCAAGGGCGAGACGATGCGCCGGGCCCGCCGCCGGATGCAGATGATCTTCCAGGACCCGCTGTCCAGCCTCGACCCCCGGCAGTCCGTGGAATCGCTGCTGGTCGAGGGGCTCAAGGCGCACGGGCTGGCCGACGACAAGGCGGCCACCGCGAAGCGGCTCCGGGAGACCTTGAACGCGGTCGGGCTGCCCGCCTCGGCGCTGAGCAAGTATCCGCACGAGTTCTCCGGCGGCCAGCGGCAGCGCATCGGCATCGCCCGGGCGCTGGTGCTCGACCCGGACCTCATCGTCGCCGACGAGCCGGTATCCGCGCTGGACGTGTCGATTCAGGCGCAGGTGCTCAACCTGCTGGAAGACCTGCAGAACGAGCGGGGCCTGACGTACCTGATCATCGCCCACGACCTGGCGGTGGTGCGGCACATCGCCGACACCGTCGGGGTGATGTACCTGGGTGGGCTGGTGGAGGAGGCGTCCAGCGACGACCTCTACCGCGAGCCGATGCACCCGTACACCAAGGCGCTCATGTCGGCGGTGCCGGTGCCGGACCCGACGGTGGAGGACCGCCGCGAGCGGATTCTGCTCGCCGGCGACCTGCCCTCGCCGAGCAACCCGCCGGCCGGGTGTCGGTTCCACACCCGTTGCCCCTGGGCTCAGCCGACCCGCTGCGCCGACGAGCGGCCGGCGCTGCGCGAGGTGCTCAGCGGGCACCGGGTGGCCTGCCACTACGCCGAGCAGATCGCCGACGGCCGGATCCGGCCGCACGAGGTGGAGCCGGAGCTGGTCCGACCGGACGAAGGCGCGCCGCCGAGCGAGCCCGGTGAGTTGATCCCGACCCCGTGAGCACAGCACGAGGCCCCCTGCCCGGTCGCGGGCAGGGGGCCTCGTCGCGTCTCAACCCTCCGGACGGTCGAGCAGGGCGACCGCGATGGCGTGCACGGCGTCCAGGCCGGCCGGGTCGGCCAGCGGCACCTTCCCGCCGGTCACCACGTACCACTCGTCGGCATCCTTGTACTGCACGTGCAGGGTGACCTGGCCGTCGGCGTACTCGGTGCACAGGGTCAGCTCGCCGGTCACCACGCCGACCTCGTCGGTCATCACCCCGCCCGGGCCGGCCGTGATGTCGGTGGTCCGCTGCTGCGGGCCGGCGCCCTCCGGGGCGCCGCCGGGCGGGGCGGCGTCGGCGGACATGCCCGCCCCGGGGACATCGGCGCAACCGGGCGGTGTGCCGTCGGCCGTCATCCCGGCCGAGGCGGAACCAGCTTCCTCGCTCATCGGCAGCCCTCCAACATGTCGGCGAGGGCGGCCTTCTCGGCGCTGGTCACCGTCAGCTGCCAGTAGTGCTTGACCGCCACCCAGTCCGTAGCGTACTGGCACCAGTACGCACGGGTCGGCGGCTTCCACTGCGACGGGTCCTGGTCACCCTTGGCCCGGTTGGAGCGCGCGGAGACCGCGATGAGCTGCGGCCGGGTCAGGTCGTTGGCGAAGTCGCCGCGCTTCGAGTCGTCCCACTCGTCCGCGCCGGAGCGCCAGGCGTTGGCCAGTGGCACCACGTGGTCGATGTCCACCTTCGCCGGGTCGTCGAGGACCACGTCGTCGTACCGGCTCTTCCAGCTGCCGCCGACCACGTCGCAGCCGTTGAGCTTGATGTCGTCGCCGTCCTTCTGCAGCACGCTGTCGCGCACGTCGCAGTTCTTGCCGACCTTCCGCCAGTGCGGGAATCGGGACCGGCTGTAGCCCTTCATGGACCCGGCGGCGGCCACGGTCAGTTCGTTGAGTTGCTTGGTGACGGCCCCGGTGCCGCTCCCGGCCCCGGCGCTGTTACTCGTCGATGTCTCCGGCTCGTCGGCCACCGGCACGCAGCCGGCCATGCCCAGGGCGACCACCGCGGCGAGTGCGGCCGCCAGCCCGGCGCGGGCTCCTGATCTCGTACGCACAGACGACACCCCTCCAGCTTGCGTGCTCCTGGCGAGTCCGCACAGTACCCCGAAAGGGTTTCCGCGATTCGTGGCGTCGGTAGTGGAGTGCGGGCAGAGTGATTACTCATGACCCCAGCCACTCCCGCGCTCCGGATGGGCACCGCCGCCGGGCGGGGCACCCTGCTCGCCGCCGTCCTCGCCTCCGGCATGGTGTTCCTGGACAGCACGGTGGTCAACGTGGCGTTGCCCCGGCTCGGGGCGACCCTCAAGGCCAGCGTCGCCGATCTGCAGTGGACGGTGAACGGATACCTGTTGATGTTGGCCGCGTTCGTGCTGCTCGGGGGCGCGCTCGGAGACCGGTTCGGCCGCCGGCGGATCTTCCTGATCGGCGTGACCTGGTTCGCGGCGGCGTCCATGCTCTGCGGGCTGTCCCAGGGGACCGGCTGGCTGATCGTGGCCCGGTTCCTGCAGGGCGCCGGCGGGGCGCTGCTCACCCCCGGTTCGCTCGCCGTGCTCCAGGCCAGCTTCCACCCCGACGACCGGGGACGGGCGATCGGCACCTGGTCCGGGCTGTCCGGGGTCGCCACCGCCCTCGGCCCGCTTCTCGGCGGGTGGCTCATCGATACGCTCTCCTGGCGGTGGATCTTCTTCATCAACCTGCCGCTGGCCGTCGCGGTGGTGCTCGCCGCGCTGCGCTGGGTGCCGGAGAGCCGCGACGTGGCCGCCTCGCGTACCGGGGCGAAGCGGCGGTTCGACATCGTCGGCGCGCTGCTCGGCGCGCTGGGCCTCGGCGGCATCACGTACGCCCTGATCGACGCGCGCGGCGGACGCGTCCCGGCGGTGCTGGCGTCGGTGCTGGTCGGGGTGCTCGCCGCAGTGCTCTTCGTGCTGGTCGAGCGCCGGCGTGGGGAAGCCGCCATGCTGCCCACCAAGCTGTTCGGCAGCCGGCTCTTCTCGGTGCTGAACGTCTTCACCGTGTTGGTGTACGCGGCCCTCGGCGGGTTCACCTTCTTCCTCGCCGTCTATCTGCAGAACGGGATCGGCTGGTCCCCGTTGCTCACCGGGCTGGCCACCGTGCCGATGACACTGCTACTCCTGGTCGGCTCGCCCCGGGCCGGGGCGCTGTCGGCCAGGATCGGCCCGCGGCTGCCGCTGACCGTCGGGCCGGTGCTCGCCGCGGCCGGTCTGCTGCTGCTGCGCCGGGTCGGGCCGGGGGCGTCGTACTGGGTGGATGTGCTGCCCGGGGTGGCCCTGTTCGGGGCAGGCCTGACCCTGGTGGTGGCACCGCTGACCACGTCGGTGCTGGCGGCGGTCGCGGACCGGTTCGCCGGGGTGGCGAGCGGCTTCAACAACGCCGCGTCCCGGGCCGGGAGCCTGCTGGCGGTGGCCGCGTTGCCGCTGCTGGTCGGCCTCTCCGGCACCGGGTACGAGCAGAAGGCGGCGCTGACCGTCGCGTTCCGTGGGGCGATGCTCTGGTGCGCCGGCCTGCTGCTGCTCGGCGCCGCCCTCGCCGGCCTGCTGATCCACCGCCCCACCGGTAAGGAGGGGCCCCCTGTTAACGCCTCCGGTAGAGCAGGGGCCCCTTGTTAACGCCGGGGTGTTAACAAGGGGCCCCTGCTTCCTGGGCTCAGGCGCGGGCGCGGTTGACGGCGCTGGTGACCGCCTTCACCGAGGCGGTCACGATGTTCGCGTCCATCCCGACGCCCCAGAACGGGTGCCCGTCCACCTCGCACTCCACGTAGGCGGCGGCCTGCGCGTCCCCACCGGAGGAGAGCGCGTGCTCGTGGTAGTCGAGCACGCGCACCGCCACGCCCAGGGCCTGCAGCGCATTGACGTACGCGTCGATCGGGCCGTTGCCGATCGCGGCGAGCGCGCGGACCTCGCCGTCGAAGCCCACTTGGGCCTCGATCTCGACCTTGCCGTCCGCTGTGCCGATGGTGTAGCCGGCCACCGCGACCGCCGGGTCGACCTGGTGGTCGACCAGATAGTTGCGGGCGAAGATGTCCCACATCGCGGCCGGCTCGACCTCGCCACCGTCGTGGTCGGTGACCCGCTGGACCACGCCGGAGAATTCGATCTGCAGCCGGCGCGGCAGGTCGAGCTGGTACTCGGTCTTCATGATGTACGCGACGCCGCCCTTGCCGGACTGCGAGTTGACCCGGATGACCGCCTCGTAGGTGCGGCCCAGGTCCTTCGGGTCGATCGGCAGGTAGGGCACGGCCCAGGTGAACTCGTCGACCGGCACACCGGCCGCCGCGGCGTCGGCGTGCAGGGCGTCGAAGCCCTTCTTGATCGCGTCCTGGTGGGAGCCGGAGAAGGCGGTGTAGACCAGGTCGCCCGCGTACGGGTGCCGCTCGTGCACCGGGAGCTGGTTGCAGTATTCAACCGCCCGCCGAACCTCGTCGATGGTCGAGAAGTCGATCATCGGGTCGATGCCCTGGGAGAACAGGTTCAAACCCAGCGTGACCAGGTCGACGTTGCCGGTGCGTTCGCCATTGCCGAACAGGCAGCCCTCGACCCGGTCCGCCCCGGCCAACAGGCCCAGCTCGGCGGCGGCCACGCCGGTGCCCCGGTCGTTGTGCGGGTGCAGGCTCAGCACCAGGCTCTCCCGCCGGGGCAGGTGCCGATGCATCCACTCGATCGAGTCGGCGTACACGTTCGGCATGGCCATCTCGACGGTGGCCGGCAGGTTGACGATCAACTTGCGGTCCGGGGTCGGGTCAACGGCGTCGATCACCGCCGCGCAGACCTCCAGCGCGTACTCCAGCTCCGTGCCGGTGTACGACTCGGGGGAGTACTCGTAGCGGATGTCGGTGTCCGGGGTGTGGATCTCCGCGTACTTCCGGCAGAGCCGGGCGCCGGTGGTGGCGATGTCGGTGATGCCGTCCCGGTCCAGGCCGAAGACCACCCGCCGCTGGAGCGTCGAGGTGGAGTTGTAGAAGTGCACGATGGCCCGGCGGGCGCCGCGCAGCGACTCGAACGTCCGCTCGATCAGGTGCTCCCGACACTGGGTGAGCACCTGGATGGTGACGTCCTCGGGGATCAGGTCCTGCTCGATCAGCTGCCGGACGAAGTCGTAGTCCGTCTGGCTGGCCGAGGGGAAGCCGACCTCGATCTCCTTGTAGCCCATCTGTACGAGCAACTGGAACATCCGGCGCTTGCGCTCCGGCGACATCGGGTCGATCAGCGCCTGGTTGCCGTCGCGGAGGTCCACCGCGCACCAGCGCGGCGCGGCCTCGATTCGACGGGTCGGCCAGGTGCGGTCCGGCAGGTCGAGCTGGAACTGCTGGTGGTAGGGCAGGTAACGGTGGAACGGCATCCGGCTGGGGCGCTGCCGGGCGATCGGATCGGTCTCAGCGTCAGTGGCGGTTTCAGCCATCTCGGAGAGCTCCCTGGGAACATGTGGCGTCAGCAGATCGGAAGGCGTCGGCGGAATGCCGGGCGACGTTGCCCGTGCGGGTGCCGAGAAAAAGTTCGGATTGCTGGACGGCGCGGTTCAACCCCGCGACGAGGTGCCGGCCGTCAGGCCTCGTCGCGGCGGCCAAGGAGAAGATACGCCTGCCACATGACAGGGTGACCCTACGTGATCGGGGTGGCCGCTGGTAGGGCAGTCCGCATTTTGAGACGCAAGTCCCATGTTGCCTACTGCGCCCGCCGCCCCACCGGCTCACCCTCGGTGACCGGCCCGGCCAGCCGCACGGTGGCGGGTGCCGCCCCGGGCTCGCCCGCCAGCTTGAGGGTGCCGAAGGCGGCCCGGACCCCGGTCGGGACGCCGTCCGGCCGGAAGCAGTAGATGCCCACGTCCAGCGGGGCGTTCAGGGAGGCGGACGTCGAGTCCACCGAGTAGCACTGCCCGCTCATCCCGGTCGGCGGGGTGGCGGGGGAGATCGCGAGCGGGGCCCGCCGGTCGGTGAGCACGCCCAGCGAGTCGGTGAACGGATGCTGCACCCGGGGGTCCAGCTTCCCCGGTACGGCGTCGTCGGGGGCGCCGAGGCGTACGCAACTCGGCGGCTCGGGGTGGCCGGCCGAGGGCAGGGCGCACTGGAACAGCCCGTCGGCGGTGGCGGCGAGCGAGACGTCGACCGTGCCGCCGCGCCCCCAGCCGGGCACGTCCACCCGCCAGGAGCCGTCGTTCGCGCTGGTCACCGAGATCGTTCGATCCGGGCCGTCCTCCGCGGTCAACGTGTACGTGGCGGTGAGGTGGCGATCCTGGGCGGCGGCCGCCAGGGCGGCCAACTCGTCGCGGGCGGCGTCCGCCTCCGCCGGTATCGGGTCGGCCGTGCTGACCAGGGCGGGCGGGGGCGGGTCGGCGGTGCAGGCGGCCAGCGGCGCCGGCAGGGCGAGCGCCAGGACACCGGCCAGCCGCCGGGCCGCGCGGAGGTGAGCGTGCACCGGGACATTCTGCGGTGCCCGGAGGGATCCCGGGAGCCCGTCGTACGGCTGTTGTGCCGGCGTGTCGCGCGGGCCGTGATCGACCCGGCCGGCGCTCGTGAGTCGTCCCACCTCCGGCCGGATGGTGGGATCACCCGGTTCGGCGCCGGGCCGGGCCCGATACCCTGGGACGGTCTGACACGCGCCGCCGGGCCGGATCCCGGCGGCGCCGGCACGCTCAGGGTCATCGCTGGGAGGGAGTGCACCGTCGTGGCACTCGTAGTGCAGAAGTACGGCGGATCCTCCGTCGCCAACGCCGAGCGGATCAAGCGGGTGGCCGAGCGTATCGTGGCTGCCCGGAAGGCCGGCGACGACGTGGTCGTGGTGGTCTCCGCGATGGGTGACACCACCGACGAGCTGCTCGACCTGGCCAACCAGGTCAGCCCGCTGCCGCCCGGCCGCGAGCTGGACATGCTGCTCACCGCCGGGGAGCGGATCTCCATGGCGCTGCTCGCCATGGCCATCCACAACCTGGGGTACGAGGCCCGCTCGTTCACCGGCTCGCAGGCTGGTGTGATCACCACCTCCGTGCACGGCAGGGCCCGGATCATCGACGTCACGCCGGGCCGCCTCAAGGGCGCGCTGGACGAGGGCGCGGTGGTCATCGTGGCCGGCTTCCAGGGTGTCTCGCAGGACACCAAGGACGTCACCACGCTGGGCCGGGGTGGGTCGGACACCACCGCGGTGGCGCTCGCCGCCGCGCTCGACGCGGACGTCTGCGAGATCTACACCGACGTGGACGGCATCTTCAGCGCCGACCCCCGGATCGTGCCGAATGCCCGGCACATCAAGCACATCACCTACGAGGAGACGCTGGAGCTGGCGGCCTGCGGCGCCAAGGTGTTGCACCTGCGCAGCGTCGAGTACGCCCGGCGCGCGGGGTTGCCGATCCACGTCCGTTCGTCATACTCGACCAGCACCGGCACCATGGTCACCGGATCGATGGAGGACCTTCCCGTGGAACAGGCACTGATCACCGGGGTTGCCCACGACCGCAGCGAAGCGAAGATCACCATCGTGGGGGTGCCGGACGAGCCGGGCGCGGCCGCGCAGATCTTCAACACCGTGGCCGGGGCCGAGATCAACATTGACATGATCGTGCAGAACGTGTCCACCGAGGGCACCGGCCGCACGGACATCTCCTTCACCCTGCCCAAGGCCGACGGCCCGACGGCGATGGCCGCCCTCAGCAAGATTCAGGACGTGGTCAAGTTCAAGGGCCTGCTCTACGACGACCACGTCGGCAAGGTCTCGCTGATCGGTGCCGGCATGCGCTCGCACCCGGGCGTCGCCGCGGGCTTCTTCGCCGCCCTCGGTGCGGCCGGGGTGAACATCGAGATGATTTCCACCTCGGAGATCCGGGTCTCCGTGGTCTGTCGGGACACCGACCTCGACAAGGCGGTCCGGGCCATCCACGAGGCCTTCGACCTGGGCGGCGAGTCTGAGGCCGTGGTCTACGCGGGCACCGGGCGGTAGCGCGATGCCGTCGCTGCCCGTCCTTGCCGTGGTCGGGGCGACCGGTGCCGTCGGCACGGTGATGTGCCAGATCCTCTCCTCCCGGCGCAACGTCTGGGGAGAGATTCGGCTGCTCGCCTCCGAGCGCTCCGTAGGGCGGCAGGTGCAGTGCCGAGGCGAGCTGCTCACCGTGCAGGCGCTCACCCCCGAGGCGTTCGACGGGGTGGACGTGGCGATGTTCGACGTCCCGGACGAGGTCTCGGCGGAGTGGGCGCCGATCGCGGTCGGCCGAGGCGCGGTCGTGGTGGACAACTCCGGCGCGTTCCGGATGGACCGGGACGTCCCGCTGGTGGTTCCGGAGATCAACCCGGAGCAGGTGCGCAACCGGCCCAAGGGGATCATCGCCAACGCCAACTGCACCACCCTGGCGATGATCGTGGCCGTCGCCCCGCTGCACCGCGAATACGGCCTGCGTGAGCTGGTGCTCGCGTCGTACCAGGCGGCGTCCGGGGCGGGCCAGTCCGGCGTCGACGTGTTGCACGCCCAGCTCAGCAAGATCGCCGGGGATCGGGTGCTCGGTTCCCGTGCCGGTGACGTGCGGCAGGCGGTCGGCGACGAGCTGGGCCCGTTCCCGGCACCGCTGGCGCTCAACGTGGTGCCCTGGGCCGGCTCGCTGGCCGACGAGGGCTGGTCGTCCGAGGAGATGAAGATGCGCAACGAATCGCGCAAGATCCTCGGGCTGCCCGATCTGAAGGTTTCCGCCACCTGCGTACGGGTGCCGGTGGTGACCGGCCATTCGGTCGCGGTGCACGCGGTCTTCGCCACCGAGGTGGACGCCGAGGGCGCCCGGGAGGTGCTGCGCAACGCCCCCGGCGTGATCCTGGTCGACGACCCGGCCGCCGGCGAGTTCCCGATGCCGATCGACGCCGTCGGCACGGACCCCTCCTGGGTCGGCCGGATCCGCCGCGCCGTCGACGACCCCCGCGCCCTAGACCTGTTCGTGACAGGCGACAACCTCCGCAAGGGCGCCGCCCTAAACACCGCCCAGACCGCCGAACTCCTCGCCCAAACCCTCCCCCTCCCCCACCCCTAACCCGCCCACCCGCGTCGATCATGGACTTATGGCGCCCGGAAGGACCGTTTCGCGGCTTTCCTGAGGTGCCACAACCCCTTGATCGGCGCGGGTGGGGGAGTACGGGGCCGGTTAGGCGGGGGAGAGGTGGACGGCGTCGCGGCCTTGGCGTTTGACGGTGTAGAGGGCCTGGTCGGCGCGGTGGAGGGTGCGTTCGGGGGACTCGCCGGGGTGGGGTAGGGCGACGCCGACACTGATGGTGCGGCCGGTGCGCCGGGCCGCCTCGGTGAGGCGCTCGGCGATCCGGACCGCCTCCTCGGGGCGGCTGACCTCGATCACCGCTACGAACTCGTCGCCGCCGGTCCGGTACAGCTCGTCGCCCTGCCGCAGCGCCCCCTCCAGCGCCCGGGCCAGCCCAACCAGGAGCCGATCCCCGGCCTGGTGGCCGTACGTGTCATTGACGTCCTTGAAGCCGTCCACGTCGATGGCCAGCAGGGCCGTACGCCCCGGCGTGGCGCTCGCGATCCGCTGCTCGAACGGCCCGGTGTGCCGCAGGCCGGTGAGCGGGTCCGAGCTGGCCTCCTCGCGCAGCCGGGCGAGCGTACGCAGCCGCTCCAGGCAGGCCCACGCCTGCCCGGCCAGCAGCTCCAGCAGGTTGACCGTGGTCGGGTCGGGGCGCAGCAGCCGCTCGTCGGCGACCAGCAGCACCCCACCGACGTCCGGCGGCCCGACCGGCACCACCACCAGCGTGCGGGCCCCGGCCCGGACCAGCGGCAGATGGTCTTCGGTCGGCGGATGTTCGGCCTCGCCGAGGGTGTACGCCGAGCCGTGCCGGTGAGCCCGGGCGATCAGTCGGCCGAGCGCGTCGGACCCGGCCTCGGCCAGCTCGGCCCGGATCCGGGACTCCAGCTCGCCGGGTGTGCCGGTCGGCACGCCCAGCCGTGGCTCTGGCGGGCCGGCGAGGAGCAGCACGGCGGCGGCGAGGGCCGACCCGTCGCGGGCCGCGCTGAGCGCGGCGGTCAGCAGGTCCCACTCGGTGGTGGCGGCGGTCATCGCGGCGGCATGCCGGAGTAGCTGCTCGCTGCGGCTCTCCGCCGGCGGCCCGCCGAGCGCCGCGATCCGGGCACCCAGCCGGTGGGCGAGCCGTTCGGCGGTCTCCCGCCACCGTGCCAGCTCGACCGGGCCACTCCACTGCAGGTCGAGCACGCCGATCGGGCGGCCCGCCGGGCCCAGCACCGGTACGCAGAGCTCAGCGGTGACGTCGGGGCGTACCGGAAGGTGGTCGGGGGCGGCGGTGACGTTGGTGACGGCGGCGGGCTCACCGGAGGCGTACACGCGGCCGACGATCGACCGCTCCAGACCGTCGCGGGGCGTGCGCACCGAGCGGGAGTTGTCGCCTCCGGCCTGCGGCGGCACGGTGGAGAAGACCTGCCAGGCGCCGGTCGCCGCCACGCAGCGAAGCCGGTCGTGCACCCGGAGCAGGATCGAGATCGCCGCCGGGGTGTACCGAGCGAGCGCGTCGACGGCCCACTCGCACGCCTCGACCACGGTCGACGCCATCGGAAGGCGGACCGTGACGTCTCGAATGACTCGCTCGTGCTCCACGTCGTTCCTGGTCAGGGGTCGGGGCGCGATCAAGGGTACTCAGCGTGCGGCCCAGCGGCCTTCGTACACATGTGCTATCCACAGGGTGTGGATGCGGCCTGTGAACACGGCGGACCCGCGCGGTGGAGCCGGCGACGATAACGTGAGGATCCCGGTCCCGAGGAGGCGTCGATGCTCATCGCCCAGCTCAGCGACCCGCACGTGACCACCGGCCCGCTCGCTGCCGAGCGGGCCACCGGGCTGCACCGCGCCCTCGGCCGCGTGTTGGCGCTGCGGCCCCGGCCCGACTGCGTCGTCATCACCGGAGACCTGGTCGACAACGGCCGCCCCGACGAGTACGTCGCGCTGCGCGAGATCGTCGGGCGGTTCCCGCTGCCGGTGCACTTCGCCGCAGGCAACCACGACGACCGGGAGTCGCTGCTCGACACCTTCGGCGGCACCCCCTACCTCGGGGGCGGGTTCTCGGCTCACTACCACGTCGACCACCCGGACGGCACGCTCGTGGTGCTGGACTCGCTCGCCCCCGGCGGCAGCGGCGGCCGGCTCGGCGACGAGCAACTCGGCTGGCTCGACGGAGTGCTCGCCGGCCGCCCGGACCAGCCCGCCGTGGTGTGCCTGCACCATCCGCCGGTCGCGGTGGGGATACCGGCGATGGACGCCATCCGGCTCGCCGACGCCGACGCGTTCGCCGCGGTGGTCGCCCGTCACCCCCATGTCGTACGCGTCGCAGCCGGGCACCTGCACCGCCCGGTGACCAGCACGTTCGCCGGCACGGTGCTGACCACCGCGCCGAGCACCTGGGTGCAGGTGAGCCTGACCACGAGCGACGAGCCGGAGGTCGGGCTGGTCGCCGAACCGACCGCCTTCCTGCTGCACCGGGTGGCCGACGGCGGCTGCGTCACGCACACCGTCCAGGTGAGCCACGCCGCCGGGCAGACCTGCTGGTTCTGACCGCCGCTCAGGTGACGGCGGGCTCCGGCTCGCGAGTGGGAGTGAGGCGGCCGTCCTGGGCGGGGGTGAGCAGCCGGCGCAGCGACAGGGCCAGCACCGACGCGGCCAGACAGCCGCCCACCACGAACGCCACCCAGAGCCGCCCGTGCGCCGCGCCGAGCAGCGGGCCGGCGGTGACCGGGCCGATGATCCCGCTGATCCCGAAGATCATCGAACTCATCGCGTTGTACCTTCCGCGCAGCTCGTCGGTGGCGAGCGCGTTCGTCAACGCCGGCATCACCGGCGAGAGCATCGTCTCGCCGAACCCGAAGATCGCCGAGCAGGCCACGACGCCGAACGCCGCGACCAGTGCGTTGCCCGTACCGACCAGGCCGGCCATGCCGAGCACCAGCCAGGCGGTCGCGAAGACCGCGCCCACCGCGGCGAGCGCGCGGGTCCGGCTGCGCCCCTCCATCCGGCGGATCATCAGCAGTTGGGAGAGCACGATCATCACGGTGTTGGCGGCGAGCGCCCAGGCCACCACCCGTGGCGTCACCTCCACCACCCGGACCGAGTACGCGGCGAAACCCACCTCGATCTGCGCGTACCCGCAGGTGGTGAGCACCAGGCCGAAGATGACCAGCCGCCGGAACGGCCGGTCCCGCAGCACGGCGAGGTAGCCGCCCGCCGACTTCCCGGTGCCCGCCGCCGAGGCCTGCGTCAGGCGGTGCCCGACGTGCGGCAGGGTCAGCAGGATCAGGGCCGGCGTCAGGTAGCTCAGCGCGTCGAGCAGGTAGATGGCCTGGAAGGTGACCGGGCGGGCGATGTCGACCACCGCGCCGGAGATCAGGCCGCCCACCCCGATGCCGAGGTTGAGCAGAGCGAACTGGAGGCCGAAGACCCGCTGCCGCTCGCCGTCGCCGGTGAGCGAGGCGAGAATGGTGGTCTGCCCGGACCAGAGCGCCGAGCCGCCCACCGCGATCAGGGTGCTGACCGCGAACGCCATCCCGAGCGAGTCGACCAGCGCGAGCGAGCCGGTGCCCACCGCCTCGACCACCAGGCAGGGCAGCACCACCCGGCGGGCGCCGAACCGGTCGATCAGCGTCCCGCCCAGCGGGGACAGGGCCAGGGTCACCGCACCGAACCACCCGATCACCAGGCCGGCCTGGTTGTCGGTCAGGCCGCGCACGTTGGTGAGGTAGATGAAGAGGAACGGCAGGGTCAGCCCGCGCCCGATGGCCGACAGCAGGGTGCCGAGGAGGATTCGACGGGCTTCCGGACGGGCGGGTAGGGCGCGGCGCAGCATGGGTGGATTCTCGACGAGGGGTAGAACGACCGGCGAGCGGATTACCGGTGGAACTGGGCTTGACCTAGCCCGTTGGTGAGTAAGAACACTGCGCCTGCCAGGCCGGCCATCGCCGAGCCGAGGGGCCAGGCCTGCGCGTGCCCTCGGACACGGAAGGCCGGACACGGCGAGGCGTGCCCGGCCTTCATCGGCGTGATCAGCCGAGCGTGAGCTCGAATGCCGTGTTCTTGTGCTTGTGGATCTTGTATCTGGTCGCGGAGGCGAAGTCCTTGCCGCCGACGAACCTGCGGCCGCTCTCGTTCGGGTAGTACTCGAACCGGACGTGCTGCCCGCCGATGAGCTGCCTGGCGGCGCCGACGTTCGGTCCGGAGATCCACCACAGACCGACGAAGTCACCGGTGTCGACGTTGCGGGCGGCCACGTACCCGTTGAACGGCGTGGTACTCGCTACCGTCACCGTGACCCCGGCCGCGAGTCGGTAGTCGTACGTGGTGGTGCCGCCCGCGACGACCTTGATCCGGTCGGCTCGGTCGCGGTTGGCCTCGCCGCCGCTCCACTGGGTGGCCTGCCCGGGCACCTCGAACAGGAGCGGCCACTCGTACGGGCCGAGCTTGTCGATCCGGTAGCGCCCTCCGTCGCCGATCCCGAAAACACCGAAGTTGCTGCCCAGACCGACGGGCCCGCCGGCGATCCGGACGGCTCCGTTGGACAACGCGGCACCGTCCGGCCCGAAGGCTTGACCGGTGATGACACCCGCGCGATCCATCCGAATGACCGGCGGGGTGATCGTCTCGCCGGACTTTACGGTGAACTTCATGGCGCGCCGCAGGTCGCCGGTGCCGCCGTGCGGACCGAGCCACTGCGCGCCGTAGCCCTTGGCCTCGGCCGGCCAGGCCAGCAGCTGATAGGTGCCCGCACCCTTCCCGATCATCTGGGTGACCTTGCCGTTCGTGTCGGTGAGCGCGCCACAGCTGTCCGGCATCCGGACCTCGTCGACGCGCACCGGGACGATGCACACGTCGGGCAGCGGAGCGCCGGTCTTGGCGTCCACGACGGTGGCGGTGATCCGGGCCATCGGCTCCATGACCAGCCTGACGTCGGCCTGCTCGCCGGCGACCACGGTCACCGAAGCCCCGTCGAAGGAGTAGCCCGAGGCCCAGGCCCAGATTTCGTGGGTGCCGATGGGGACGGTCGGGTAGATGACCTCGCCGTTCTCGGCATCACGCGCATCGATCCCGATGCTGGAGGAGAAGCCCAGGATCGACCGGCCCGTACGCGAATCCACGGCGGTGAGGCGGACGCTGCCCGTCGGCAGCGTCCGGTCGTCGACCGTGGTGGTCTGGTCCTTGGTGACAGTGAACCGGGTCGCCGCCGACTGGTCCACCGTGCTGTAGGCATACTGCTGGATGAACAGCACCGAACTGGAGAACTGGACCGTGTAACCGGTGCCCACCGGCACCTGGTCGAGCCGGTAGCGGCCGTCCTCGTCGGTGTAGGTGTTGCCGTAGAACTGGCCGTTGCTGACATAGACGTCCACGCCGGACAGCGGCGCGCCGGATGTGTCGGTGAAACGGCCCGCCACGGCGCCGGTGGGGATGAGGGTGTCGTTGACCGTCACCGTGCCACCCGCCGTGACTGCGAAGACCGCCGCAGCGTCGCTGTCCAACGTGCCGTACGCGAACTGGCTGAACGCGCCGACGTCGAACCGGATCCGGTAGCTGCCCGGTAAAACCTGGATGCTGAAGTTGCCGTCCGAATCCGTTCTGCCGTTGCCATAGCTGCTGTAGTCGACGGCCTCGGCGTTGACGAACACGTACGGAACCGGGGCGCCGGCCCGGTTGACCAGCCGCCCGGTGATGGTGCCGACCGGCAGCAGCTCGTCATTGGCCACCGTCGCGTGGCCGGCCGTCACGGTGATGAGATTCGCCGAGGACCAGTCGGTCTTGCCGTAGGCGTACTGCTCCGGGTGACCCCAAGGCGCGAAGTTCACCCGGTACTTGCCCGGAGGGACCGCGTTGAACGCGTAATGGCCCTGGTCGTCGAGCCACGCGTAATCCCAGTGGTCGACCTCGTCACCGTAGAGGTAGACGGAGCCGCCGGTGACCGCGACTCCGCCGTCGGTCAGCCGGCCGGTGATGGAGCCGGTGTCTGCCGCCTGGGCCGGCGTGGCCAGCCCGGTCAGGGCCAGGGTGACGCCCAGCAGCAGCGCGCCGAATCGGCGCAGCATTGAACTGCTCATGATTCCTCAGCTGTGAAAGGAGCGAGGATGTGTCGGGGGGAACACATCGACCCGTCAGCCTAACGGCGGGCGGTGATATTCGCTGTCCCGCACCGGAGCAGGTGAGGAATCGAGCTGTCAGGGCATGACAGAGACACGACGCCCGGAGTGCCTGCGCGACCCTGCTCGTCGACTTGGACGTGGAACGCTAGAGGGCACATCCATTGATTGGATGTGCCCTCTGACCTCTGGTCGGGGTGGCCGGATTCGAACCGACGACCTCTTCGTCCCGAACGAAGCGCGCTACCAAGCTGCGCCACACCCCGAGGCGTGCCGACAAATAGTAGCCCACCCGCTCCGAAGGTCAAACTCGGTACCCCCTCACCGGGCGCGGGTCGCTCAGCGGGGGATCAGGGTGAGGACGCTCGCCTCGGGTGGGCAGGCGAAGCGCACGGGCGCGGTGGGGTGCGTACCGAGGCCGGCGGAGACGTGCAGCCAGGAGTCCGAGCCGGGCCAGCGGTGCAGCCCGCGGGCCATCGATCGGGGCAGTCCGCAGTTCGTCACCAGCGCGCCAATGCCAGGTACGCAGACCTGGCCGCCGTGGGTGTGCCCGGCGAGCAGCAGCCCGAAGCCGTCCGCAGCCATCCGGTCCAGCACGGCCGGTTCCGGGGAGTGGCTGACGGCGATGGCGAGCGCCGCTCCGGAGGCGACCGGACCGGCCACCGCGTCGTAGTCGTCCCGCTCGATGTGCGGGTCGTCGACGCCGACCAGCTCGATCTCTCGGCCCCCCGCCTTCAGGGTGGTCCGCGCGTTGTTGAGGTCCGCCCAGCCGGCGCCGGTGAAGACGGCGCGCAGCTCCTCGTACGGCAGCGGCAGGCCCTCGGCGTACTCCCGGTCCGGCAGGAAGTAGGTGAACGGGTTCTTCCAGACCGGCCCGGTGTAGTCGTTGGAGCCGAAGACGAAGGCACCCGGCAGGTCGAGCAGCGGTTGCAGGGCGCGCAGCACGCCGGGGAGCGCATCGGGGTCAGCCATGTTGTCCCCGGTGACCACCACCAGGTCCGGGTCGAGGGCGGCCAGCGAGGCCACCCAGTTCTGCTTGCGCCGCTGGTTGGGCATCATGTGCAGGTCCGACAGGTGCAGCACGCGCAGCGGCTCGGCGTCGGTGGGCAGCACCGGCACGTCGTACCGGCGCAGGGTGAACATGTTTCGCTCGACGAGCGACGCGTACGCCAAGGTGGCCGCGCCGGCGACGGCGGTCCCGGCGGCGAGTCGGAATAGTGTGCGCTTTCGCATGACGTTCAGGGTAGTTTCACCACCCATGAGCACGCTGAAGGATCGTCTCACCGCCGACATGCGCGCAGCTCTCAAGGCGCGCGACGAGCTGACCACCTCCACGCTGCGGATGGCCCTCGCGGCCGTCGGCACCGCCGAGGTCGCCGGCAAGGCCAAGCGCGAGCTCAGCGACGACGAGGTGCTCGCGGTGCTGACCAGGGAGGCGAAGAAGCGGCGCGAGGCGGCCGTCGCGTTCGCCGACGCGGGGCGCGCCGAGCAGGCGGGCAAGGAGACCGCCGAGGGCGAGGTGCTGGAGCGCTACCTGCCGAAGCAGCTCTCCGACGCCGAGCTGGCCGAGCTGGTCGGGGGCGCGCTCGCCGCGGGCGGCTTCACCGGCAAGGCGCAGATGGGCCCGGCCATGAAGGCGGCCCAGGCCGCGGTCGCCGGCCGGGCCGAGGGCGGTCGGGTCGCCGCCGAGGTACGCCGGCAGCTCGGCCTCTGATACTGGCCGAAGAAGAAGCGGGCGGGCTCCCGAGGGGTGCCCGCCCGCTGTTGTTGCTCCGCGTCAGCCGCGTGGCTTTCGCCCGTTGCCGGGTGTCGGCGTGACGCCGCCGGGCCCGGTGCTGGTGCCGGGTGTCGGCGTGCTGCCCTGGCCGGAGCTGACCTCGATGGTCACCACGCCGCCCTTGATGGTTTTCCCGTCCGGGCTGGTGCCGGCGGCGGTGCCCGCCGGGCACTCCGACGTCACCTTGCTGCTGGACACCACCGGCTCGAAGCCGGCGCCGCGCAGCCGCGACTTGGCAGTCTCGATCGACTCGCACTTGACGCTCGGGATGGAGCGCTGGTCGCCGTAGACGATCTTTCCGCTCGGCGGGGTGAAGTCGATCTTTTCCTTGCCCTTCATGGCGGCGCGCAGCGTTTCCATGACGGCCGGGTTGATCCCGTACGCCTGGCTGTGCCCCATCTGCTGGGTGGTCTGCGGCCAGTCCGGGTCGGCCATGATGCCGGCCACCGCGTACTGCTTGGTCATCGCGACCAGGGCCGCGGTCTTGTCCCCGTCGGTGGTGCCGGACTTGCCGGCCACCGGGGCGTTGACGAAGCCGCGGACCCCGCCCGCAGTGGGGGTGCTGCAGTGCGAGGTGGAGGAGCGGTCGCCCACGGGGCAGCGGGCGACGTCCACGGCGGCCCGGGCCACCTGCGTGTCGATCCGCTTCTCGCAGTGTGGGTTGGCGATGTCGAGCTTCTCGCCGTCCGGGCCGCGGATCTCCTGCACCGGGATCGGCTCGCAGTATCTGCCGTCCGCCGCCAGGGTGGCGTACGCGTTGGCCAGCTCCAGCGGCGTGGTGTGCGCGACGCCCAGGGTGAACGCGCCCCAGTCGTGCGCGGCGTCCTTGTTTGCCGCGACCTTGGCGTCGTACGGGTCGCGGAAGGTGAGGCCGAGCTTCTGCGCCGCCTTCACCACGTTCTCCGCGCCGACCTGCTGCTGCAGAGAGACGAAGTAGGTGTTGACCGAGAAGCCGAACGCGCTCCACATGGTGTGCGGCCCGGCCATGGCCTGGCTTGCGTTCGTCGGGCAGTAGAGGCCGGTGCCCGGGCAGGCGGCCGGCGAGCCGGGCTTGACGGGGTACTCGGACGTGAACTGGTGCGGCGCGTTCATGCTGTAGGCGAGCGGGAAGCCCTTCTCCAACGCCGCCACCACCGTGAAGATCTTGAAGGTCGAGCCGGCCTGGTAGCCGGTGATGCTGCCGCCGCCGCTGATCAGCGGGTTGACCGTGTTCGGGTAGCTGCCCCGGATGCCCTTCTTGGCCTTCGCCGGATTACTGGAGAGCTTGTTCTGCGGCTTGTCCGGGTCGTCGAGCTTGAAGTTCCGGTTGGTCGCGAGGGCGCGGACCCGGCCGGTGCCCGGCTCGACCACCGCGACCATCCGGGCGCCCTTGCTGTTGACGCTCAAGTTGTGGCGCACCGCCGCGTCGGCACCCTTCTGGGCCTGCACGTCGAGGCTGGTGGTGATGGTGTAGCCACCGCTCTTCAGCCGGCGCTCCCGGTCGTACGTCGTGGAGCCGAACGTCTCCTGCTGCATCCACCAGCGGTAGAAGTAGTCGCAGAAGAAGCCCCAGCTCTGCGTGGTGGCCTGGACGCAGCCGTTCGGGGTGCGCTTGTGGTTGACCTTTAGCTTGATCTGCTTGGCCTGGTCGGCCTCTTCCTTGGTGATGGCGCCGATCAGCACCATGTTGTCGATGACGTAGTCCCGCCGGATCACCGCGTCGTCGTAGCCGGACGTGGTGGTGGGGTCGTACGCGCTCGGTGCCTTCACCAGGCCGGCCAGCAGCGCCGACTCCTGGATGTCCAGCTTGCTCGGCGGCTTGCCGAAGTAGACCTGGCTGGCGGCGAACACGCCGTACGCGCCGTTGCCGAAGGGCGCGAGGTTGAGGTAATGCTCCAGGATCTCGTCCTTGGAGAGCTCCTTGTCGACCTGGAGGGCCATCGACATCTCGCGCAGCTTGCGGGCGCTGGTGTCCTCGGTCGCGGCCACCACGTCGGCCGGGTGGGTCGCCGAGTACGAGATGGCCAGCCGGACGTACTGCATGGTCAGCGTCGACGCGCCCTGCTTGGAGCCGCCGCCGCTGTTGTTGACGAAGGCCCGGGCCACGCCGTTGAAGTCGACGCCGTTGTGCTTGTAGAAGTTGTGGTCCTCGGCCGCGATGATCGCCTTCTGCATGTACGGCGAGATGTCCTTGAGTTTCACGTTGCGACGGTTCTCGTCGTACATGGTGGCGAGCGGCGTCTTGCCGTCGGCGGCGAGCAGATAGGTGATCTGCGGGGAGCGGGCGTCGTAGTTCAGTGTCTTCGGCAGCGAGTCGTAGGTCTCGGCCCCCGCCTTGGCGGCCAGTCCGGACATCGCCACCGCGGGGAAGGCCGCCGCCGCGACCACCACGCCGGCCAGTAGGCCACAGATGAGTAGCGATGCGGCGTTGGTCAGCAGATTGTGGTCACGTTTCCGCATCCAGGTCACCTCGACAGGGTACGCGAGTAGGAATCGAGGGGCGCTGGGGCGTCTTTTCCCCATTTCCTGCGCGCGCCGGCCTCGTTGTGCTAAACGCACGAACCCTGGTGCTTGGTTGCGTAAACCTGGCGGGAAGTCTCCCCCGAACGGGGAAGCCGCGCAGGGTTTTCACATACCTCGACCGGGTAGACGGCGGACGCAGGCCCGGGAAGCCGGGAGTGTCCGGAATGATGGATTTCGCCGACAACGTTGCGTAATCGGGTGACTACCCACCATGATGATGGCGGCGACACGAGCCACATGTCGTCCGCGCCGCCCTAGGGGAGGCCGGCCGGACGACCGGGGGGAAATTCGACGGCTGGTCGCGCGAAGTCGTGGTTGATGCAAGGGGGGACGTGTACAGATGGGCATGATCGCTGACTGGCCGTCACTGGCGGCGTGTCAGAACGGGGACCCGGACGCGTTGTTCGTACAGGGTGCCGAACAGAACGTGGCGAAGCGGATCTGCCGGAGCTGCCCAGTTCGGTACGAGTGCCTGGCCGACGCGCTCGACAACCGGATCGAGTTCGGCGTGTGGGGTGGCATGACCGAACGCGAACGCCGGGCGTTGCTGCGCCGTCACCCCCAGGTGACCAGCTGGCGCAAGATGTTCGAGGCGGCCATGAAGAAGAACGCCAAGGAGAAAGCCGGCAAGGACAAGATTCTGGTGACCTCGGCCAACTGACCACTGTGCCGGCCGGCCGCCCGGCCGGTCGGCACGGCGCTCATCGCCGGCTGATCGCCTCGCCGATCGTCCGCAGCCCGTCGACGTCGTGCACGTCGGCGGGCTGCGCCGTCACCGACACCGTCGGCACCGCGGGAAACGCCTCGGTGAACCGGGCCGCCACCCGCTGCTCGCGTACGGCCTGCTGGGCCAGCGCGGCGTGGGCCCGCAGCACCTCGACGGTGCGCGCGTGCCCGCCCTCCCGGGCCAGCCGTTCCGCCGCGGCCACGCTGTCCGCCGCGCTCAGCTCGGTCACGGCCGGCCGGTGCACCCGGTTGAGCACCAGGCCGGCCAGCGGCATCCGCTCCTCGCGCAGCCGGCCCGCGAAGTAGGCCGCCTCCCGGACCGCGTCCGGCTCCGGGGCCGCGACCAGCAGGAACGCCGTCTCCCGGGCCTGCAGAATCCGGTACGTCTGCTCGGCCCGCTGCCGGAAGCCGCCGAACATCGAGTCCAGGGCGGCGACGAAGCCGGAAAGGTCGGTCAGCAGTTGTGCCCCGATCACCTTCTGCACCGCCTTCGAGAACAGTCCGAAGCCGGCGGTGACGAAGCTGAACATGCTCCGCCCTCCGCTGCGTGCGGGGGCGAGCAGCAGCCGCAGCATCCGGCCGTCGAGGAAGCGGGAGAGCCGGGCGGGCGCGTCCAGGAAATCCAGCGCCGAGCGGGACGGCGGGGTGTCCACCACGATCAAGTCCCACTCGCCCCGAGCGTGCAGCTGGCCCAGCTTCTCCATCGCCATGTATTCCTGGGTGCCCGCAAAGGTGGAGCTCATGGCCTGATAGAAGGGGTTGGCGAAGATCTCCGCAGCCTTCGCCGGGTCGGTGTGCGCCAGCACCACGTCGTCGAAGGTCCGCTTCATGTCGAGCATCATGGCGTGCAGCTCGCCGCCGCTGTCCTCGACGTCGATCCCCTTGACCTGGCGGGGCTTGTTGTCCAGCTCGGTCAGGCCCAGCGACTGGGCCAGCCGGCGGGCCGGGTCGATGGTCAGCACCACCGTCCGCCGGCCGTGCCGCTCGGCCGCCCGCAGCGCCAGCGCGGCCGCGGTGGTCGTCTTGCCCACCCCGCCCGCCCCGCAGCAGACCACGATCCGTACGCCGGGGTCGGCGAGGATCTGGTCGACGTCCAGTGGCGGCGCCGCGGCTTCGGAAGGCACCAATCGAGCGTATCGGTCGGCGGGGTGTGTCTGCCCGGGCTGCCCGCAGGTGTGAGTCAATCCGCCCGGACGAGCGCCCGGGCCAGCGTCTCCAGCCCCGCCCGGTCGACCCCCTCGGGGAGCAGCGGCAGCTCGGTCAGGGGCAGGCCCAACTCCCCCAGGTCGGCCCGGAGGGAGTCTTCCAGCTCCCGGCGTACCCGCTGATCCCGGGCCTCCTCGGCCAGGCCGGCCACGGTCCGCGCGTCGGTCGGCAGGCCGGCGGCGGCCAGCCCCCGCTTCAGCTCGGCCGCGGTCACCTCGCGCCCGGCCGGCACCGGCGGCCGGGCGGCGTTCACGATCACCCGGCCGACCGGGAAGCCGAGCTGGGTCAGTTCGGCGATCGCGTCGACCGTCTCCTGGATCGGCATCTCCTCTAGCAGGGTCACCACGTGCACCGCGGCCATCGGCGAGCGGAGCAGCGCGGCGACTCCCTCGCTCTGGGTCTTGATCGGGCCGACCTTGGCCAGCCGGGCGGTCTCCGCGGTGACGTTGAGGAAACGGCCGATCCGCCCGGTCGGCGGGGCGTCCAGCACCACCGCGTCGTACGTCCGGCGCTGCCCGTTGGTCCGGGTGGTCGCCTCCTTGACCTTGCCGGTGAGCAGCACGTCCCGCAGGCCCGGGGCGATGGTGGTGGCGAAGTCGATGGCGCCCAGCTTGCGCAGCGCCCGGCCGGCCGCGCCGAGCTTGTAGAACATGTCCAGGTATTCCAGGAGCGCCTCTTCGGCGTCCACGGCCAGGGCCCGCACCTCGCCGCCGCGCGGGGCGTCGGCCAGGTGCCGTTCCTCGTACGGCAGCGGATCGGTGCCGAAGAGCTGAGCGATGCCCTGCCGCCCCTCCACCTCGACCAGCAGGGTCCGCCGGCCGCCGGCGGCCAGCCCGAGCGCCAGCGCCGCGGCGACGCTGGTCTTGCCCGTGCCGCCCTTGCCGGTCACCACGTGGAGGCGGGCCGGCCACCCGGTGCCGGCGGGTTCGGCCGGCTGCTCAGCTGCTGCCACCGGTCGAGCCTACCCAGCCGCCGGGCTCACCCGACCTCGCAGACCCACCAACCCGTCTTGCGCACCATGGTGAAGCGCAGCTCCTGGCTGGCCACCTTCTCGTCGGCGGTGGTCATGGTGACCTCGGTGGTGACGGTCGCCCGGTCGTCGGTCTGGTTGTCCACCGTCGGGGTGCTCCACCGGAACCGCGGATTCCGGTACTGCCCCGCGTACTGCCGCACTTCGGTGACCTTGGCGGCGATCTTCTTGTCGTCCCGGGCGGCCGAGCAGACGAAGGTGGCCGCCTTACTGGCGTCCTGGTCGCGGTAGACCGCGGTGAGGAAGCCCTCCACCGCGACCGTCGGCTCCTTCGCGCCCTCGCCGTCCTCGGCGTTCCGCAGGGCGAAGAACGCAGCCGTGCCGCCACCGCCGCAGAGCAGTATCGCCGCAGCCAGCACGATCAAAGTGATCAGCAGCCCGCGCCGCTGCTGCGGCGCTGGCGGGTCCTGCAGTGGCCCGGCGGGCGACGTGGCGCCGGCGGGTTGTTCCGGGTGAGGCGGACCGCCGGGCGAGCCGGCGGCGTCACCGATGGGCGGTTGGGTCATGTCTTCCCCCCGGGTTGCGGTGCCGGCGCCACCCGATGGCGACCTACGTGATCGGGCGTGCGGGCGAGCGCGGGATGGCCAGTCCAGACCCGAAGGGTAACGGTCGGCGGGGGATCGGTCGGCCCCGCGTGGGCGACCGGGCGCGCGGTCCACGCCCGGGGCAAACGCGAGGCCGCCATCGCTTCCCCGACGGGCGGTCTGTCGCATATGTGACTGGACGTGACCGGGCCTGCGCGTCCCATTGCTGGGACTGTCGCCAGGTCCTAGTTTCGTCGCACGCGGGGGCCGGACCGCCGGCGAGTCCGAGCCGGACGATGGTGACTTTGAGCAGGTACGAGGCCCGGAGGCAAGGGTATGCGCGACGCGGAGAACGTCCCTCGAGGCCAGTTCCGCCCCGGTGAGCGGGCGGGGCGGCCCGGCGAGGCTGACGGATCTGGTAAGGGGTTGCCGCTCAACGAGCGGTCGTACCGGCTGCCGTTCGAGGGGATCCGTACGCTGGTCGGGCCCGGTGAGCGGAGCCGCAGCGAGGAGGAGCCCGGCTACGTCATCCACCTGCCGGTCCGGGTCGGCGACCTGGCGGCGGCGACCGCGCTGGCCGGCACCGTGGCCACCTCGCTCGGTTTTCTCAGTGAACTGGACGCCGGCGAGACGACGGTCTCCACCGCCGACGACCAGAACAACCGGCACCGGGTCTTCTGTGATCTGCTGCTGCCCGACCGCACCCGGTGCCCGCAGCGCTACGACCACGAAGGCCCCTGCGGCGAGGGGCCCCCGGCGCCTGAGCAGCGTCCCGTGTCCGGCTAGCACCACCGGACCGTAGGCTGTGGCTGACTGAAGCCCATCAGGCAAGGGAGCCTTGACTCGATGCAAAAGTGGGAATACGCCACGGTGCCGCTGCTGGTCCACGCGACCAAGCAGATCCTCGACAACTGGGGCGAGGACGGCTGGGAACTGGTTTCCGTGGTCCCCGGTCCGAACCCGGAGCAGCTCGTCGCCTACCTCAAGCGCCCGAAGGCGTGAGCGCCATGGCGAACGGACCACACGCGAAACTCGCCGAGCTGGGCCTGACCCTGCCCGAGGTGGTGCCGCCGGTGGCCAGCTACGTGCCGGCCGTCCAGTCGGGGCAGCACGTCTACGTCTCCGGTCAGCTGCCGATGGTGGAGGGCAAGCTGCTCGCCACCGGCAAGGTTGGCGCCGGCGTCTCTGCCGAGCAGGCGAAGGACCTGGCGCAGCGGTGCGCACTGAACGCCATCGCCGCGATCGATTCGCTGGTCGGCCTGGAGAACGTCGTCAAGATCGTGAAGCTGACCGGGTTCGTGGCCAGCGCGCCGGGCTTCACCGGCCAGCCGGGCGTGATGAACGGCGCCTCCGACCTGTTCCTCACGGTCTTTGGCGAGGCCGGCCGGCACGCCCGCAGCGCCGTCGGCGTAGCCGAACTTCCCCTGGACGCCCCCGTCGAGGTCGAGGCCATCGTCGAGGTCGCCTGACCGGCCCACCCCACCCGCCCCCGCGATCTTGCACTTTTCGCCGGTGCGAAAGCCGTGAACGACCACAAACCAGTGGCCGGAAGTGCAAGATCGCGGGGAGTGGCGGGCGGGGTCGTACGATCGCTGCCATGGGTGGGCATGTGACCGGGGCGGTAGGGGCGCTCGCGGACGAGCTGCCGGGGTGGGTGAGGCTGCTGCTTGCGCCGAACCCGGGGGCGATGACACTTGAGGGCACCAACACCTGGGTGCTGCGCGCCCCCGGCGCGAAACACGCGGTGGTCGTCGATCCGGGTCCCGCCGACGAGGAGCACCTGGCGGCGATCGCGGCGTACGGGCCGGTCGGCTTCGTGCTGATCACCCACGGCCACCCGGACCACACCGAGGGCTCGGCCCGCCTGAGCGAGCTGCTCGGCGGGGTGCCCGTCCGCGCAGCCGACCCGGCGCACACCATCGGCGGCGAGCCGCTGACGCCGGCCGCCGCGCTGGACGCCGGGCTCACCATCCGTCTGCTGAGCACCCCCGGGCACACCGCCGACTCGGTCTGCTTCCTCGTCGAGCACGGCGACGAGCGGGTGATCCTCACCGGTGACACCATCCTGGGCCGGGGCACCACCGTGGTCGCCCACCCGGACGGCCACCTCGGCGACTACCTGTCGAGCTTGGAGCTGCTCTCGACGTACCGGGGGATCCCGGCGCTGCCGGGGCACGGCCCGGCGCTGGCCGACTGCGGCGCGGCGGCCGAGTTCTACCTGGCCCACCGGCGGGCCCGGCTCGACCAGGTCCGCGCCGCGGTGGCCGGGGGGGCCACCACCGCGCCGGAGGTGGTCGCCACGGTCTACGCCGACGTCGACCGGTCGCTGTGGTGGGCGGCCGAGTGGTCGGTCCGCGCGCAGCTCGAATACCTCGGAGTGGAGCAGCCGTGACCTGCCCGGTGTGTGGGACCGTCGCCGTACCCGGCGCCCGGTTCTGCCACAACTGCGGGGCCGCGTTGCCGGCCGCCGCGACGCTGCCCGCCACCGAGCGGCGGGTGGTCACCGTGCTCTTCGGCGACCTTTCCGACTTCACCTCCTGGTCGGAGGACCTCGACCCGGAGCGGGTCGGCGCGGTCACCGACCGGGTGCTCGCCGCCCTCGCCGGCGCGGTGAAGACCTTCGGCGGGCACGTCGACAAGCTCACCGGTGACGGGATCATGGCCGTCTTCGGTGCGCCCGTCGCGCACGAGGACGACGCCGAGCGGGCGGTCCGTGCCGCGCTCTCCATGCAGCGGGCGGTCCGCCGGGTGCTCGACGACGAGCGGGGCGGCGGCGCGCCGCTCGGCCTGCGGGTCGGGCTGAACACCGGTGACGTGATCGCCGGTATCCAGGCGGCGATCGAATACACCGTCATCGGCGACACGGTGAACACCGCCGCCCGGCTGGCCGACGCCGCCGCCGTCGGCGCGGTCTACGCGGGCGCGCGAACCTCCGCCGCCACCCGGCACGTCGCCTCCTGGCGGGCGCTGCGCCCGCTGCGGCTCAAGGGCAAGCGCGAGCCGGTCGAGGCGTACGAGCTGCTGGGTCTCCTGGACGCGCCCGGCACCCGGTCCGGCCTCGGCGACGAGGCGCCCTTCGTGGGTCGGGAGACCGAGATCGGCCGGATCGCCGGCCGGCTCGCCGAGGTGATCGACCGGAGCGAGCCCCGGGTGCTGCTGATGACCGCCGAGGCGGGGATCGGCAAGTCCCGGTTCGCCGCCGAGGTGGAGCGCCTCGCCGCCGGCTACGACGTCGGCGCCGGCCGGTACGCCGCGCACACCGGCGCCCGGGTGCTCTCGGTGCGCTGCGCCGCGTTCGGCGAGCGTCGCCGGCTGGCCCCCCTCGCCGACCTGGTCCGAGCTGCGGTCGGCCTGCCCAACGACGCTGCCACCGCGGTCACCCGGCCGGCGGTCGAGGAGCGGCTGCGCCGGCTCGGGCAGCGGCTGGGCCGGCTCCCCGGCGAGCTGCCACCCATCGCCGTCGACCAACTGCTGGCCCTGCTCGGGTACGCCGAACTCCCCGCCACCACCGAGACCGGCGAGTGGAACGCGGCCGCGTCGCATCCGGACGCCGAGGCGGTGCCGAGCGCGGTCGCCGACCTGCTCAGCGCGCTCGCCGTCGAGGCGCCACTGGTGATCGTCGTGGACGACCTGCACGACGCCACCGCCGAGACGATCAACGCGCTCGGGTTGACCCTCTCCCGGCTCAGCGGCCCGGTGCTGGTGCTGCTGCTCGGCCGCCCCGAGCTGGTCCGGACCGCCGGCGCGCTGACCCGGGTCGCGGACGCCGAGGTGCACGCGTTGCCCCCGCTGCGCGGCGCGGACGCGGCCCGGCTGCTCACCAGCTACCTGAACGGCGGCAAGCTGCCGCAGGCCGACGCCGACCGGCTGCTCGCCACCGCGCAGGGCAACCCGTTCTACCTGGCCGAGCTGATCACCCTGCTGATGGAGCGCGGGGCGCTGACCCCCGGCCGGGATCGGAACGCTCCGATCGGCTGGCGGCTCGCCCCCGGCTCGCTGGGCAGCCGGCTGCTCTCCCGGGACCTGGCCGCCGTGCTCGCGGCGCGGATCGACGCGCTGCCGTCGGACGCCCGGTCGGTGCTGCGGAACGCCGCGGTGGTCGGCGACACCGTGCCGACGGGCGCGCTGGAGGCGCTCCGCGAGCAGCGCGTCGGGCGGGACGGCCGCCCGGCGGCGGTGGCCGCGGTCGAGCTGGACCGGGCCGTGGAGGAGCTGCTGCAACGTCGCATGCTGCACCGCACCCGCACCGGGTTCGCCTTCGCCACCCCGCTGATGCGGGAGGCCGCGTACGCCGGGGTGAGCAAGGCGGAGCTGGCCGAGCGGCACGCCGTGCTGGCCCGCTGGGCCGCCCCGGAGAACGCGGCCGCCGCCGGGCCTTCGACCAGCGGGTTCACCGAGACGGCCCGGGACGATTTCGTCGCCGAGCACGTCGAGCGGGCCGCCGCCCTCGCCGACGCGGTGAAGCTGCGCCCCGACGCGCCGGCCCGCGCGGTGGCTCCGCTGGGCGTGGCCGCGCTCGGCCGGGCCGCCCGCCGCGCGCTGCGCTCCGGGGAGCCGGCGCTGGCCGTCGAGTACGCCGAGCGGGCCGCCGAGCTGGCCCGGGACGGGCTGCCGCTGGCCGACCAGGTGGTGCACGCCCGGGCGCTGCTGCAGATCGGACGCCCGAACGACGCGCTCGCCTCGGCCGAGAAGATCGCGGCCAACGCCGGCGACGCGGCGGCCACCCGGGCCAGCGCACTGCTGCTCGCCGGGCTGGCCCACCAGACTGTCGGTGACGCCGACCGGGCGGTGTGCTGCTGGCAGGAGGCGCTGCAGGTGGCGACCAGCGCGGAGCTGCCGGCGATGCGCGCCTCGGTGATGCGCCGGCTCGGCATGGCCGACTTCATCGCCGGCCGGCTGAGCCAGGCGGGCAGCCGGCTGGCCGCCTCCTACCAGCTGAGCCTCTCCGCTCGGGACCTGCGCGGGCAGGCCTGGTCGTTGCAGAACCTGGCCTGGGTGACCACCACCCGGGGCGACTTCGCTGGCGCCGACGCGGTGCTCGGCCGGGCCGCCCGGCTCTTCGCCGAGCTGCGGGACCCGTACGGGCGGGCCTGGCTGCGCGGCACCACCGCCTTCGCCCGGCTGCTCGCCGGTCGGCTGCGGGAGGCCTGCCGGCTGGCGCAGGTGTTCCTGCCGTTCGGGGAGCGGGTCGGTGAGGCGTGGGCCGTCGGCACGCTCCGGGCAGTCGAGGCGTACGCCACCGCCGAGCTGGGTGAGCTGGCGGAGGCCGACCGGGGGGCGCGCCGGGCGTACCGGGAGTTCGCCGAGATCGGCGACGACTGGGGGCAGGGATTCGCGCTGGTCGTCCGCGGGGTGGTGGCACGCGGGCTGGGTGCATCCGAGCACGCGGCGGACCTGCTCACCGAGGCTCTCGGGTACGCCAACCGAACGTCGCATCCGCTGCTCACCGGCATGGCCGGCACGCTGCGCGGGTTCGTGGCCCTGGAACTGGGCGACCGCGAGACCGCCGAGCGGGACGCCCGGTCGGTGCTGACCACCGTGGAGCCGCACAACCCGCAGGCTCCCGCCCAGGTGGGGCCCCGGGTGCTGCTCGCCATGGCCCGGCTCGCCGCCGATGATTCGGCGACTGCGGTGGGACTGCTCGCCCCGGTCGCCACCGCGCACACCCCGTCGCTGCTCTTCTCCCGCCGCCAGACGATGGCCCGGTACGCGTCCGCGCTGCTCGCCCACGGGCAGCATGAACAGGCGCTGGACTGGGCGCGGCGGGCCGTGGTCGCCCCGGCCGAGGACGTCCGCAGCCAGGTGATCGGGGCCTGCGTGCTGGCCGAGGCGCTGGCCGCCTGCGGCCGCCCGGCCGAGGCTCTGGCCAGCGCCGAGGAGGCGGTCCGCCTGGCGTACGCCACCGAGCAGCGCAGCGAGCGGGCCGCCGCCGACGCCCTCCGCGTCCGCCTCGCCGGCTGACTCCCGCACGCCCCGCCGGGCCGCAGGGGTGGTGCGGTGGGTACCCGGACAGGTTTGCCGGTTTCGGGGATGTGAGCGGCGGGCGTGGCGGCTAGCCTCGGGGGCCGAGGGGTCGTGGGTGGGGAGGACACATGAGGCTGCCGCGTTCGGGTGCCGGCTGGACGATGGCGGTCTTCGGGGTGCTGGCGCTGCTGCTCGGCGCGCTCGGGCTGGTCTGGCCGGAGGCCCAACTGCGCATGCTGGGCTTCGAGATTCCGGCCGAGCGGGCTGCCGGTGACTACACCGGCACGTTCCTCACCGCGTCCTCGATGGCCTCCTTCAACATGGGGGTCTACTACCTGCTGGCCGCCGCCACCGAGTGGCGGCCGTTCTACCGGTTCACGGTCTGGTTCCGGCTGGTCACGTTCACGGTCTTCAGCATCGCGGTGCTGTCCGAAGTGGCCCCGGGCCGATTCTTCGGGGTGGCCGCCTGGGAGGGGCTGGGTGCGGTGGCGACGGCCGTCGCCCTCTGGTGGGATGCCCGCCGGGTGGCCGCCGGCGGTACGCCGGACGACATCGCCGCCGGGGCGGTCTCCGTGCCGGCGGCCGATACGGCGCATTGAGCGACCGGGATCGTTGGGTATTTTCGAGCCGTGACCGAGACTCCGCCCGGCGCCCTGCGGCTGCCCATCGTGCCCGGTCTGACCGATTTAGAGGTTTTTGCCCGAGGGGGCTACGCCACCGTCTACCGGGCCATCCAGATCTCAGTGGGGCGCGAGGTCGCGGTCAAGGTGGAGAATCGCCCCCTGGACAGCGAGCGGGACCAGGCGCGCTTCCTGCGCGAGGCGCGGGCCGCCGGTCGGATGTCCTCCCACCCGCACGTGGTCGACCTCTTCGACGTCGGGGTCACCGTCGACCAGCATCCCTACCTGATCATGGAGCTCTGCGACGGGTCGTACGCGGAGCGGATGCGCACCGCGCCGCTGGGCCCGGTGGAGGCCCGCGACCTCGGCGTCAAGCTCGCCGACGCGCTCGCCCACTCCCACGCGTCCGGGGTGCTGCACCGGGACGTCAAGCCGGCCAACATCCTCCACTCGCACTTCAACCCGGCGGTGCTGGCCGACTTCGGGCTGGCGGTGCTCGCCGAGGTGCGCGACGCCTCGGTCACCCTGGAAGTGCTCACCCCGGCGTACGCGCCGCCGGAGATGTTCAACAACAGCCCGCCGTCGCCGGCGGTCGACGTCTACGCGCTCTGCGCAACCCTGTACGCGGTGATGTACGGTCGGCCGCCGCGCTGGCAGTCGGAGCGCAACCCGAGCCTGGTCACCCTGCTGGAGATGTTCCACCAGCCGATCCCTGACCTGCCCGGGGTGCCGAGCGAGCTGATCGATGTGCTGCGGCTCGGCATGTCCAACGACCCCGGGGAGCGCCCCTCCGCCGTCGAACTGGGCGGCCTGCTCGCCGCGCTCCCGATCGAGCCGGCCGCCTCCTCGACCAGCGGGGTGCCGTACCTCGGTGCCCCGATCGGCCACGGGTGGAGCACGGGCGGGGCGTATCCCGTCGGTCCGAAGGGCCAGCCGGTGCCGTGCCCGTCCACGGAGGAGGACGGCCCGACCGTGCCCGCGCGTGACCGGCGGTGGGCGCGTCGCTGGCTCCGCGGCGGCGCGGGTGCGCTCGCGCTGGCCGCGTCCGCCGGCGCGGGAGCCTGGTTCGCCAGCGGCATGCCGGGCCTGGGTCTGCCGACGTCGATGGGTAGCGCGATCGCCGACCCGGCTGGGCCGAAGGCCCTACCGGGCTGCGCGGCCGAGGGCGTACGCCTGCCGACGGGCGCCCGCTGCGTATCCGAGTTGGAGTGTTTCGGCCCGGTACGGCTGCGCAGCGACCGGGCCGAGGCGACCCGGGTGCCGTGCGACGGCCGGCACACCTGGGAGACGTACGTCGCGGGCGACCTGCCCGCGGCGCTGGTCGGGGCGGGCCACGCCGCGGTCGCTGCCGACCCGGCCGTCCAACAGATCTGCAACGTTCGCACCTTCCGGCTGGTCAGCGGCATCGACGAGCCGGCCGGCTGGAACCTCGAGGTGCTGCCCCCGTCCGGGACGGACGAGGGCCGCAGCTATCGCTGCCTGGCCGGGCGGGGCGTGGACGCGCTCGCCGTGCCCACCCTCACCGGTCGTTGAGCCCGTGCGCCGCCCGCCGCTGCCGGACCGCCCGGGAATCGATCGCGTCCAGCGTGTCGGCGTCCACGCCGTGGCCGCCGGGCGCCGGCCAGTCCTCGCCCGGCGTCTCGCCGACCCGCGCCTGCCGGGCGGCGGCCACCAGCACCCCGGCAACCATCCCGAGCAGCACGCAGACCAGGGCCAGGAGCACCGAGAGAATGCCCTCGGGGCGCCAGGCCACCAGGGTCACGAGCACCGCCACCGCCGCCAGCGATGCGACGGCGGCCTTCATCCGCGCATCAGGCTTCGGGAGGGAACTCATCCGACAAGCATGACTGGGGACGGTCTCCTGTCAACGTGCGAAGCGGAAAGGCGACACCACAAGGCGTCAAGCTGATGACAAATAGGATCGATTGACGTTTGACGGGCGCTATTGGTGGCCGGCGCTTCTTAGAGTGACGAAGGTCGAGGTGTTCTCGACCGACCCGTTCCCACCGGAAGGCAGCTACATGCCACGTGCAATCCGGTCCCTGATCGCATCAGGGATAGCCGGCATCGTCCTCGCCGGATCAGCGATCACGCCCGCCGTCGCGGCGCCACTCGCCGCAGCCAAGTCCGATCGGACCAGCGCCGTTGAGGCTCGCCGCGTCGACCGCGTGCCGACCCCGAAGCTCCGCTGGTACAAGTGCTACGGCTACGCCCAGTGCGCCACCGTCCGGCTGCCGCGCAACTACGACAAGCCGAAGGGCGCCACCACCGAGATCGCGCTGCTGCGGGTCAAGGCCCGCGACCAGAAGCACAAGATCGGCAGCCTTTTCATCAACCCGGGCGGCCCGGGCGGCTCCGGCACCGGCATCGCGCTCGCCGCGCCCTACTTCCTGAGCGACAGCCTGCTCGACCGCTTCGACATCGTCGGCGTCGACCCGCGCGGCGTCGCCAACAGCGAAAACATCAAGTGCTTCCGCTCGGTGCGGGACCAGACGAAGGCGAGTGCCGGGCTCAACGTGGCCTTCCCGTGGACCAAAGCCGAGGAGAAGGCGTACGTCGCCTCCTCGAAGGCGGTCGGCAAGGCGTGCTCGACCACCGGTAAGCCGCTGACCGGCGCGGCGTCCACCGCCGAGGTGGCCCGCGACATGGACGTGCTGCGCCGCGCGGTCGGCGACAAGAAGCTCACCTACCTGGGCTTCAGCTACGGCACGGCGCTGGGTCAGTACTACGCCAACATGTTCCCGGACCGGGTCCGCGCCCTCGTGGTCGACGGGGTGCTCAACCCGAACGCCTGGGTCGGTAAGGGCAAGGCCCGCAAGCAGCTCCAGGAGACCCGGCTGCGCAGCGCCGACGGAGCGTACAAGGCCCTGCGCGAGATCCTGACCCGGTGCGCCAAGGTCGGCGCGGAGCAGTGCCCGCTGGCGTCCACCGGCAACCCGATCGCCGCGTACGACACGGTAGCGAAGCGACTGCGCAAGAAGCCGGCGGTGATCAACGACCCGGACTTCGGGCAGTTCAAAATCAGCTACGCCGACTTCGTCGACGCCTCCCTCGGCGCGCTCTACAGCCCCTACGGCTGGCTGATCATCAGCGACATGACCAGGTGGCTGCTGGAGGCGACCGACCCGGCCGCCCCCGCGCCCGTCCGGGCGCAGGCCGGTGCCGCCCTGGCCAAGCGCGCCGCGAAGGCCCGCCAGCAGCGCGCGTACGACTTCCCGTACGACAACGGGTACGAGACGTTCCTGACGGTGGACTGCACCGACGCGTACCACCCGAAGAGCGCCAGCTCCTGGCCGAAGCTCGTCGCCGCCGCCGACAAGCGGGCCCCGTACTTCGGCCGGGAATGGGCGTGGGTCAGCGCGCCGTGCGCCCGCAACACCTGGACGGTACGCGACAAGAACGCCTACACCGGGCCGTTCAACCGGCGTACCAGCGCTCCGGTGCTGGTGGTCGGCAACTTCTGGGACCCGGCGACCAACTACAAGGGCGCGGTCAGCTCGGCGGCGCTGCTGCCGAACAGCCGGCTGCTCAGCAGCGACAGTTGGGGGCACACCGCGTACGGCACGTCAGACTGCGTGACCGGCGCGATCGACAGGTACCTACTCAAGGTGAAGCTGCCGGCGAAGGGCACCGTGTGCACCGGTGACGACCAGCCGTTCGTGTACGGGCCGGATTGGCCGGAGGACCCGGACAACCCGGAGTCGCCGGACGTGCGGGCAACCATGTCGAAGAGCGCCCTCGCCCAGCAGGGCGAGCCGCGCCGGGGCGAGCCGAAGCGGCTCCCGCCGGTGGTCACGCCGCTGCCGCTGACCGGCACGCTGACCGTCCGCTGACGGACCCCGGGGTACGGCGGGTGATCGGGCACCCGCCGTACCCCGGCCCGCTCAGCCGAACGCGGTCGTGTAGTAACGCACCCGGTAGAAGCGGGCACCGCTCTTGCTGTGGTTGCCGGAGCTGAAGCGGATGGTCTTGCTCCACTCGCCCTCGCCGGAGCCGGGCACGACCCAGGCCTTCACCCCGTTCGGCAGCCGGGTGTACGCCTTCACGTGAGCGGTGTTGCTCGCCACACTCACCGAGGTGAACTGCCAGCTGTTGCCGGCGTACACCAGGTTGAGCGTGCGCACCTTGTAGGACGAGGTGAAGTAGTAGCCCCCGCCCTTGTAGTCGGGGAGGATGTCGTGCCCCATCTTGGCCTTGCCGGCACCGTCGCTGAAGGTGTACTTCGTCCGGTACTGCAGCCGGGTGCTCGAGCCGTTTCCAGTGATCCCGTACAGCCGGGCCTCGCCGTCGCCCACGGCGATGATGAAGCCATTCTGGTTGTAGATCACCCCGTGCGCGCCGGGGAACTTGATGAACTGCGCCGCCTTGGTGCCGGGCTTCCCCCCGTTGGAGCTGGGGACGAAGAGGTGCAGCCCGCCGCCGCTGGTCGCGCCGTTGGCCCCCTTTGTGGTGGCCACCACGATCGCGCCCTGGGTCGCGATCCGCTCGATCGAGTGCGGGTTGCCGGTGACGGTGGCCTGCCAGACGATCCCGCCGGTCTTGGCGGAGCTCATCTTGCTCTCCTGGATCATCGCCACCTGGCCGCGGTAGTCACCGGCGCCCGAGGCGGTCACCAGCATGACGTTGCCCCAATTGGCGGTGGCGCGGCGCTTGACGTCCGACAGGTTCGTCCAGGTGCCGGTACGGCTCGGGGCCTGCCACAGCACCGTACCGCTGCTCCAGGAAGCGGGGTTGAAGCGGAGGATCTGCCCGCTGGCCTGCTCCGTCGCCATCACGTACTGCGTCGCCGCCTCGGCTGGCGCCGCGCCGAACAGCCCGGCGAACGGCACCGCGATCACGCCGGCAACCGCAGCCCTGAGGATCGACCTTCTGTCCATTAACCCTCCGTAGTGGTTGGTCGTGCGGGTGATCTTCCCAGCGCCGAGCCCCGCGCACTGTCCCGCTCATGGTGTGCCCCGCCACCCTTGGGCGAGGGCGGCCAGCCCGGCTTTCTGGACGAAGATCGAGCGACGAGCGACGGCATCGCCCTTGGCGTTGAGCTGGTAGCCGTCCAGCCAGACCCACCCGTCGTAGGTCACCCAGTCGAGCACCCTGATCAGGCGGAACAGCATCGGCTCCACGAACTGCACGCTGGCCGCTCGGTCGATGCGAAGCAGGTCGCCGGCGCGGAGCGTCACCGAAGCCAGCCGAGAAACCGGCGGTACACCAGCCCCGCAGGTGCCCAGCCCATGTCCTGGGTCGCCGCCACGAAACACGAGCCCATATAGATGGCGAGGGACGTGGGCGCGTCCTCGTACTCGGCACGTAGCTCCTGTCGGCGGGTGCGGCAGGGCCAGGGGGCACCGCAGCTGCCGCAGATCCAGGTCGGTAGGACCGGGCCGTGCGTGGTCATCGGCCCTCACCCGGCCAGTGCCCGTGGTTGATCGGAACGCGGTGTCTGGACCGGCAGGGCAGGTCGCTCCCGCAGCGGCAGACCCGCCGCCATCTCTGCCATGACCACACCGGCCGATGCCGGCGGGCCAGGGTCAGGGCTGTGGCGATCACGTACTGGTCGTAGCTGACGTGCCTGCTCATCCCGCCCTCCTCAGGTAGGGGGCGCGGCAGCCGGGCCACGCACGGTCATCCGACCACCACACCCAGCTCATGCTTTACCGGCGAGGACTCGATATGCAAGATTACATTTTGGATGAAACGAATGAAGGGCTTTCAGAGCGTTGGGCTCCATTGCGGAGCGTGGCCGACAGGTGTTACATATCGAGCGCAGGTTTCGCCCGGTATGTAGTGCCGGAGAGGAAGCAGCAATGACAACGGACACCGGCTCGACCGTCCCGAGGCGGCAGCTTGGGCGGCACCTCCGGCAGCTCCGCGAAGAGGCGCGGATGACCGTCAAGGCAGCAGCTGACGCGCTGGAGTGGTCCACCCCGAAGATCTGGCGGATCGAAACGGGCGCTACGTCCATGCGCTCGCTCGACGCCGAGGCGATGTGCAAGGTCTACGGAGCGTCACCAGAACTGACCGAGGCGCTGATGGGCCTCGCAAAGGAGACGAAGGGGCGCGGCTGGTGGCACTCGTATGGCGACGCCATCCCCGAGTGGTTCGAGCTGTACGTCGGCCTGGAAGCCGCCGCGAGCCGCCTGCGCAAGTACGAGGCACAGCTGGTCCCCGGTCTGCTCCAGACCAAGGCCTACGCCACCCGTGTCTACGAAGTCGCGCACCGAGACATGACGGCGGAGGAGATCGACCGAGGCGTGGCCGTGCGACTCGGCCGGCAGACACTCTTGACCCGCTCCCTACCCCGCGCGCCGCAGGTTGACATCGTGCTTGACGAGGCCGTCCTGCGGCGGGGTGTGGACGCTGAGCAGCTCAACCACGTCATCGTGGTCAGCCGTCAGTCGAACGTGTCCGTGCGGGTGGTGCCGTTCGGCGTCGGTCTGCACCCCGCAGGCTTGGCCAACGGTGCCTTCACGATTCTCGACTTCGATGCGGGTAGCGAGCCGTCGATCATCTACTCCGACGGCCTGACCGGTGCCCTGTACCTCGAAAAACCGGCCGAGGTCGCAGCGTACGAACGCGTATGGTCCGCCATCGAGAAGCAAGCCCTCAGCGAGGCGCAGACTCGCAAGCTCATCGCATCGATCGCAGAGGAGCAGGCATGACCCCCCTCACCTGGAAGAAGAGCACGCGGAGCAACGCTGGCGGGGACTGCGTAGAGGTCGCCGCCCCGCCGCAGGCCGTCATGGTTCGTGACAGCAAGGACCGGCAGGGACCGGTGTTGTCGTTCAACGCCGTTGAGTGGCGCGGCTTCATCGAGGCCATCAAGACCGGGAAGTTCGACGGTTGAGGACCGCCGTTTCGCTGGCCATCAACGACCACCAGGTGGGTCATTACGAGCTGCGGTTAGGGCTGAGCTGGTGGGTCGACGAGGGGCAGCGGTAGCCGCATGACCACAACCGTGCGGACCATCGAGGATGTGACCCTGCGGATCGGTGAGCAGCTGACGCTGAGCCCGCCGCAGGCGCAGGACGCCCCTGCGATTCATGCCGCCGTCCAGGATCCGGAGATCCGCCGCTGGTTGCCGCTGCCCAGGCCCTATCCGCTCGACCTGGCCATGGAGTTCTGCACCGTGATGGCGCCCGGCGTCCGCGCCTCCGGCAGGGGCTTGATCCGCAGCGTCCGCGAGCGCGGCGAGTTCGCCGGCATCATCGACGCCAAGCGGATCGATTGGCGGGCTGGCGTGTGCGAAATCGGCTACTGGCTGGTGCCGGCGGCCCGCGGCCGTGGCCTGATGACTTCCGCAGTCGATGTCTTCTCCCGATGGCTGCTGAACCACGCCGGGTTCGAGCGCGTCGAGTTGCGGATCGCCCCGGGCAACACCGGTTCGATTCGGGTCGGTGAGCGGGCCGGATTCGCGTTCGAGGGCACTGCCCGTAACGCAGGATTCACCGATTCAGGCCGCGTCGACCTGGCCATTTACGCACGGATCGCGGCTGATCTCGAGTGACGACTTGCAGAGACCGGCGCGAATGATCTACGGCCGGACGGCGTCGCGGGGCAGGAAATGGAACGACAGGCGATCCTGGCCGGCGATGGCCCGCCGATGCTACTTCCCGCCGATGCCGGACCCGTACCCGGACGGAGCCGAGGAGCGCATGATCTACGTGGACACGCTCACCGGCGCCCTGTACCTGGACCGGCCCTCCGAGATCGCTGCGTACGCCGCAGCGCATGAACAACTCCAAGCCCTCGCACTGGCGCCGAAGCCCACGCGAGATACGCTGCGTACGATCGGTGCCGATTTGATCACGTAGGAGGGTGTGGCATGGGCCTGACTCGCGTCACCTGGCGCAAGAGCACCAGGTCCGGCTCAAGTGGCAACTGCGTAGAGGTTGCCACGCCGCCCCGGGTTGTGATGGTCCGCGACAGCAAGGACCGGCAGGGGTCGCCACTGTCCTTCACCCCCGAACAGTGGGCTGACTTTATCGAGGGCATTAGGGCCGGCAAATTCGATGTGTGAGTGGGTGGCCCGATAGCTTTTGTCCACAGGCATGCCAGTCATGTCTTGGTCTTGGTGAAAGCCCTGCGTACCGCCGGCCTTCAGGCTCGTCGACTGGAAGAGGAGCAGGGCCCTCCCGGTCATGATCGACAGACTTTGCTTCGGCTCTGGCCGGCGTGGCCATCAATGACCACCGAGCGGGACACCGCGAGGCGCGCAGCCGCCGCCCGTTGGGCCTCGGACATGCTGCAAAAGCACGTGCCGCTCCCACCCGTTAAGGGTTAGGAGCGGCACGGTTGAGGTAGTCAGCAGGCCACAAGATGGCGCACGGCTTCCTGCGCCTTCCTGTAGTTTTCCCTCCTGCTGGCAGGAAAGCCTTCCTCAATTGCGAATTGAAGAGCTGCCGCCACATCCTCAACCAATGAATGAAGGATTTCGCCACGCTTTGCCTCGGCCGGAATGCTCCACTCGCGCTCGAAAATGAGCCTGTTGAAGTCGGCAACCCCAACAGTCACATAGCGTTGCCTCGGCGAGTGGTAGACGATTCCATCCAGAAGGCCGGGGCCCTCGTCGTCGTCGAGTGCTTGCTCATCTCCGTCTGAGAGCGGAACATACAACCAAAGAGAGATGTCGCCTGTGTAGCCAAGCACGCGCCAGAATAGGTGGGCTACACTGCCCGTCCTGAATACGCCCAGTGTAGGTACACCGTTGTAGCGGTCGAAGATCTCGACCTCCTCCACTGAGGTGATCGGCGCCCATGCCAGGTTGCCCAACTTTGGGAGAACGGACTTACTCACGAATATCACCTCCCGTGGACTCAGTGAAGCACTTGTCGAAGCTCATGGCCATCCCGTCATCCCACTCGGCAGGCCCATGTGGCCCAGACGGTGGGAAGACCGAGACGTGCAGGGGATTGCCTCGGGTGGGCGAGTGCGCGACCTCGAAGCCGGCCTGACGCAGCGCGCCCGCAGTCGTGTAGCGAGCCGTAGCCCAAGGCGGTGCGGCCTTGGTGACTAGGAGCGCGACTGCCATCTTGGACTGTCGACCGATGATCAAAGACATCTCTGTCTCGCCAATGTTTACCCGCAGATGGTTACGGAAACCCTCGCCATCTTCTCCGTACTGAGTGAGCTCCACATCATCCCGTAGTTCCTGGACCTCGGCTAAGCTGCCTTTTTTACCGGGCACTCGGGTCCACCTTCGGTAACTTCATCGGCCAGGAGTTGCCTGAAGTTACCAACAGGACACCAGAGGTAGTGTCAGGAATCCGACAGTAGGTGTGCCTGGCTGCCATGCGTGTGGTGATCGCGCTCAAGGGGTAACCTACCCCTTCACCGGCCTTACGGGACCAACTCGGGCAAACCTGCCCCAGCTTGGGCGGACCAGTGCTAGGGTCTGCGGCTCGCAGGCCTGCGTGCCGCACCAAAATCGACCACCTTAACCCCCGCCATACGTCCAGTCAGCTCTGGGCGATTCATGGCCGTCCAGGCCGTTCGCACTTCCGCATTCCCTTCGCTGATAATTGCACGACCAAATAGTTCCTTCGAAGATCGCCAATCGCGCCTACGGCATGCCCGCGCATGACCAAAGCTTGGACCGAAACGCCGGTTATTCCGCCTCCGCCGGATCCGGCCAGCAACCGCGGGCAGTGCGCAGCAGTGAAGTTCACAGGCAGCAGGCGTCCTGGATGGTTGGCCGAGGCGAGACTTCTGGCCGGCCCGAGTCGGCTCAGTAGGACTTGTCCTGACCCAGTACATGCTGGGCGATGAAGTTGAGGATCATTTCTCGGCTGACCGGGGCGATGCGGCCGGCGCGGACTCCGCCGAGCAGGGTGGCCACGCCGTACTCGGTGGTCATGCCGGCCCCGCCGAGCGCCTGGACGGCGGTGTCCACGGCGAGGGCGGCGGCCTCGGCGGCCGAGTATTTGGCCATGTTGCCGGCGACGCCGGCCTCCAGGTCCCGACCGGCGTCGTAGAGGGTGGCCGCCTTGTAGACCATCAGCCGGGCCAGTTCGACCTGCACGGCGGCGTGTGCGAGCGGGTGCGCGACGCCCTGGTGAGTGCCGATGCTTCGGCCGCCCCACACCTTCCGGGTGGCGGTGTAGCCGCTGGCCCGCTCGATCGCGTACCGGCCGGTGCCGGCGCCCATCGCGGCGACCGTGATCCGCTCCGGGTTGAGCCCGGCGAAGAGTGCCGGCAGCCCGGCGTCCAGGGATTCGCCAACCAGTGTGTCGGCGGGCAGTCGGACGTCGTCCAGGTAGAGCAGGAACTGGTTCTCCGGGGAGACGATCTCCATGTCCAGCTTGGCGCGGGTCAACCCGGGCGCATCAGTGGGTACGAGGAAGAGGGCGGGCTTCAACCGGCCGGTCGTCGCGTCCTCGGTGCGGGCGACCACCAACACGTGCCCGGCCTCGTCGACCCCGGAGATGTAGCACTTGCGGCCGGACAGCAGCCAGCCGTCGCCGTCCCGGCGGGCCACCGTGCCGAGCCGGTGGAAGTTGGAGCCGGCCTCCGGCTCGGTGATCGCGAAAACGATCTTCTGCGAGCCGTCGGCGAGGCCGGGCAGGTGGCGCTTGCGCTGCGCCTCGGTGCCGTGCTTGTTGATCACGGTGGCGGCGATGGCGGGGGAGACCACGAGCAGCAGCAGCGGGCAGCCGGCCGCGGCCAGTTCCTCGCAGACGATGGCCAGTTCGGTGATGCCCGCGCCCCCGCCGCCGTACTCGGTGGGGATGTTGACGCCGAGGTAACCGAGCCGGCCGGCCTCCTGCCACAGCTCGGTGGTGTGTTCGCCGGCCTTTGCCTTCGCCACGTAGTAGTCGTGGCCGTACCGGCGGCCCAGCGTGCGGACGGCGTCGCGGAGCTGCTCCTGCTCGGGGGTGAGGTCGAAGTTCATCAGAGGGCCTCCGTAACGGGCTCGACCACGGCCAGCACGGCCCCGGTGTCGACCTGGCCGCCGGGCGGCACCGGCAGCTCGGCGACCACGCCGTCGGCCGGGGCGAGCACGGGGTGTTCCAGCTTCATCGCCTCCACGGTCAGCAGCAGGTCACCGGCGGCGACCCGCTGACCGACCTCGACGTGCACCCGGGTGACCGCGCCGGGCAGCGGCGCGAGCAGCGACCCGGCGGCCAGCGTGGGCATGGGCGGAGGGAAACGCGGCAGCTCGATGAGGCTCGCCGCCCCGTCCGGGCCGTCCACGAAGACCTCCGACCCCACCCGGTGTACGCGGAACCCGCGCTGGACGCCGTCGACGTCCAGCACCACCCGCTCCGGCGCGGCCTGGACCAGGGCCACGGCCGGTGCGAGCTCGCCGGCCGACGTGGTCGACCACTCAGCGAGCGCGCCGGTCCGGTCCAGCCGGTAGCGGACCTCGATCTCGCCGTCCGGACCGGTGAAGCGCGTGACCTGCGGGAAGGCTGGCACGTTTCGCCAACCCGACGGCAGCCTGGAAAGCACCGGCGCGGAGGCACGCCGCTCGGCGGCCGAGGCGAGCGCGGCGGCCAGCGCGGCGAGCGGAAGCTGGTCGCCGGGGAGCAGCGGGGCGAAGACCTCCGGGTGCCGGTCGAGGAAGCCGGTGTCGATCTCGGCGGCACCGAACTCCGGGCTGCGCAGCACCCGGACCAGCAGGTCCCGGTTGGTGGCGACGCCGTGCAGCTCGGCCCGGGCCAGCGCGCCCGCGAGGGCCCGGGCCGCCTCGACGCGGGTGGGTGCCCAGGCGATCAGCTTGGCCAGCATCGAGTCGTAGTGCACGCTCACCGTCGAGCCGTCCACCACGCCGGAGTCGAGCCGGAGCCCGCGCGGCGGGCCGAACTTCCCGGCCACGCCGGGGATCGTGAACCGGTGCAGGACCCCCGTCGCCGGCCGGAAGCCCTGGGCCGGGTCCTCGGCGCAGAGGCGTACCTCGATCGCGTGGCCGTCGGTCGGCGGGGCCGCCGCCAGCGGCAGCGGCTCGCCCTCGGCGACCAGCAGTTGCAGCCGGACCAGGTCCAGCCCGGTGACCGCCTCGGTGACCGGGTGCTCCACCTGGAGGCGGGTGTTCAGCTCCAGGAAGTAGATCGCCCCGTCGGGCGCGAGCAGGAACTCGACCGTGCCCGCGCCGACGTAGTCGACCGCCCGGCCGGCGGCCACCGCCGCTTCGTGCAGGCGCTGCCGCACCTGCGGCGGGACGACTCCGGGCGCCTCCTCGACGATTTTCTGGTGCCGGCGCTGGATCGAGCACTCGCGTACCCCCAGGGCCACGATCGTGCCGTGGGTGTCGCCGAAGATCTGCACCTCGACATGCCGGCCGCGCTCGACGTACGGCTCGAGGAAGACCGTGCCGTCGCCGAACGCTGCCACCGCCTCACGCCGAGCGGCGGCCACGGCGCCGGCGAGCCCGGCGGCGTCGCGGACCACCCGCATGCCCCGCCCTCCGCCGCCCGAGGCCGCCTTGACCAGCACCGGGAAGTCGGTCACCTGGGCGGCTTCGGTCCAGGTCGGCAGCATCGGCACGCCCACGTCGGCGAGCAGCGCCTTCGCCGCCAGCTTGTCGCCCATCGCGGCGATCGCCTTGGCGGGCGGGCCGACCCAGGTCAGCCCCGCGTCGACCACCGCCGCGGCGAACCCGGCGTGCTCGGCGAGGAAGCCGTAGCCCGGGTGGACGGCGTCCACGCCGGCCCGGCGGGCCGCGTCCAGCATCAGGTCGATCCGCAGGTACGTCTCGGCCGGCGTGTTCCCCGGCAGGCGTACGGCCCGGTCGGCCTCGGCGACGAAGGGCGCGTCGGCGTCCGCGTCGGAGTGCACGGCGACCGTCTCGACGCCGAGCGCCCGGCAGGTGGCGAAGACCCGGCGGGCGATCTCGCCCCGGTTGGCCACCAGCAGGCTTGAGATCACGGGAAGCTCCTACATCCGGAAGACGCCGAAATTGGTGGCGCCCTGGACCGGTCCGCTGTGGATGGCCGACAGGCAGAGCCCGAGGACCGTACGGGTGTCCCGAGGGTCGATCACCCCGTCGTCGTAGAGCCGACCGGAGAGGAAGAACGCCCCGGACTCGGACTCGATCTGCTGCTCGACCATCGCCCGCATCGCGGCGTCGGAATCCTCGTCGTAGTCGCGGCCCCGGGCGGCGGCGGCCTGCCGGGCCACGATGGAGAGCACCCCGGCGAGCTGTGCCGGGCCCATCACCGCCGACTTCGCGTTCGGCCAGGTGAACAGGAACCTCGGCTCGTACGCCCGGCCGCACATGCCGTAGTTGCCGGCGCCGTAGGAGGCGCCCAGGTTGACCGTCAGGTGGGGCACCGTCGAGTTCGACACCGCGTTGATCATCAGGGCGCCGTGCTTGATGATGCCGCGCTGCTCGTACTCGGTGCCGACCATGTAGCCGGTGGTGTTCTGCAGGAAGATCAGCGGGGTGTCGGCGGCGTTGGCGAGCTGGATGAACTGGGTTGTCTTCTGCGCCTCCTCGCTGAACAGCACGCCCCGGGCGTTGGCGAGCACGCCCACCGGCCATCCGTGCAGCTCGCCCCAGCCGGTGACCAGCGCGGTGCCGTAGGCCGGCTTGAACTCGTCGAAGTCGCTGCCGTCCAACACCCGGGCCAGCACCTCGCGCGGGTCGAAGGGCACCTTGAGGTCGGCGCTGGCGACGCCGAGCAGCTCCTCCGGGTCGTACCGGGGCGGCCGGGGCGCCGGGTTGCGCGGCGGTGGGCCCTGCTTGCGCCAGTTGAGCCGGCGTACGCACTGCCGGGCCAGCCGGATGCCGTCCCGCTCGTCCTCGGCGAGGAAGTCGGCGAGCCCGGACCGGGTGGCGTGCATGGCCGCCCCGCCCAGCGACTCGTCGTCGGTCACCTCGCCGGTTGCCATCTTCACCAAGGGTGGCCCGGCCAGGTACACCTGGGACCGGTCCCGGATCATGACGGTGAAGTCGGACATCCCGGGCACGTACGCGCCGCCGGCGGTGGCGTTGCCGAACACCACGCTGACCGTGGGGATCTTCGCCGCGGAGAGCCGGGTCAGGTCGCGGAACACCCGGCCGCCCGGGATGAAGATCTCCGCCTGGGTGGGCAGGTCGGCACCGGCCGACTCGACCAGGTTGACCATCGGCAGCCGATTGGCCAGCGCGATCTCGCCGGCCCGCCGGGTCTTCGCGAGGGACCACGGGTTGACCGCGCCGCCGCGTACGGTCGGGTCGTTGGCGACGACCAGGCACTCCACGCCCTCGACCACCCCGATGCCGGTAACCACGCTGGCGCCGACCGGGAAGTCGGTGCCGTACCCGGCCACCGGCGACAGCTCCAGAAACGGGCTGTCCGGGTCGAGCAGCAGTTCGATCCGCTCCCGGGGGAGCAACTTGCCCCGTCGGTGATGCCGGGTCACGTACTTGTCGCCGCCGCCGGCCCGCGCCTGGTCGAGCGCGGCGTTCAGCTCGGCGAGGCGCTCCAGCAGGGCCTCCCGGTTGGCCCGGTAGGCCGGCGAGGAGGCGTCGAGCGCGCTGCCCAGCGTGGTCACGGGTCGGTCCCCTTCGGCGGCCCGGTGGGCAGGTCCGCCGGCAGGTCGACGATTCGGGCGCGGAGCAGCTCACCGAGCGCCTTGGCCTGTGGGTCGAACCGGGTGGAGGCGGCCACCCCTTGGCCGAGCAGCCCCCGGAGTACGAAGTTGACCGCGCGCAGGTTCGGCAGCTCGTACCGTTCGACGGTCAGCGGGGCGGTCTCCGGCAGCAGCTCGGCCAGCCGCTCGACGCTGAGCCAGCCGCGCAACCACGCCCAGGTCGCATCGGTCCGGGCCCAGACGCCGAGGTTGGCGTCCCCGCCCTTGTCCCCCGACCGCGTCCCGACCAGCTCCCCGAGCGGCCCCCGCCGCGTCGGATGCAAGGAGGGGGCCCCTGTTAACGGATTCTGTTGTACAGGGGCCCCCTGCAAACATGTGGTGGGCGGGGGAGGGATCGGCAGGCGAATGCCGTCGGGCAGCACGGCGACGTGGGCGACCGCGTCCTGCGGCACCGTGTCGGCGGTGAACACCCCGTACGGCGTCGCATCGCCGGGCAGGGTGGTCAGCGTGCAGCCCGGGTAGGAGGCCAGCGCCAGTTCCACCGCGGCCGCCGAGAAGGCCCGCCCGGCCCGCACCCGGTCACCGTCCCGCAGGTGTACGTGCAGCAGCGCGCTCGCCGCCTCGGTGTCGGTGGCGTCCGAATGATCGGTACGCGCCAGCGTGAACTCCAGCCCCTCCGTGCCGACCGCCTCTGCCAGTTGCCCCCGGACCAGCGCCGCCTTGGCCGGGATGTCCAGCCCGCAGAGCACGAACGTCATCGAGTTGCGGTAGCCGCCCAGGTTGGTGACGCCCACCTTGAGGGTGGGCGGCGGGGGCAGGCCCCGGACCCCGCTGACGTGGACCCGGTCCGGGCCGTCCGGGCGCAGCCGCACGGTGTCCAGCCGGGCCACCACGTCCGGCCCGAGGTACGCCGGCCCACCCACCTCGTACAACAGTTGGGCGGTGACCGTCTCGACGGTGACCGCGCCCCCGGTCCCGGAATGCTTGGTGAGCACCGCCGAGCCGTCCGGATGGAGCTCCGCGATCGGAAAACCGGGCCGATGGCCGCAGTCGGGCAGCTCGGTGAAGAAGCTGTAGTTGCCGCCGGTGACCTGCGCCCCGCACTCGATCAGGTGCCCGGCGACGGTGGCCCTGGCCAGGGCGTCCAGGTCGTCCCGCCCCCAGCCGAAGCGGGCGATCGCCGGGCCGACCGCCAACGAGGCGTCGGTGACTCGGCCGGTCACCACGACGTCCGCCCCCGCGTCGAGGCAGGCGGCGATCCCGAACGCACCCAGGTACGCGTTGGCGGTCAACGCGTCCGGCCGGTCGAGCGCGTCGCCCTCGACGTACCCGATCCGGACGTCGAGGCCGAGCCGGGCGGCGAGCGCGGTGATCGCGGCGGCCAGGCCGGCCGGGTTGAGCCCGCCGGCGTTGGTCACCAGCTTGACCCCGTGGTCGAGCGCGGTGTCGAGGCAGCCCTCCAGCTGGCGGAGGAAGGTCTTCGCGTAGCCGAGGGAGCCGTCGCGCAGCCGGTCCCGGCCGAGGATCAGCATGGTCAGCTCGGCCAGGTAGTCGCCGGTCAGCACGTCCAGCTCGCCGCCGTCGAGCATCTCCTGCCAGGCGTTGAACCGGTCGCCGTAGAAGCCGGAGGCGTTGCCGACCCGCAGGACGCTCATGCCGTCACCCCGGCCCGCTCGCCGTCGCCGGCCCGCTCGCCGTCGCCGGCCGGCCCGCCGTCGGGCGCGAGCAGGGTGGCGAGCTGACGCTTCCAGGCGTGCAGCAGGGCGGTACGGCGGGCCGAGTCGTCGCTGAGCAGGTTGGCCACGCCGAGGCCGCGCAGCAGGTCGAGGGTGGTTTGCACCGCCTCCCGTACGCCGGGCTGGCGTTCGTCCACGCCGAGCAGCTCGACGGTCAGTCGGTGCATCTCCCGGCCGACCCGAGCTTCGAGGGGGACCAGGGCGTCGCGCAGCTCGGGGTCGGTGCGGGCGGCCACCCACAGCTCCAGGGCGGCGACGAAGAGCGGCCCGGTGAAGGCGGCGGCGAGCAGGTCGACCACCCGGTCCAGCCGCCGCGGGCCGGCCGGCAGAGCGTCGGCCTCGGTGCGCAGCTCCAGCGCCCGGCGCTCGGTGAGGTGGGCGACGGCGGCGGTGACCAGGGCGGCCTTGGTCGGGTAGTGGTGCAGCTGGGCACCCCGGGAGACGCCGGCCCGGGCCGCCACCAGGGTCGTCGTGGTGCCGGACCAGCCGTGTTCGACCAGGCACTCGACGGTCGCCTCCAGTAGTCGGGCCTGGGTGGCCCGACTGCGCTCCTGCTGAGCGACGCGGATCGATGTGGCGGACACGGGGTCAGCCTGCCGCCGCCGAAACAAACAGTCAAGCCTGTCTTTTTTGCTCCCGGTCCGTGCTCGCCACCGGGTCGGTGCCGCAGGCGCCCGAGGTGCCCTGGATGGGCCGGACGGATGTCCGCGAGCTCCTTTGGAGCTGACGTCACAAGCGATTCACGATCTCGCCGCGCCGTCGAATCCGTCGGGCCTCCGGACTGCCCAACGGGCGATGCCGGACCGGCCGCAGGTCCGGTGACCTCACCAACGACTCAGCTCGAAAGCGATGCTCGGCCTTACGCTCCGCCGGACGCCGGTCAGCGGCCGTCACGGGGGCCGAAGGCGACGAGCGCGTCCACGTCCGAGTGGCGGGAGCGCAGGTACTCGTCGGCCCAAGGGGCGGCATCCGGGAAGGTCGACCCGGCCACCACCCGGGCGCAGGCGGCGTCGACGTCGTACCCGGTCCGGCGCAGCTGTACGCCTGGCCCGAGCAGGGCCCACCACGCGCCCGTCCCGCCGTACGGCATGCCGACACTGCCCGGGTTGACCACCAGTCGACGGTCGACGAGCCGGGTGAACGGCATGTGGGTGTGCCCGCAGACCACCGTGCCGACCTCGGTTGGCAAGGCCGCGAACACCTCGGCCCAGCGCTCGAGCCGGGAGTCGACCAGCACGACCTCCTCGTCGTTCCGGGGCGTGGCGTGGCAGAAGAGCACCTCACCGAGGCCGGCGACCGGCAGCGTGACGGTCAGCGGCAGCGCGGCGAGCCGGGCCACGTGGTCATCCCGGAGTTGGGCGGCGGCCCAGTTCGAGATCTCGATTGACGACGTCTTGCCGGCCCGGGCCTCGACCAGCTCACGGTCGGCGTTGCCGCCCACCCAGCGGGCCCGGTCGCCGAGGGTGGTGAGCAGGTCCAGCACCTCGACCGGCTGCGGGCCGGCGGCGAGGTCACCGACGAGCACGATCAGGTCGGCGGTGGCCACGTCCGGCTCGGCCAGTACGGCCTCCAGCGCCGGCAGTACGCCGTGAATGTCGGACAGGACCGCGACACGTTCGAGCATCGCCCCAGCGTGGTCGCCCCACGTGGCGCGGTCCAGCGATTCTGCGCCGGGCAGACGACTCGGGCGTTAGACCCGCGCGCGACGGGCCAGGCGCTCCGGGTCGAGGATGATGATGCTCTTGCCGTCCAGCCGCAGCCAGCCGCGCGAGGCGAAGTCGGCCAGGGCCTTGTTGACGGTCTCCCGAGAGGCGCCGACCAGCTGGGCGATCTCCTCCTGGGTGAGGTCGTGGGTCACCCGCAGCACGCCGCCGTCGCGGGTGCCGAACCGGCCGGCCATCTGGAGCAGGTTCTTGGCGACCCGTCCCGGCACGTCCGTGAAGATCAGGTCGGCCAGCGAGTCGTTGGTCCGGCGGAGCCGGCGGGCGAGCACCCGCAGCAGCTGCTCAGCGATCTCGGGCCGGTTGTTCAGCCAGGGCCGCAGGGCCTGCTTGCGCAGCCGCACCAGCCGGGTGTCGGTGACTGCGGTGGCCGTCGCCGTACGCGGGCCGGGGTCGAAGAGCGACAGCTCGCCGACCATGTCCGACGGGCCCATGACGGCGATCAGGTTCTGTCGGCCGTCCGCCGCGCGGCGACCCACCTTGATCTTGCCGGACAGCAGGATGTAGAGGCTGTCGCCGGGCTCGCCCTCGTTGAAGACGACTTCGCCCTTGCGAACCTCGAGCGTTTCCATCTCTTTGGCGAGCGCCTCGGCAGCCTCCGGGTCGACACCCTGGAAGATCCCGCTGCGGGCCAGTACCTCGTCCATCGCGCACCTCCACCTGCGCATGCCGTCCGTCGGCCGGGTCCGCCGTCCGCTGATCCCTCGCGCGCCGCCAGTCTAGGCGCACGTGAGCAGAAATCAGAGGTGCACCCCTCGGATCGTAGGCTCTGTGACGTGCTGAGCGAGCCTTTCCTGACCTCCCGTCACGAACAGGGGTGGGACGTCCCATTGCTGGTCTGGCGGGCCGAGACGCCGCTGCTGGCGGTCGGCACCGCCCCGCTCGGCGGCGGGCTCGGCGTACGCCGGTGGGTGATCAACGCGACCGTGCCGATGTCGTACGACCGGGACGACCCGGCGGACCACCTGGCCGAGCTGGCCGACGGCCTGGGCCTGGCCGGCCCCGGGGTGGGGCTGCTGACCGGGGTGGACGTGACCGAGGTGGTGGACCGGGCCGACAGCGGCGTGCGGGTCTGGGCGACGGTTGGGCTCGGCACCCCGGTCTGGGCCGCCGCGCCGACGCCCGCCACCCCGGCCCAGCGCGTCGGCACGGTCAACATCGTGGTGTACGTCCCGGCCCGGCTCGGCGAGGCCGCCCTGGTCAACGCGGTGGCCACGGCCACCGAGGCGAAGGCACAGGCGATTTGGGAGCTGGGGCTGCCGGCCACCGGCACCCCCACGGACGCGGTCACCGTGCTCTGCCCGGCCGATGGCGACGCCGCCCCGTACGGCGGCCCCCGGTCGACCTGGGGTGCCCCGTTGGCCCGGGCCGTGCACGCGGCCGTCCGGGCCGGTGGCGCCGGCACCGTCGTACCGTGGTCCGACCGCAGGGCGGGCTGAGTCGGGGAGCCCGCTCGGCCGTACGGCATTGTCGACCGATCGGCCATCGCCAGGGTGTTTCGGGGACGGTATCGTCGCGAACGATGTATACTCGCGCCCCCTCCGCTGCCCGCCTCCGTCGTCGTTTCGTCGCCGCCCTCGGCATGCTGCTGTTCGCCCTGGTCGCGGCCGGCTGCGGCGATGCCGCCGGCAGCGGGCCGGTATGGCAGCCGGGCGAGGCAGGCGGGTCCACGGCCTCAGCGGCCCCCACCGGCACCACCCCGTCCAGCTCACCGGAGACTGTCTCGTTCGCCGCGACCGGTGACGTGATCATGGGCAACGCCCCGTCCCGGCTACCGGCCGACGGGGGGAACGGCTTCTTCGACGACGTCCAGGCCGCGCTCAAGGCCGACCTGGTGATGGGCAACCTGGAAGAGCCGCTCACCGAGGACACCGGCACCGGCAAGTGCGGGGCCAACTCGACGGACTGCTACCAGTTCCGGGCGCCCCCCGGCTACGCCGCGCACCTGCGCGACGCCGGGTTCCACCTGCTCAACCAGGCCAACAACCACGCTAACGACTACGGCCCGCGCGGCTACCAGAACACCCAGGCCGCGCTGGAGGAGCACGGGCTCAAGCACACCGGCGCGCGCGACGAGATCACCATGGTCGAGGTACGGGGGGTGAAGATCGCCGTACTCGGCTTCTCGTCGTACGCGTGGTCGAACAGCCTCACCGACATCGCGGCGGCCAAGAAGGTGGTCGCCCAGGCCGCCGAGCAGGCCGACCTGGTCGTGGTGCAGGTGCACATGGGGGCCGAGGGCGCCGACCGGACGCGGGTCAAGCCGGGCACCGAGATGTTCCTCGGGGAGAACCGGGGCGACCCGATCCGCTTCTCGCACGCGGTGATCGACGCGGGCGCCGACCTGGTGATCGGGCACAGCCCGCACGTGCTGCGCGCCATGGAGTTCTACCAGGGGCGGCTGATCGCGTACAGCCTGGGCAACTTCGCCGGCGGCGGGAAGTCGCTGAACAGCTCCGGCCGGCTCGGCTGGGGTGGTGTGCTGAAGGTCTCGCTCGCGGCGGACGGCAGCTTCGTCAAGGGCGAGTTCACCTCGACGGCGATGGACGGCGTGGGGCGGCCGGCGATCGACGGGCAGCACCGCGGCCTCGGGCTGGTCCGGGAGCTGAGCCAGGCCGACTTCCCGAAGACCGGCGCCCGGCTCGACGCCGACGGCCGGATCACCGCGCCGGACGCCTAGCGCGGCCGGCCCGGCGTGTGGGCCCCACCGAAAGAACGGCTGTGCGACGTAGGCTGGCCGGCGTGACCACGAGTTCCCCCGAGACCGACCTCGGCCGTACGCGCCGCGCCCGGCGGATCGGTCGGGCGCTGGCCGAGACCCACCCCGACGCGCACTGTGAACTCGACCACTCCAACGCGTTGGAGTTGGCGGTCGCCACCATCCTGTCGGCGCAGTGCACCGACAAGAAGGTCAACGAGGTCACCCCGAAACTCTTCGCCCGCTACCGCACCGCCGCCGACTACGCCGGGGCGGACCGCGCCGAGCTGGAGGAGCTGATCCGGCCCACCGGGTTCTACCGCAACAAGACCAGCTCGCTGATCAACCTCGGCCGGGCGCTCTGCGACCGGTACGACGGCGAGGTCCCGGGCCGGCTTACCGACCTGGTCACCCTGCCTGGCATCGGCCGCAAGACCGCCAACGTGATCCTCGGCAACGCCTTCGGGGTCCCCGGCATCACCGTCGACACCCACTTCCAGCGGCTGGTCCAGCGGTGGAAGCTGACCTCCGAGACCGATCCGGTCAAGATCGAGCATGCCGTCGGCGCGCTGTTCCCGAAGCGCGACTGGACGATGCTGTCGCACCGGATCATTTTTCATGGGCGGCGGGTCTGCCACGCCCGCAAGCCCGCCTGCGGCGCCTGCACGTTGGTGAAGCTCTGCCCGTCGTACGGGACCGGGCCGACCGATCCGGCGCTGGCGGCCAAGCTGCTCAAGGGCCCGCGCGCGCGGGACCTCGCGGCGGCGGTCGGCATCGACCCGGACCTGGTGCCGCAGCAGGCGGTCGTGGCGGAGGTGCCGTGAACCGCCGGCTCGCGTACCTCCTCGTTCCGCTGCTGGCGCTCGCCGGCTGCACTGCCGCCACCGCCGAGCAGCCGGCGGGTCCGGGGACCCGCGCCGAGCGCCCCTCGCCGTTCGCCGACTGCGCCACGCTGACCGTCGCGCCGGCCTCGGCCGCCCCGGCACCCGAGGGCACCCCGAAAGATCGACTGCCCGAGCTGACCCTCGCCTGCTTCACCGGCGGGGCTCCGGTCGCGCTGCGCGACATCAAGGGCCCTGCGGTGATCAACGTCTGGGCGTCCTGGTGCCCGCCCTGCCGGAAGGAGCTGCCCGCCTTCCAGCGGCTCAGCGAGCGGGCCGCCGGCCGGTTCCAGGTGATCGGGGTGAACAGCCAGGACGACCGGAGCGCGGCGCAGTCCATCGGCGAGGACTTCGGCGTCCGTTTTCCCATGCTGGTCGACCAGGGGGACGCGTTCGAGCGGGCGCTCGAACGCAAGGCCTTCCCGCTGACCGTGCTCGTCGACGCGGACGGCCGGATCCGGCACACCGACGCGACCGGCGCGCTGGACGACGCCCGCCTCGCCGAGCTGGTCCGGAAGCACCTCGGCGTGGAGGTGCCGGCATGAGCAGCCGGGCCGAGCCGATCCGGCGGGCCGCGCGGTGGTGGACGGAGCCCCTGCGGTGAGCCGACAGCCGCCAGCCTGGCTGGACCCGCTGCTCGGGCGGCTCGGCACCGCCCGCGTCGAGGATTTCACCCGACTCACCACCCCGGAACGCGGCGGCCGGGAAAGCGCCGTGCTGGTGCTGCTCGGCGAGGCGGCAGGGGCCGGCCCGGACGTGCTGGTCCTGCAGCGCGCCGCCACGCTGCGCAACCACGCCGGGCAGCCGGCCTTCCCCGGCGGCGCGGCCGACCCGGAGGACGTCGACGCCAGCGCCACCGCGCTGCGAGAGGCGAACGAGGAGGTCGGGCTCGATCCGACCAGCGTCACCGTGCTCGCCGAGCTGCCCAAGCTGTGGATTCCGGTCAGTGACTTCGTGGTCACCCCGGTGCTCGCCTGGTGGCACGCCCCACATCCGGTGCATCCCCGCGAACCGGCCGAGGTGGCGCACGTCGACCGGCTGCCCGTCAGCGAGCTGGTCGACCCGGAGAACCGGATGCGGGTACGCCACCCGAGCGGCTGGATCGGCCCGGCCTTCTCGGTACGCGGCATGCTGGTCTGGGGTTTCACCGCCGGGGTGCTCAACACTCTGCTCGAGATGGGGGGCTGGGCCCGCCCGTGGCCGCGCTCCCCGGTGGTGGACCTGCCGCCGACCGAGGCCGCCCCGGCACCCTCGGCCGGCACCGACGTGGTCGACGAGAGCGCCGTCCGTTGATCTGACGGTCACGTTCCGTGAGCGGTGGGCCGCGCCGCGCCCCGGGCCCGTACCCTTGACGGGTGTCCGTCGTGGATCTCGTACTGATCCTGCTCATGCTCGTGTTCGCGATCAGCGGGTACCGCCAGGGCTTCGCCATCGGGGCGCTGTCGCTCTCCGGGTTCTTCCTGGGCGTCCTGGTTGGCCTCCAGGTCGGCCCGCTGGTGGCCCGGCAGTTCACCGACAGCGGGACCCGAGTGTTGATCTCCCTGGTGGCGATCTTCGGGATTGCCGTGCTGGGGCAGGCACTGGCCGGCTGGATCGGCTCGCACCTGCGCCAGACCATCACCAACGACCTGGTCAAGCGGCTGGACGACATCGGCGGCGCGCTCGTCTCGGTCCTTGCGGTCATGCTGGTGGTCTGGCTGGTCGCGGTGCCGCTCGGCTCGTCGTCGGTGCCCTGGGTGGCCTCCTCGGTGCGTAACAGCGCCCTGCTCACCGTGATCGACCGGATCCTGCCGGACAAGGCGCAGCAGCTTTCCACCGCGCTGCGCGACACGGTCGACACCAACGGCTTCCCGGACGTCTTCGGCAAACTCTCGCCGACCCGCGCCCGCCAGGTGTCCCCGCCCGACCCGGCGTTGGCCGGCTCGCAGGTGGTGGCGAACAGCCAGCGGTCGGTGGTGAAGGTGCTGGGCTCCGCGCCGAGCTGCTCCCGCCGCATCGAGGGCTCCGGCTTCGTGTACGCCGACGACCGGGTGATGACCAACGCGCACGTGGTGGCGGGCACCCGTTCGGTGGCGGTGGAGCTGCGCGGCCAGCGGTACGACGGCGAGGTGGTCGTCTACGACCCGCAGCGGGACCTGGCCGTGCTGCACGTGCCCGGGCTGCCCGGGCCGTCCCTGCGCTTCGCCGCCGGCCAGGCCGGCACCGGGGCGGACGCCATCGTGCTGGGCTACCCCCTCGACGGCCCGTACGACGCCCGTCCGGCTCGGATCCGGGACGTCGATCGGATCACCGGGCCGGACATCTACGCCTCGGGCGACGTGACCCGGGAGATCTACACGATCCGGGCCTTGGTCCGCAGCGGCAACTCGGGCGGCCCGCTGGTCTCCTCGAACGGGCTCGTGCTCGGGGTGATCTTCGCGGCAGCGGCCGACGACCCGAACACCGGTTTCGCGGTGACCGCCGCCGAGGCCCGGCCGGTGGCACTTTCCGGCGCGGAGCGTACCCGGGCGGTCGGCACCGGCGACTGCACCTGAGCGGGTCGGCGGTGAAGGCCCAGCGCCCGATCAGCCCGGTGCCGGGTCAGGGTCAGCGGCGGGCCTGCCGGAATCGGCGGACCAGCAACGCGGCGCCGGTGACCAGGGTGACGAACAGCGCGAGGCCGGCCCAGAGCCGCTCCGGCACCGGCTCGGTGACCTGGCCAGCCGGCCGGGCCGACCACCGGCCCGGCTGCCTCGAAGTGGCAGGGGTGAACGGGTCGATGCCCGGCCCGCCGGCGGCCGAGGCCTCCCGGCCCGCGCCGGGCGCCGGACCGAAGCCCACCACACCCGGGGAGTCGCCGTCGTCGAGCGGGTTGCGTCCCATCGGTGGCACGTCTGTGGTCAGCGCGGCCACCGGATCCACCATGCCGTAGCCGAACCGGTCGTTCCGGCCGGCGGGCCCGAGGTGCCGGGCGGTGCTGATCATCCGGTTGATGACATCTCCGGCGGACATCTGCGGGTAACGGGCCCGGATGAGAGCGGCGGTCGCGGCGACCAGCGGAGCCGCGAAGCTGGTCCCCTGCACCCGCCAGTATCCGGCGGGTGGGCGTGCCCCGTACAGCGCGGTGGCCGGCGCGGTGAGCACCGTCTCGGCACCGGTGATCGAACCGGACCAGAGGTTGTCAGTGTCGCGTTCCAGGCCGGCGACGGCGACCACGCCCGGCTCGCGGGCCGGGTACCAGACCCTCGGACTGCTCGACGTGGCCAGGTTGCCGGTGCAGGCGACCACCACGACATCCCGGGCGAAGGCGTAGTCGAGGGCTGCGGCCAGGGCCAGGCTGTCTCCGCTGCCCCCGAGCGACAGGTTGATCACGCGGGCGCCGTTGTCGACCGCCCAGCGCACTCCCTTGGCGACGATCAACGCGTCGTCGTAGCGGTTCTCTTCGTCGAGCACCCGGACCGGAAGGATCCGGGCGTCCGGTGCCAGCCCCACCACCCCGCGGTCGTCGTCGGCGCGCCCGGCGATCAGACCGGCGACCGTGGTGCCGTGCCCCACCGGGTCCGGCCCGTCGGCGCCGTCGGGGGAGACCAGATCGATGCCAGGCAGCACCTGGCCGACCAGATCCGGGTGGGAACCGTCCACCCCGGAATCGATCACCGCGACCACCACGCCACGCCCGGTCGACGTACGCCACGCCGTCTTCGCCCGCAGCACTTCGAGCTGCCACTGCTCGTCGCGGACCTGGTCCACCCGCACGGCCGTGTCCACCGGGGCCAGCCAGGACGGCAGCGCCGTGGCGGCCGGACGAGCCGAGACGGTGTACGTGCGCGGGGTCGCGTGTGCGGGCGGGGCCAGCGGACCGGCCACGGTGGCGACGACGGCCGCCACGCCGAGCAGCGCGCGACCGGTGAATCGCCGGACCACCGCCGAAGCTCTCTGCCGATCCCTGGTCACAGTCCCCAGCCATTTCATCGCGACCGAAACATGCTGCTCGGAGATTACCGGTTTTCCCGTATGTGACGGTGCAAGTCGGTGAAGCGGTCAACCGGGTGGCAGGTGGGCCAGCTGCACCAGGCGTACGCCCTCCCGGCGGGTGACCAGCCGGCCCCGGCCGGGCGGCAGCGGACCCGCCTTCACCTGACCGACGAGCGGCCCCTCCTCCGGGCCGCCGGACATCACCAGGCCGGGTGTGGAAAGTTCCCGCAGCCGCTGGATGATCGGCTCGTACGAGGTCCGGCCGGCCCCGCCGGTGCGGCGGGCCAACACCAGGTGCAGGCCGACGTCCCGGGCGTGCGGGAGGTGCTCCTCCAGCGCGCGCAGCGGGTTCGTCGGCCCTCCGGCCACCAGGTCGTAGTCGTCGACCAGCACGAACAGCTCCGGGCCGGTCCACCACGACCGACTGCGCAGCTCGGCCGGGGTGACCTCCGGTCCCGGGATCCGCCCCTGCAGATAGCCGGCCGCCGACTCGATCAGCTCCATCGTGTGCGGCGCCGCGGTGCCGTACCCGATCAGGTGCGACGTCTCGATCGTCCCCATCAAGCTGCGTCGGTAGTCCACCAGCATCACCCGGGCCTGCTCGGGAGTAAACCGGCCGACGATCGAGGTGGCCAGCGCACGCAGGAACGACGACTTGCCGCACTCGGCGTCGCCGAAGACCACGAAGTTCGGCTCGGTGGCGAAGTCCAGCACCACCGGGCGTAGATCCGCCTCGGCCACCCCGATCGGGAAGGCCAGCCCGCTGGTGGCGCTCTGGTCCAGCGCGGCGTACGGCAGCACCGGCGGAAGCAGCCGCACCCGGGGCGCCGCCGGCCCGGCCCACGCCTCGACGGCCGCCTTGACCAGGTCCGCGGTCTGGCCGCCCAGGCCGGTGACCCGGGGCTGGGCGGTGAGGAAATGCAGCTTGCCGGCGGTGATTCCGCGTCCGGGCCGCTTCTCCGGCACGGTCGCCGCGGCCGCCCGCTTGATCACCGAGTCGGCCGGGTCGCCGAGGCGCAGTTCGAGGCGGGAGCCGAACAGGTCCCGGATCGCCGGTCGGAAGTCCGACCAGCGCAGCGCGCTCGCCACCACGTGCACCCCGTACGCCAGACCCCGGGTGGCCAGCTCGGTGACCAGCGGTTCCAGGTCCTCGTAGTCGCTGCGCAGGCTGTTCCAGCCATCGATCACCAGGAACACGTCGCCGAACGGGTCGGTGCCGGCCTCCCCGCCGGCCAGCGCCGCGGCCCGTCGCCGTCGCCAGGCCGCCATCGACTCCACGCCCGCCTGGGCGAAGCGCCGCTCCCGCTCGGCCAGCAGGGTGGCGATCTCTCCGACGGTGCGGCGTACCGCGGTGTCGTCGGCGCGCCCGCTCACCCCGCCGACGTGCGGCAGGTCGCGCAGCGCGGCGAGCGTCCCGCCGCCGAAGTCGAGGCAGTAGACCTGCGCCTCGGCCGGGGTGTGGGTGAGCGCCAGCGCGCAGATCAGCGTGCGCAACGCGGTGGACCGACCGCTGCCCGTCGTGCCCACCACCGCGACGTGACCGGCCGCCCCGTCCAGGGCCAGCCACAGCAGGTCCCGGCGCTGCTCGAACGGCTTGTCCACCACGGCCACCGGCACCTGCAGGGCGCCGTGCAGCTCCGGGTTGCCGACGGTGAGCCCGCGTACCGGGTCGACCCCGACCGGGCCGAGCAGCTCGTCGAGGGTGGGAGCGGAGTCCAGCGGCGGCAGCCACACCTGGTGCGCCGGCGGCCCCTGCCCGGCGAGCCGCCCGACGAGCAGGTCGAGCAGACTCTCGGTGGCCTGCTCGGCGGGCGGCGTGGCCGGGGCGGCCGGCTCGGGGACCGGCACGAAATGAGTGGTGAAGGTCAGCAGCCGGGACCGACCCGCGTCTGCGCCGCCCACCGGGCCGCCGCGACGGCGTGCCGCCCCGGAGACGTACGCGGCCTTGAACCGGGCCAGCGGGTCGGTGCCCGCGCGCAGGTAGCCGTGGCCGGGATTGCGGGGCAGCTCGTACGCGTCCGGCACCCCGAGCACCGTCCGCGACTCCAGCGCAGAGAAGGTCCGCAACCCGATCCGGTACGACAGGTGGGTGTCGAGTCCTCGGAGACGTCCCTCTTCCAGCCGCTGGCTCGCCAGCAGCAGGTGCACGCCGAGCGACCGACCCAACCGGCCGATCTGGACGAACAGGTCGATGAAGTCCGGCTTGGCGGAGAGCAGCTCGGAGAATTCGTCGCAGATCAGCAGCAGCGACGGCAGCGGGGCGAGCGGGGTGCCGGCGGCCCGGGCCCGCTCGTAGTCGCGCAGGCTGGCGAAGTTGCCGGCCCGGCGCAGCAGCTCCTGCCGGCGCATCAGTTCGCCGTTGATCGCGTCGACCATCCGGTCGACCAGGGGCAGCGCGTCGGCCAGGTTGGTGATCACCGCGGCGGTGTGCGGCAGCCGTTCGAACGACGCGAAGGTGGCACCGCCCTTGAAGTCGACCAGGACGAAGTTGAGCTGCTCCGAGCTGTGCGTGGCGGCCAGCCCCAGCACCAGGGTGCGCAGCAGCTCCGACTTGCCGGAGCCGGTCGCGCCGATGAGCAGACCGTGCGGGCCCATGCCGTCCTGCGCCGACTCCTTGAGGTCCAGCTCGATCGCGCCGCCGTCGGCGCCCACCCCGATCGGCACCCGCAGCCGGTCCCGGGCGGCCCGGGGCGCCCAGCCCTGCTCCGCGGTGAAGCTCTCCGGGTCGCCGATGCCGAGCAGCTCGGGCAGGCCCGGCTCGGCGCCGGGCGGGGCGTCCGGTCCGCGTACCGTGCCGGCGAGCCGCAGCGGGGCGAGCCGGCGGGCGACCGCCTCGGCGTCGGCGAGATCCAGCCCGTCGGCGGTGCCCACCTCGGCGGAACCCTCGGCGGAGTGCGACCGCAGCCGGCCGTCGGCCAGGTCGAGCAGGAGGGCGTAGCGGTCGAGCAGGCGGGGCGGCGGGGTGTCCAGGTCGAGCACGGTGACCGCGTCGATGCCGCCGTCGCCGGCCAGGCCGGTGGCTCCGGTCAGGTCGCCTCCGTCGAGCACCACCACCACGTGCGGGCCGTCGGTGGCCGGGCCGGCCGGGCTGAACCGGGACCGGCTGGTCAGCACCTCGTCGAGGAGCCGTTCCAGCTCGACGGCGGAGCTGGTGACCAGCCGGACCGGACCGAGCGCGTCGGTGCGGCTCGGATGGTGGGCGTGCGGCAACCACTTGATCCACTCCCAGTGCACCCGCCGTTCCGGCCCGGCGCAGACCGCGATCAGCAGCTCGTCGGGGGCATGGAAGACGGCGAGCTGGGTGAGCACGGCCCGGGCCAGTGCCTGTGCGGCCGGCGAACCGGTGCCGCGCGCTCTGCCGGTGCCGCGTGCCTCGCCGGGGCCGCGCAGGAAGACCCGGGCGAAGCTGCGTAGCGAGAGCGCCACCGGCAGGTCCGGCACCACCGAGTACGCGTCGAGGAAGCGCCGCAGCGCCCCCGCCGTCATCGGCTCCAACTCCTCCAGCGGCCGGGTGACCGGCGGCACCAGCGGGGTGGCCAGCGTCTGCGGCCCGAGCCCCACCCGGACCACGGCGAAGTCCGGGTCGACCGGCCGGCGCTCCCACACCCGGTGGCTGTCCACCGTTGACCAGAGCCGCCCCGGATCGGGGTGCCGGTAGTAGAGCCCGGCCCGCTGTGCCGTCACGGTCTCCCGGACCCGGCGTCGCAGGGTGGTGAGGTGACGCAGGTACTCCCGACGGGCGGCCATCATGTCCGCCTTCTTGGGGCCGGCGCTGCCCCAGGAGGTCACCAGCATCGCCAGCGAGGAGAGCCCGAACATGCCGCCCACCACGTACGAGTAGGCGCCGCCGCCGCGACCGAACATCATCGCCATTGCCACCGTGCCGCCGAGCATCGGCAGCACCATCAACGCCTGCTGCCAGCGCCCGCCGACGCCGACGGGGATCTCCGGCGGCGCCTCGACGGGCAGCTCGCCGGCCGGGATCTCCGGAGCCGGCCGGCGCGGCGGCCGTTTGATGACGACAGTGGACAAAGAGCCCTCCCCGAGATGGCTCTCGGTAACCCGAGCCTGGCTCATGGTAGGTAAAGTCCGGTCATCCGTCAGCCACCGTTCCCGCTCGATATGGAGAAACACCGATGACGACCGGGCTGGCCCGGGTCACGATCAGCGCCCCGCAGCGGCGGGTGGACGTGGCCCTGCCGGAGCAGGTTCCCCTGGCCGAGCTGCTGCCCGAGGTGCTTCGGCACGCCGGGGAGGGCCTGGCCGACGATGGCGAGCGGCACGGGGGCTGGGTGCTGCGCCGCACCGACGGCGCGGTGCTGGCCACCGCGCAGGCGCTGCTGCCCCAGGGCGTACGCGACGGTGAGGTGCTGCACCTCGTCCCGGCCCGCGCCCAGTGGCCCGAGCTGGAGTACGACGACGTGATCGAGGCGATCGCCGACGGGGCCCGGCGCCGGGGTGTCCCCTGGTCGCCCACGGCCACCCGGGCGGCCAGCCTGGCCGGGGCGGGCGTGCCGCTCGCCGTGGGGCTGCTCGCCGTGCTGTCCGCCGGTCCCGGGCACCGGGCCGGCTGGCCGGTCGCCACTGCGGTGGCCCTGCTCCTCCTGCTCGCCGCCACCGTCGCCTCCCGGGCGTACGGGAACGGGCCGGCCGGCACCACCCTCGGGGGGTACGCCCTGCCGTACGCCGCTGCGGCCGGCGCGCTCGCGGTCGGCTCCGGCGACCCGGTCGGCCCGTTCCGGCCGATCTCCTGGCTGGGTGCGCCCGAACTGCTGACCGGCTCGGTGGCGCTGCTGCTGGCGTCGGTGCTGGGCCTGCTCGGGGTGGCGAGCCGGTCCCGGGTCTTCGTGGCCGGTGCCACCGCCGGGGCGGCCGGCGGCCTCGCCGCACTCGGCGGGCTCGTGCTCGCCGCGGCGGGCACCGCGGCGGTGCTGCTGTGCGTGCTGGTCTTCGCGCTGGGCGGGCTGCCGCTGCTGGCCATCCGGCTCGGCAAGGTGCCGCTGCCGCCGATCACCCTGCCCGCCGCCACCCCGGCCGGCGGCCCCGACGGCGTCCGCGACCTGCCCGACCGGGGCCGGGTGCACGCGGCGGTGGCCCGGACGGAGGAGATGCTCACCGGGATGCTGCTCGGGCACGCCCTGCTCGCGGTCGCCGCCACGGCGGTGCTGGCCACCGCCGGCGGATGGGCCGGTCGGCTGCTGGCGGCGGTCAGTTGCGCGGTGCTGCTGCTGCGCTCCCGGCTGTTCGTGGCGGTACGCCACCGGGTGCCCACCGTTACCGCCGGCCTGTCCGGGTACGCGGTGCTCGGTGCGGTGCTCGTCGGTCACGCCGGTTCGGGCGGCCGGCTCACCCTGGCCGTCGGCGGGTTCGCCCTCGCCCTGCTCGCCGTCGCGGCCGGCGCCACGTACGCCCGGCGGCCCGTCTCCCCGTACGTCGGTCGGCTGGCCGACCTGGCCGACACCACGCTGGTGGTCTCCGTGGTGCCGGTGGCCTGCGCGGTGTTGGACCTCTACGACCGGGCCCGCGGACTGCTCGGCTGAGCGCCGTCCGGTCCGGTGACGATGCGGGCCCGGGTCGCTCTGTGGAGCGACCCGGGCCCGTCGAAGTCGAAGATCAGTGCTCGCCGCGCTCGGCGGCCTCCCGGGCGCGCTGGTACGAGGCCTGGATCTCGGCCTCGGCCTCGGTGCGGCCGACCCAGGTCGCGCCCTCGACCGACTTGCCGGGCTCCAGGTCCTTGTACACCTCGAAGAAGTGCTGGATCTCCAGCCGGTCGAACTCGCCCAGGTGGTGGATGTCGCGCAGGTGCTCCTGGCGCGGGTCCTCGTAGGGGACGCAGAGGACCTTGTCGTCGCCGCCCTTCTCGTCGGTCATCCGGAACATGCCGATGGTGCGGCAGCGGATCAGGCAGCCGGGGAAGGTGGGCTCCGGGACCAGCACCAGCGCGTCCAGCGGGTCGCCGTCCTCGCCGAGGGTGCCCTCGATGAAGCCGTAGTCAGCCGGGTACTGCGTGGAGGTGAAGAGGGTGCGGTCCAGCCGGATCCGGCCGGTCGCGTGGTCCACCTCGTACTTGTTGCGGTGACCCTTCGGGATCTCAACCGTGACGTCGAAATCCATCTTCCACGCTCCCTCGTTTGCCCACGTTGGCTAACGGAAACCAGTGCCGCCGCTCCCGGCCAGGGGGAATCACCCCCGCCGACTCCGGCCGCCGCATAGTGTTCGGACCGAAGTAGTGTCACCCAAGGTGCTTTCGAACCGGGGAGGAGGGGGTCGTGGGGAGGGAAGATTCACACTACCGCCCCGAGAGTGTTGACGGGCGCCGGTCCGGCACTTTCGGTCCGGAGGGTGCCACCGGGCGCGTATCTGTCCCGGATGCGCATCTTCCGCGCGTTCCGGGCCGGCCGACCGGCTCCGCCCCCGTCGGCCGCGCCGATCCCCGGACGTACGGCGCCGACCCGGTAGGCCGGGATGATTCCCGGCGGTATGGCACCGCCCCGGTGGGTCGCGCCGACCCTCGGACGTACGGTGCCGCCCCCGTCGGCCGGGCCGATCCGCGCACCCACGGCGCCGACCCGGGATGGTACGGCCCCGGTCCGGTCGCCCCGGTGAGCTGGCCCGCCCACGACGCGCCCGGCGGGATACCAGTGAGCCCACCCGTCCCGCCCTCCGGGAGCGCCCCACCCCCACCCCCACCCCCGCCGCGCCGTCGTCTTCGGCTGATGGCGGTGCTGTCGGCCGTGCTGGTCGTCGCCCTGGCCACCGCCGGGCTGGCCGTGTTCCGCCCCGGCCCGGTCGCCGACTGGCTGGGCGGCAGGCCGAAGGCGAGCGCCGAGCCACCCGAGCCCGACCCGCCGGTCGTGCTCGCCGGCGCCGACGCCAACGCGCCGCTGCCGACCCCCGAGGGCGTACGGGCCGCGCTCGAGTCGCTGGTCCGTGCCGCCGCGCTCGGCGACCGGGTGAACGTGTCGGTGGCCGACGTGGCCACCGGCAAGGAGCTGTACGGCCGCGGGCAGGACGATCCCACCGTGCCCGCCTCGGTGACCAAGCTGGCGACCGGGGGGGCCGTGCTGGCCGCCCGGGGGCCGGCGTACCGGATTCCCACCCGGGCGGTGGCCGGCGCGGCCCCCGGCGAGGTGATCCTCGTGGGCGGCGGCGACCCGACCCTGGCGGTGGACAAGAACGGCTTCTACCCCGGCGCGGCCCGGCTCGACGATCTCGCCGGCCAGGTACGCAAGGCGCTCGGCGGCATCGCACCGACGAAGGTCACGGTCGACTCGTCCCTGTTCTCCGGCCCGGTGTACGAACCCGGCTGGGACTCCGACATCCCCACCGGCGGCTTCGGCGCGGCGATCACCGCGCTGACCACCGACGCCGGGCGGCGGGACCCGGTGGCGGCCCGGAAGAACTTCGACGCCACGCACGGTGCGGCCGAACGGGTCCCGCAGCCGGACCTGACCGCCGGTCAGCAGTTCGCGAAGCTGCTCGGGCTCTCCGGGGCGGCCGCCGAAGTGAAGCGGGGCACTGCGCCCGCGGCCTCCGGCGCCTCGGCCGGCGCGGCCCCGGCGCCCGGCACCGAGCTGGGCAAGGTCGAGTCACTGCCGATGTCCCGGCTGGTCGACATCATGATCAGCGACAGCGACAACGTCATCGCCGAGTACCTGGCCCGGCAGGTGGCGTTGACCAAGGGCAAGCCGGCCTCGTTCACCGGCGGCGCGGCCGCCACCGGCCAGGTGCTCGGCGAGCTGGGCCTGCCGGCCAACGAGATCAGCCTGGCCGACGGCAGCGGGCTGTCCCGGACCAACCGGATCAGCCCGTCCCTGCTCACCGATCTGATCGTTCTTGCCGGCAACGGCAGCCACCCGGAGCTGACGGCGATCTTCGGTGGCCTGCCGGTCGGCGGTTGGTCCGGCACCCTGGACACCCGCTACCAGAAGGCGGCGACGAAGGCGGGCGCCGGCGTGGTCCGGGCCAAGACCGGCACGCTGAGCGGGGTCAACGCGATCGCCGGGCTGGTCACCACCGCCGACGGCCGGCTGCTCACCTTCGCCGTCCTCACCGATCGGGCACCGGACACCCTGGACGACACCCGGGAGGCGCTCGACCGGATCAGCTCCGCGCTGGCCGGTTGCGGCTGCCGCTGACCCGTCCCGGCCCGGGGCGACCGGTGTCGATCGCCCGTCGCGAGCCGAGGTGGGGGTGTCGCGGCACGGGTACGGTGGGTTCATGGCGCAGTTCGTGGACTGGGATCTGGCCGCCGCGACCGCGGGGGCGCTGGGCAAGTCGGGCCCTCGGGTGTCGTACGCGGAGGCCACCGACGTGGTCGGCGAGCTGCGACGGCTGACCGAGGAGGCGGCCGGGCACGTCGCCGACTACACCGGCCTGCGTGCCCAGGTCGTCCACCCGCCGGTACGCGTGGTGGACCGCCGGGACTGGGCCGCCGCCAACATCGACGGCCTGCGTGAGGTGATCGGCCCGCTGGTGGCCCGCCTCTCCGGCGACAAACGCCCCGGGCCGCTGACCGAGGCGATCGGTTCCCGCCTCACCGGGGTGCAGGCCGGCACCGTGCTGGCATACCTTTCCGGCCGGGTTCTCGGCCAGTACGAGGTCTTCGCGGGCGATCCCGGCCAGCTGCTGCTGGTCGCGCCGAACATCGTCGAGGTGGAGCGGAAGCTGCAGGCCGACCCTCGGGACTTCCGGCTCTGGGTGTGCCTGCACGAGGTGACCCACCGGACCCAGTTCACCGCCGTGCCGTGGATGCGCGCCTACTTCCTCAGCGAGGTGCAGGCGTTCGTGGACGCCGCGCAGGGGGGCGAGCACCTGCTGGAGCGGCTGCGGCGCGGAGTCGCCACCCTGGCGGACGCGGTGAAGGATCCGGAGAGCCGGGCCAGCGTGCTGGACATCGTGCAGACCCCGGCGCAGCGCGCCGTGCTCGACCGGCTCACCGCGCTGATGACCCTCCTGGAGGGGCACGCCGAGTTCGTGATGGATGGCGTCGGCCCGCAGGTGATCCCGAGTGTCGAGTCGATCCGGGCGGCGTTCAACCGCCGCCGGGAGTCCGGCAACCCGTTGGAGAAGGCGATCCGCCGGCTGCTCGGCATCGAGGTCAAGATGCGCCAGTACGCCGAGGGTCGCAAGTTCGTGCACGGTGTGGTCGACCGGGTCGGCATGGCGGGCTTCAACAAGATCTTCGGTTCGCCGCTGACCCTGCCCCGGCTGGACGAGCTGGGCGACCCGGACGCCTGGGTGGCCCGGGTGCACGGGGGGTCGGCCCGCGCCACCCCGGCCGCCGACTGAAGCCGTGGCGCCGCTGGCCCCACCGGTCGCCGCCGTCCGGGTCGCCGTACGCCGGGCTCTGACCGGGCTGCCCGGGGCGGGCCCGGTGCTGGTGGCCTGCTCCGGGGGCGCCGACTCGCTGGCGCTGGCCGCCGCGACCGCCTTCGTGGCACCGCGCCTCGGCCGACGCGCCGGCCTGGTGACCGTCGACCACGGCCTGCAACCCGGCTCGGCCGGGCGCGCCGAGGCGGTCGCCGACTGGGGGCGCGAGCAGGGCCTCGACCCGGTCGAGGCGGTGCCCGTGCGGGTCGGTGGGCGGGCTGGTGGCCCGGAGGCGGCCGCCCGGGAGGCCCGCTACGAGGCGCTGGTCGATGCCGCCCGGCGGTATGACGCCGCCGCGGTGCTGCTGGGGCACACCCGCGACGATCAGGCCGAAACCGTGTTGCTCGCGCTCGCCCGGGGCGCCGGCCCGCACGGGCTGGCCGGTATGCCGCAGCGCCGCGAGCTGGCCGGTGTTCCGCTGCTGCGGCCGCTGCTGGACGTCGCCCGGGAGGACACCCGCCAGGCGTGCGCGGCGCTCGGCTTGACCTGTTGGGACGACCCGCACAACGTCGACCCGGCGTACGCCCGATCCCGGGTCCGCGCCGACCTGCTGCCGGCCCTGGTTGATGCGCTCGGTCCCGGCGTGGTGGACAACCTGGCCCGGACCGCCCGCCTGCTCGCGGCCGACACCGCCGCCCTCGACGATCTGGCCGCCGTCGCGCTGGCCGACGTGCGGGCTGCCGGGGGAGGGCTCACGGTCGCGGCGCTGGCCGCGCTGCCGGCAGCGGTCCGTACGCGGGTGCTGCACGCCTGGGCGCGGGAGCTCGGCGCCGCACCAGCCGCCCTGTCTTACCGGCATGTGGCCGCGCTGGACGCCCTGGTCACCGACTGGCACGGGCAGGGCGCCGTGCACCTGCCCGGCGGGCTGCCGGTGGTCCGCCGCGACGGCCGCCTGACCGCCACGGACTGATGCCCGCCGGCCCCGGACATGCGGCGGCTGGCGATCAGGCGTCAACCCGGTCCCGGAAGGTGGCCCGGTAGGCGTGTGGGGTGGTGCCGACCCGGCGGGTGAAGTGGTGCCGCAGCGCCGCCGCGTCGCCGAAGCCGGCATGGTCGGCGACGCTCTCCACGCTCAGCCCGGTCTCCTCCAGCAGCCGCCGGGCCAGCAGCACCCGCTGGTTGGTCAGCCAGCCGTGCGGGGTGGTGCCGGTTTCGGCGCGGAACCGGCGGGCGAAGGTACGCGGGGCCATCCCGGCCCGGGCGGCCAACTCGTCCACGGTCACGGTCCGGTCCAGGTGGCCCATCAGCCAGGCCAGCACCGGCGCCAGGGTGGGTGCCTCCGGCGTCTTCGGGATCGGTGTCTCGACGTACTGCGACTGGCCGCCGTCACGGTGCGGCGGGACGACCATGCGCCGGGCCAACCGGGTGGCCGTCGTCGAGCCGTGCTCCTGGCGGACCAGGTGCAGGCAGGCGTCGATTCCGGCGGCGGTGCCGGCGCTGGTCAACAGCCGCCCGTCCGCCACGTAGAGCGAGTCGCACCGGACCCGGGCCGCCGGGTACCGCCGTTGCAGGTCATCGACGTGCCGCCAGTGGGTGGTGCAGTTCCGGCCGTCCAGCAGCCCTGCCGCGCCGAGCACGAACGCGCCCGAGCAGACGCTCAACACCCAGGCTTCCCGGTCGGCGGCGCGGCGCAGCGCGTCCAGCACCGGCGCGGGGACGGGCGCCCCCGGGGTGTGCGCCGGCACGGCCACCAGATCCGCCTCCTCGACCGGGGCCAGGTCGGCGTGCGGGGTGAGGAGGAACCCGGAGCGGCTGCGGACCGGTCGACCGTCCGCCGTGCAGAGATCGAAGCGGTAGCCGGGAAAGCCGTCGGTCGTCCGGTCGGTGCCGAACACCTCGGCGAGGACGCCGAGCTCGAACGCGGCGACCTCGTCCAGCGCGATGACGGCCACCGAGCGAAGCATGTGACGAGGGTAACCCGATGTGTGGCAGGAAATCGACGGCTGCTGGCATTCCTGCCACTGTTCCGGCCGTAGGCTGCGGCGCAGACTGGTCACATCCGGTGCGCACCGGCGGCGAAACCGACATCAACCATGCGAAAGCGAGCGCCGCCATGACTAGCCTGCTGCTTCTGCTCTTCCTCCTCTTCCTCGCCGTCACGAGCGCCGTCGGCCTGACCACGGACACCCGGGACTCGGCCGACTGGAAGCCGACCGACGACGGTCGCCGTCGGTCTTCCCGTGCCTGCTGAGATGGCTCGTACCTTCTGTGGCGAATCTTCCCGGCGGAGCCGCATCCAAAGAGGCGGCCCCGCCGACGGAGGCCATCCGACGTACGGCAGGCTAGGAGCATGGCTGACGGCTCCTGGTACGACGCCGACATCGACCACGTGATCATTTCCGAGGCGCAGATCCGCGAGAAGACCGCGGAACTGGCCAAGCAGGTCTCGGCGGATTACGCGCACGTCGAGGACGGTCTGCTGCTCGTCTGCGTGCTCAAGGGCGCGGTCATGTTCATGGCCGACTTCGCCCGCGCGCTGGGCCGCCAGGGACCCCCCGCCGAGTTGGAGTTCATGGCCGTCTCCTCGTACGGCCAGGGCACCACGTCCTCCGGTGTGGTCCGGATCCTCAAGGACCTGGACCGGGACATCGCCGGCCGGCACGTGGTGGTCGTCGAGGACATCGTCGACTCCGGCCTGACCCTCTCCTGGCTGCTGCGCTACCTGGAGTCCCGCTCCGCGGCCAGCGTCGAGGTGGTCGCCCTGTTCCGCAAGCCGGACGCGGTCAAGGTGCCGGTTCCGGTCAAGTACGTCGGCTTCGACATCCCGACCGAGTTCGTCGTCGGCTACGGCCTCGACTTCGACGAGCGGTACCGGGAGCTGCCCTACGTCGGCGTGCTCAAGCCCGAGGTGTACGCCCGAGCCTGATGCCCGGCGCGGCCCGGCCGAGCCGGGTCCGTCAAGCTGACGCACAGCGGATTCTCAGCCTTCCGGCCTACGGTGGGGGCGGCGGCGTGGAAGCATCCTTCACGCCCAGCCCTCGAAGCGCGCGACCGGGCGTTCGGGTGGCTGGGTGGGAAGCGCTTCGCCTCGCCGGCTCGGAGACCCGGTTCGCCGTACGCGTAAGTGCCGGGCTCGCAAGCTCACATCTGGCCCGAACGGTGTACCGTCGAATGACCGCGGCGCGGCAGTTGGCGCGCCTCGGGGTCGGGGCCGGCTCGCACGGCGGCTGCGGCGCCGCCCGGGGCGGCGACACCATTAAGACGATCAGGACGTCGATCAGGAGGATGCGGGCGTCTCGATGCCCGACGACAGTATGGAACGCACGCGTTTCTTCCGCCGACCGGTGGTCTGGATCATCCTGGTCATCCTCGGCGCCGTTGTACTCAGTCAGCTGTTCACCTCTGGTCCCAGTTACCACCGGGTGGACACTTCCGTCGCGCTCGCCCAGCTCAACAAGGGCGGTATCGAGAAGGTCGTCTTCCAGGACAAGGAGCAGACGCTCCAGATCGACCTGAAGGACAAGGCCAAGTTCGACGACACCACCACGGACCGGATCCAGGCCCAGTTCCCCTACGAGGCGGGCAACCAGGTCTTCACCGAGGTGCGTAACGCCGAGGCGGCCGGCAAGATCACCGGTCCGGTCGACACCAAGGTGTCGTCGGACAGCATCTGGGTGAGCCTGCTGGTCAACCTGCTCCCCATCGCGCTGCTCGTGCTCCTGCTGCTGTTCTTCATGTCGCAGATGCAGGGCGGCGGCTCCCGGGTGCTCAACTTCGGCAAGTCCAAGGCGAAGATGATCACCAAGGACACGCCGAAGACCACCTTCGCGGACGTGGCCGGGGCGGACGAGGCCGTCGAGGAACTGCACGAGATCAAGGACTTCCTGCAGAACCCGGCGAAGTACCAGGCTCTGGGTGCCAAGATCCCGAAGGGTGTGCTGCTCTTCGGCCCGCCCGGCACCGGTAAGACCCTGCTCGCCCGGGCGGTCGCCGGTGAGGCCGGGGTGCCGTTCTACTCCATCTCCGGCTCCGACTTCGTCGAGATGTTCGTGGGTGTCGGCGCCAGCCGGGTCCGCGACCTCTTTGAGCAGGCCAAGTCGAACGCGCCGGCGATCGTCTTCGTCGACGAGATCGACGCGGTCGGCCGGCACCGCGGCGCCGGCATGGGCGGCGGCCACGACGAGCGGGAGCAGACCCTCAACCAGCTTCTGGTCGAGATGGACGGCTTCGACACCAAGGGCGGCGTCATCCTGATCGCCGCCACCAACCGGCCGGACATCCTCGACCCGGCGCTGCTGCGCCCGGGCCGCTTCGACCGGCAGATCCCGGTCGACGCCCCCGACATGGAGGGCCGCAAGGCCATCCTGCGGGTGCACGCCAAGGGCAAGCCGTTCACGCCCGACGTCGATCTCGACTCGGTCGCCCGGCGTACCCCCGGCTTCAGCGGTGCCGACCTGGCCAACGTGATCAACGAGGCCGCGCTGCTCACCGCCCGTAAGGACCAGCGGGCGATCACCAACGACTCCCTCGAGGAGTCGATCGACCGGGTGATCGCCGGCCCGCAGCGCCGGACCCGGGTGATGAGCGACCAGGAAAAGAAGATCACCGCCTATCACGAGGGCGGGCACGCGCTGGTCGCGTGGGCGCTGCCGCACGCCGCGCCCGTGCACAAGGTGACCATCCTGTCCCGGGGCCGGTCGCTGGGCCACACCCTGGTCCTGCCGACCGAGGACAAGTACACCCAGACGCGGGCCGAGATGGTCGACACCCTGGCGTACGCGCTGGGCGGCCGGGCCGCCGAGGAGTTGGTCTTCCACGAGCCCACCACGGGTGCCGGCAACGACATCGAAAAGGCCACCCAGCTGGCCCGCGCGATGATCACCCAGTACGGCATGAGCTCCAAGCTCGGTGCGATCAAGTACGGCACCAGCGGCGACGAGCCGTTCCTCGGCCGCAGCATGGGCCACGAGCGGGACTACTCGGACGCGGTGGCCGCCGAGATCGACGGCGAGATGCGGGCGCTGATCGAGCTGGCCCACGACGAGGCCTGGGAGATCCTGGTGGAATACCGGGACGTCCTGGACAACATCGTGCTCGAGCTGATGGAGAAGGAGACCCTCTCCACCGCCGACATGGCCCGGATCTGCGCGCGGGTGGCGAAGCGCCCGCCGATGGCCCCCTACCACGGCTTCGGCAAGCGCCAGCCCTCCACCGAACCGCCGGTGCTCACCCCCGCCGAGAAAGAGGCCCTGAAGGCGCAGGCCCAGGCCGACGGTGCCTCGGTCGGCGGCTCCTCGAACAACTCGGACGGTACGCACTGAACACGGACGCCGCGGCCAGCCCCGACAAGGGGCTGGCCGCCTCGTCGACCGAACCCGACGTTGACGAGGCCCTCGACTACGTCGCCGCGCGCCTGATCAGCGGCAAACTCACCGGCCGGCCGGTCGAGGAGACCATGGACCTGGCCCGGATCGAGAAGGCCGTCCGGGAAATCCTCATCGCCGTCGGTGAAGACCCGGACCGCGACGGCCTCCGGCAGACGCCGGCCCGGGTCGCCCGCGCGTACGCCGAGCTCTTCGCCGGGCTGCGGGTCGACCCGGCGCAGGTGCTCAGCACCACCTTCGAGGCCAACCACGAAGAGTTGGTGCTCGTCCGGGACATCGACGTGATGAGCCTCTGCGAGCATCACCTCCTGCCGTTCCGGGGCAGCGCGCACATCGGTTACATCCCAGGGCCGGACGGGCGGATCACCGGCCTGTCGAAGCTGGCCCGGCTGGTCGAGGTCTTCGCCCGCCGCCCCCAGGTGCAGGAGCGGCTCACCTCGCAGATCGCCGACCTGCTGATGAGCAAGCTGGCCCCGCGCGGCGTCGTCGTGGTGCTCGAATGCGAGCACATGTGCATGGCGATGCGCGGCATCCAGAAGGCCGGCGCAAAGACGATCACCTCGGCGGTTCGGGGCACCCTCCAGCACGACGCCAAGTCCCGCGCCGAGGCGATGGCGCTGATCATCCCCCGGTAACGTCAGCCAGCCAGCATCGCCAGCAGGATCCCGGCGGTGGACAGCACCGCCGGGACCAGGCACACCAGCGCGCCGAACCGGGGCGTCCGGTCCACCCGGTCCTCTGGACGGGGCCGGAACAGCCGACCCACCACGAGCCAACCCACCATCACCGCGACCGCCGGCATCGGCAGCCCCACCACCAGCGCCGTGACGCTCGCCGGGCCGGTGCCCGTGGTCAGGAAAAGCGTCAGCTGAACCAACGGGACCACCAGCGCCAGCGGCCCGTACACCAGCAGGTTGCGGGGGCGTGCCGGCCAACGCGCCAGCCGGGGCAGTCCACGCGCGGCGAGCGTGTCGTCCGCGGCGTCCACCCAGCCACCGGCGGTCCGCAGGCAGGTCAACACCGCCGCCGGTCCGGCCGTCATCGACCGGGCCGCCTCGCCGACCTCCGGCGGCGTCGGCGCCAGCGAAATCGCCGATACGCTCCGTTCCCGCAGCCGCGACTGCTGCGCGGCCAGTCGCTCCCGTACCGCGGTCAGCTCCTCACGGGCCGCCGCCACCGACCTGGCCTGCTCGCCGGCGGCGGTCGCCGCGGACCGGCGTACCCCGTCGAGCTGCCGGGCAGCGGCCACGTAGTCCGCCCAAGCCGTCTCGACCGGGTGCACGTCCGCCGTCGAACCGCCGGACCGGGGTGCGGGCACGGCTGTACCGGTCTCGCTCATCGGCTCACGCCTCCTGCCCGAAGGGCACCAGAACCTGCTCACCGGGGCCGTCCCAGAGCATCGCCCGCCCCGGGCGGGGCCGCCACCGGACCGGCCGGTCGAAGAGCTGCTCCAGCCGGCCGCCCGGCACGTCGGTCACCACCACGGCGGTCAGCTTGTCCGCCTCGCCCTCCGGGCCGAGCAGCCCGGCCAGCGGCGCCACGGATCGCCACCAGCCGAGCAGGTGCCGCCCGGCGGGCGGCCCCTCCAACAGCAGCGTCCGCAGCCGGTCGGCGGGCAACTCGGTCCCATCCGGCACGTCCAGCCCGAACACCACCAGATAGCCCGGCTCGTCGGCCTCCAACGCGGCCCGCAGCCCCGCCACGTCGACCGTCGTCACCTCATGCCGCTCCGCCAGCTCGGCGGCGAGGGCCGCAGCCGGCTCGGTCGACCCGTTCGCCAGCGGCGCCAGCACGAAGCGCGCCGAGCCGTGATGCGCGGCCACGCTCCGGACCGCCGTGATCAACAGCCGCTCGGCCTCCTCGTCCCGCCCCAGCACGGCCAGGTTCCGGCCAGCGGCCGGCCCGAGCGGCACGGCAGCCGTGGACCGGCGTACGTCCACCGCCCGACCGAGCAGCGCGGCCGGGGCGTGCGCCCGACCGGCCAGGGCGGCGCGGTAGCGCGGATCGTTGGCGAGCAGCGGGCGAGCGTACCCGGCGAAGACCACGGGCGGCGCCCCGTCCTCCGGGCGGGCCGACCAGAGCCGCTGCCGCAGCCCGGCGAGGAAATCCGGGTCCTGGTGCGGGTCCGGAAACCGGACCATCCGCTCGTGGCCCCGGGTCGCGCCACGCGGCCCGCCCAGCCCGCCGGCGGTGTTCACCACCGCGCTGCCCACCGGCAGGCCGGCCGCCGCGTCGTTCGTCGGCTCCAGCACCGCCGCGCCGCCGGGCAACGCCACCCGGACCGGGAACTGCCCGAGCAGCGGGTCCCGCGGGCCACCGATGCCGAGGTCACCCTCGCCGGCCAGCACCAGGTGAATCCCGTACGCGCGCGCGGCGCGGGCCAGCGCCTCCAGCCGGGCCAGGATGTCGACGGCCAACCGGTCCCGTTCCCGCAGCAGCAGCGGAAAACTGTCGATCACGCACACGATCCGGGGCAGCGGCTGATGCCGGCGCAGCTCCGCGTAGCGCTGCCCGCCCGCGCGTCGACCCGCGTCCGCCCGGCGGCGTAGCTCCGCCTCCAACTCGCCGAGCAGATCCGCCACGTACTCCCGGTCGGCTGCCATCCCGGCGGCCCGGACCTGCGGCACCCAGGAGCGGTCCCGCTCGGTCTGCAGGAACTCCACGAAGGACTCGCCCTCGTCGAGGTCCGCCAGATAGAGGGCCAGCTCACCGGGACCGTACCGGGCGGCCAGGCCGAACAGCACGTTGGTGAGGAACGCCGACCGCCCCGCCTGCGAGCGGCCGCTCACCAGCCAGTGCGGAGTCAACTCGGTGAAACCGAGACTGACCGGCCGACCGCCGGCGTCCCCGACCACCGTGGCCAGCCCTTCGACGGAATCCGAAATCCACAGCTCGCCCGCTGGCAGCAGATCGGCCAGGGCGAGCCGGGAGCCGTCCTCGATCTGCCGGGTCAGCCGGCGGCAGACCTCGGTGATCAGCTCCTGCGGCGGGTCCTCCTCGACGAAGACCGGCGAGTTCAGGCCGCCGGGCGGCTCGGCGCCGGGACTGCTCAAGCCGGCAGCGGGCGGATCGCCCACCAGCGCGTACGCCGTGCGCACCGCCACCGGGGTGGCCTGGGGCAGCGGCGCGTCGGTCGGCCAGCCGGCCACCACCAGGTGCAGACCGGCCCGGTGGCCCTGGGCGGCCAGCTCGCCGATCCGAGCGAGGTCGGACGGGGCGCTGCCGTCAGGCAGGGCGGCCACCATCAGCAGCATCGTACGGTCGACGATGCCAGGTCGCTGCGCGGCGTCAGGCGCGCCGGGCTGGGGTTGTCGCAGCCCGCGTTGCCGGGCCACGCCGGCGGCCACCCACTGCTCGGCCTCGGCGAGGACCGCTCGGAGCCCCACCACGTCGGTGGCGGGCGGCGGCAGCAGCCCCGCGTCGGTCAGCTCCGCGAACCCGGTGAACACGCCCTCGGCCTCGGTGCCGTCCACCGCGCGGGCCAGCAGGGCACCGGCCGGGGTGGCGGCGAAGAGACGGAGCATGATGGCCCGGAGCAGCCCGGCAACCCGGGGGTCTCGGGCGTCGGTGTCGATGCTCAGATGTCCATTGCCGAACAGCGGAACCAAGGCGGGGAACCGGGCGTCGTCCAGCGGCGCGGCGGTGCCGACCCGGACCACCGGCGGTGGGCCGTCCCCGGGCGGGGTGGCCGGGGTCAGTGTCTCCATCGGAGCACCGGCCCAGCCCGGCGCGGCGAGCGCCGCCGCCGCCCGGAGCCGCTCCGCCAGCTCGTACTGGCGGTGCTGGTCGGCCGGGGCCGGCCGGATCTCGTCGAGAATGCGAGCCGCCGCGGTCGCGATGGCTTCGGCCCGTCGGTGCAGCGCAGCGGCCCGCCCGGCTCGCGCCCTCGGACTCGCCACCGCGTCCACCTCACTTTCCCGAGGCCGACATGTCCTCCCCGAGCTGAGACGGTATCCCAGCCGACGGCCGTCCTCCGGGATGTCGGTCGGCGCTGCGCCGGTCTTTGCGCCAGCGGTGAGCAGGCTCACCTCGGCGCTGCCCCTGCCGCCAGCTCTTGGTGCCGTCCCTCGCCGCCGCCGCCGGCCCGGCCGGCCCGGCGACGCCGCCCGCAGCCGCCCGGCGGGTCGCCACGATCGGGGGATCTGAGGCATTGGGTACGCGAGGCCCAGCCGATAGCCTCAGGAGGTGGAATCAGTGCAGCCCCCCGCCGGTTCCCAGGTATCCCGCGTACCGGCGCAGCGGACCCCGCCCGAGCAGCTGGCGCCTCCCACGCCAGCCCCGGCGCCGGAACGTCCGCGTCGGCGGCTGCGTACGGTCCTGACCGTGGTGGCTGGGGTGTTGGCGCTGCTCTGCGGCAGCGGTGCCGTCGTCGGTTTTGTGCTGTACGACCGGGCCACCGCCCCGGACCGCAGCGCCCCCGACGTCGTGGTGGCCAGCTACATCCAAGCCTTCCTGGTCGACCGCGACGACTTTAAGGCGAATGAGTTCACCTGCCGGCACGGAAACGACCTCGATGATCTACGGCTTCTCCGTGACGATCTCATTGCGCGCGAAAAGCGGTTTAGGACGACGATTTCGGTGAGCTGGGAGGGCCTTAGCATCCAGCAGGAGGGCTACCTCGCCAAGGTCCAGCTCGACCTCGTCATCTCGGCCTTCGCTGACGGAATTAAGCAAAGCGACCAGCAACGCTGGAATTTCGTAGCACGACGGGATGCTGACTGGCGTGTCTGCGAGGGAAAGCGCGCGGAGTGAATCTCACTCGAGCCAGAGCAGGTGGACCGGGACCTCGAGGGTGGTCGGTGGCTGGCCGCGCCACGCCCAGCGGTACCACTCCAGCTCGGGAGCCACGCGGACGCAGATGTCCCCGTCCGCGCCGGAGTAGGTTTCGGTCACCGCCCGGAGGTCGCGTTGCTCGGTCGCTCCCGTCACGTGCACCACGCGCCGGCCGGCCACCGAGTCCGCCTCGAAGACCGGGGTGGGCACGCGATGAGCGGGCGCGTCGAGGGAGACCAGCCGGAGGCCCGGCTCGCCCGGGCGGCCGGCCGGCGGGCGTTCGCCCACCGTCTCGACCCAGACCCGTTCCACCGGTACCAGCGGTGCGAACACCTCCATCTGCTCGGACTCGGCGCGGTACCACTCGTGCTCGGGAATGACCGGCACGTAGGTGCGGCTGCCCTGCACCACTCGCTCGTCGGCGCGCAGGTCGCCGCGCCAGCCGAGACCGGGTAGGCCGACCAGCACCCGCCGGCCGCGCAGCTCGATCCGGCCGGTGGCGGGAACGATCTCAATGGGCCGGGGCGGTAGCGGCGCCCAGTCGGGCTGGTCCGCGAACGGGTCGGGCAGTGGGTCGCTCATACCTGCGCCGGCCTCACGCCGTGTTAGTGGCAGGAGGCGTTGTTCGGCATGTGCGGTATTCGTTTGGTGGTGTCATGTGTCGTGGCCTCGCGCGTTGAGGTAGGCGGTCCAGTCGCTGTTGGTGTGTCGTGCCCAGCGGAGGGCGGTGTTGGTGGTGATGCCGAGTAGGTCGGCGACGATGGGTGCTGGTAGGTCTGCG